>NZ_JBIAVW010000023.1:0-147045 GCF_042894785.1 Streptomyces sp. NPDC001502
TCGCCCGGTGCCGGCGCAGCTGCTCGACCTCCCGGAAGGAACCCTCGTCCAGCAGCAGCGCGATGCGCTCACGCGCGGTCAGCTTGCCCTTCGCGCGCTGCGCTTCGGTCGCGCGCTCGCTGGGGCCGCTCCGCGCCTGCTCCTTGATCTGCCGCAGCTCCGCCAGCCGGTTGAATGCTGCATGCTCGCTCGTGGTCACGTCGGTTCCTTGGTGGGGTGTCGGTGGGGGAGGAGGCCGGTCAGCGGACGGCGGCGCCCGGTCAGCGGCTGCCGACAGCCGCGGGCAGGTCGGCCAGTTCCGCCAGGACCTCGGCCGCGAGGGTGACCGCGCCGGCCGTGACGTTCTCCTCCAGGTACTTCGGGGTCTTGGTGCCGGGCAGTGCCATCACCCCGGGGCCCTGGGCCAGCACCCAGGCGATGGCCAGCTGGGGCACGGTGATCCCCAGGCGGGCCGCGATCCTGCCGGTGGTCTCGGTGATCGCCTGGTTGGCGGCGATGGCGTCCGGCTGGAACCGGGGGATCCCGCGGCGGGCGTCGACGCGCGGCAGGTCCTCGACCGTGGTGATCCGGCCGGAGAGGAAGCCGCGGCCCAGCGGGGCGAAGGCGATGAAGGTGATGCCCTGCTCCGCGCAGTACGGGACGACGTCCCTGGTGGCGTCCGGGCTCCACAGGGAGAGTTCGGACTGGACCGACGCGACGGGGTGGATCGCGTGGGCGCGGGAGATCTCGTCGACGGAGGCCTCGGAGAGGCCGATGGCCTTGGTCAGGCCGGCCTCGACGAGTTCGGCCATGGCGCCCCAGCTCTCCTCCACGGGGACGGCCGGGTCGACGCGGTGGAGCTGGTACAGGTCCACGTGGTCGGTCCCGAGCCGCAGCAGGCTCGCCTCGCACGCGGCGCGCAGGTGCTCCGGGCGGCCGTTGCGGTGGGTGCGGCGGGCTCCGTCGACGATCAGACCGCCCTTGGTGGCGAGCACGACCTCGTCGCGGCGGTCGCGCAGCGCCTTCCCGACGAGCCGCTCGTTCGTGAACGGGCCGTACTGGTCGGCGGTGTCGAAGAAGCGGACTCCCATGTCGATGGCCTGGTGGATGACCCGCACCGACGTCGCGTCGTCCCATCCCTCCTGGTCATAGCCCCAGGACATGCCCATGCAGCCCAGTCCGACCCGACCTGTGGAAGGGCCTTCGGTTCCCAAGTTGAGGATGTTCACAGGGGCCTCCAAGGGGCTTTTAGTCAGTGGTAGATGCCGATTCACATCGGATCGAAGGTTATCGCAGATGTCTGACACTACTGTGAGTCCTACCATGCGTCGCATCCGATGTGACCTGTGATGATGCCCTCAGCCGGTTAACAGGGCGTGTCGTTCAAATGATTGATCAAATCCCTTGACGGTGGGGTTGTTGGCGCATAGCGTCCTGCCTCGTGCCAGGGCCCTGACACTCGTCCGGGGTCGAATTTGCATCGTCGTATTGCCCGTGCAGCGCCGCCGGGCCGCCGAGGATCCGACCGGCCGGCACGGCCGCGAACAGGAACCTGTCTTCTTGGTGAGGGCCGCCGTACGGGCGAGCCGTCGCCCCTAATGCTTCGGGTGGTGTCAGGGTGGGGATCGACCGCTTTGAGTCGAACGTGAGTGTCATTTCCGAGGAGCTTCCGCTCTCCTACGTACGGACCGTCGACCGGACGCTGCTGCACCGCAGCGCGCTGTCCGAGGTGTTCCTGACGGACTACCGCCACCAGGACCCCTCCCGCTTCCTCGCCGCCGCGCAACTGCCCGCCTCGCACGCCTACTACACCGACCACCTCAGCCAGTGCCGGGTCCTGGACCCGCTGCTGCTCCTGGAGTGCTGCCGACAGGCCGAGACGTACGCCGGGCACGCCCACTTCGACATCCCGCAGGACCAGAACTTCATCCTGAAGTCCTGGTCCATGACCTACGAGCCCACCCCGGCCCCCGCCCCCGGCACCCCGCCGGCGGAGCTGCGCATCGAGGTGCAGACCGCCAACGAGAAGCGTCTGCGCGGGCAGTTGCGCGGTGTGACGTACGTGATGGCGATGCTGCTGGGCGCCGAGCGCATCGGCGAGGTGCGCATGGACGTCGGCTACCTCCCCTCCGAGGTGTACCGCTCACTGCGGCACGGCCGACGCCCCGACGCCCCCGCGCTGTCGGACCTGTTGCCGCCGCGCCCCGTCGACGCCCCGGCGGACGCGGCCGCGGTGGACCGCGCGGACCGGCGCAACGTCGTACTCGGCACGGTCGACCGGACCGGCCCGCTGACCGGGAGCGCCCTGCTGCTGGCCCCGTTCGACAACCCCAGCATGTTCGACCACCGCCAGGACCACCTGCCCGGCATGGTGATGATGGAAGCCGCCCGCCAGCTCGGCCTGTACGTCATGGCCGCCGGCGCGCCGGCCCCCGCGGCGGTCATGACCGGCTTCACCGCGGACTTCTTCCAGTACGCCGAGCTGGACCGCCCCACGCTGGTGACCGCCCGGCCGGCGCGTGACACGGCCGGGGCCGACACCGTCCTGGAGATCTCCTTCGAGCAGGAGTCGACGGTCGTGGCCTGCGGCCAGATCACCCTGCGGGGCGCCGACGGCCTGCCCGGCTGACCGCCCGGCCCGCCGCGAACCCGGCCCACCACGAACCCGGCCCACCACGAACCCGGCCCACCACGAACCCGGCCCACCACGAACACGACCCACCACGAACACGGCGTACACGAACACGGCTTACACGAAAGGACTCGTCATGGACCTGAGGGACGGGCTGGGGATCAAGGCCGTACGCGTCTGGCTGCCCGAGCGGGCCGACACCGCGCACGAGGCCGTCGCAGACGGCCGGATCGACCCCGAGGAGCAGGCCACCGCGGGCATCCGGCAGCTGCCGGTGTCCGACCTGGCCGCGCCCGAGATGGCCGTACGGGCCGCCCGCGCCGCACTGGCCGCCGCGGGCCCGGACGCACCCGCGCCGGATCTGCTGATCCATGCCTGGATCCACCACCAGGGCCACGACTTCTGGTCCCCGGCGCACTACGTCGCCCGCGAACTCGGCGCGCACCACACGCTCCCGGTCGGCATCCAGCAGATGTGCAACGGCGGCGCCGTCGGCCTGGAGCTCGCCGCCGCGCGGCTCCTCGCCGACCCCGGCTGCCGCAGCGCGCTGGTGACCACCGCGGACCGCTTCGCCGACGAGGGCTTCGACCGCTGGCGCGGCGACTACGGGGTCTGGTACGGGGACGCCGCCACCGCGGTCGTCCTGCACCGCCCCGACGGCAGCCCCGACGAACTGCTCCTGCGCTCCCTGGCCACGGCCACCATCCCCGAGGTGGAGGCGCTGCACCGGGGCCGGGACGCCTTCTCGCCCGCGCCGCGCTGGCACAGCGACCGGGTCGACGTCCGCCGCACGAAGAAGGCGTTCATCGAGGACACCGGACTCGATGTCTTCTACCGGCGCGTCCACTCCGTACTGCCCGACATCGTCCTCGGGGCACTGGCCGACGCCGGGCTGGAGCCCGACGACCCGCGCGTGACGCTGATCGCCTTCCCCCGTGTCGGCGACAAGGTGCTGAACGAGACCTACTACCCGGGCGTCGCCGGCCTCACCAAGGCGCGGAACATCCGGCTCGGCGGCGACACCGGACACCTCGGCGCCGGTGACATGGCGGCCAACTTCGAGGAGATCCGGCGGCGCGGGCTGCTGGATGCCGGCGAGATCGCCCTGGTGATCAGCGCGGGCGGCGGATTCACCTTCTCCTGCGCCGCGGTGGAGATGCAGCAGTGACCGACCGCAAGACAGGCACGACCCGCACGACGCAGCCGACCCGCACGACGCAGCCGACCCGCACGACCCGCACGGCCGCCTCACCGAACCGACGACCCCGACCCGGAGCGCAACGATGACCCCTGAACAACGACGCGAGTCCGCACCCGCACCCGACGTGCTGGTCGTGGGCGCGGGCCCGGTCGGCCTGGTGGTCGCCTGCGAACTGGTACAGCAGGGCATCCCCGTCCGGCTGGTCGACGCATCCGTCACCTCGCCCGAGCACTCCCGGGCCGCCATCGTCTGGCCGCGCATCCTGGAACAGCTGCGCCGCATCGGCGCGGCCGCCCCGCTGATCGACGCGGGCCACCAGGTGGACGGCGTGAGCTTCTACTCCGAGGGCGGCCGCCTGGGCTCGGTGTCCATGAACCACCTGCCCGGCACCCCGTACCGCTTCGCCCTGACCATCCCGCAGAACGTCACCGAGTCGGTGCTGGAGAAGCGCCTCCTCGAACTCGGCGGCAGCATCGAGCGCGGGGTCACCCTGGAGCGGCTCACCCAGGGCCCGCAGCGGACCCGGGTGAGCCTGCGCACCGCCGAAGGAGCGGTGGAGGAGGCCGAGTACGGCTGGGTGGTCGGCGCGGACGGCGCGCACAGCACCGTACGCAAGCAGCTCGGCATCGCCTTCGAGGGCGAGGCGCCGGACCTGACCTTCGCGATCGCCGACGCCCCGGTCGACGGCGGGCTCTCGCACCGCATGCTGCACTACCTGTACTCCGCCAGGGGCGCGTTCGGGCTCGCACCGCTGGACGGGGTGAACTTCCGGCTGGCGGTCAGCGTGCCGCACCAGGAGGAGGGCGCCCCCGCACCGTCCCGCGAGCTGTTCCAGGAGCGCCTGGAGCAGGTCGCGCCCGGCGCGGGCACCATCGGCGCACTGCACTGGAGCACCACGTTCCGGCTGCGCTGCCGTACGGCCGCGACCTTCCGGCAGGGGTGCTGCTTCCTGGCCGGCGACGCCGCGCACATCATGAGCCCGGCCGGCGGCCAGGGCATGAACACCGGCCTCGTCGACGCGGTGAGCCTGGGCTGGCGGCTCGCCGGAGTCATCCGCGGCCGGCTGGCCGACTCCGTGCTCGACGAGTACGCCGCCGAACGCCGGGCCGCCGCCCACCGGATCACCCGTACCACCGGCCTGCAGACCCGCTGGGGCCTGGTGAGCGGCCGGGCCCGTACCGCCGCCCGCGACGGCATCGCCCGCATCGCCGACACCACCGGACTGCTCCAGCGCGTCGCAGCCCCGGTGATGAGCCAGCTCGACATCGGCTACGCCCCGCCGCAGGACCGGTGGTCGGCCGTCAAGGGCGCCGCCACCCGGCTGGCGGGCATCTCGGGGGTGCGGCCGGGCACCCGGCTGCCCGTCTTCGTCGCCGAGCCCGGCGACGCGGACCGGCGGACCGGCCGGCCGCCGATCGCCGGGGACCGGCTGAGCGTGCTGCTGTGGCCCGGCGTCCACCGGGGTCCGGGCTGGGCCGAGCGCACCGCGGCCGCCCGCGCGGCGATACCCGCCGGGACACCCGTGGTGGACCTGGCCGAGGTCGTCTCGCCGGACCTGGAGCGGAGCTTCCCGCGCGACCCGGCCGCGGCGGTCGTCCGCCCCGACGGTCACCTCGCGGCCTTCGTACCGCTGACCCGGCCGTGGGAGATCGCGCCGGCGCTGCGGCACGCCGGACTGCTGCCCACCGCCGACGTCGCGACCGCCGATGTCGCGACCGCCGATGTCGTGACCGTCCCCGTGTCCCCCCGCGAGGTGACGGCATGACGCGCGTCGCCGTGGTCCGCGGCATCGGTGCCTGGCTGCCCCCGACGGTGGTCACCAACGACATGCTCGCCGCCCGCCTGGACACCTCGGACGAGTGGATCCGCAGCCGGACCGGCATCGGGCAGCGCCATGTGGTCGACCCCGGCATGGCCACCGGCGACCTCGCGGTCGAGGCCGGGCGGCGGGCCCTGGACTCGGCCGGCGTCGACTCGGTCGACATGGTCGTGCTGGCCACGACCACCCCGGACCGGCCCTGCCCGGCGACCGCTCCGGACGTGGCGCACCGGCTGGGGCTGGCCGGCGTACCGGCCTTCGACGTCTCCGCCGTGTGCAGCGGCTTCCTGTACGCGCTGTCCACCGGGGCCGCCATGATCGGCGCGGGCCGGGCCGACCGCGTGCTCGTCATCGCCGCCGAGGCCTTCACCACCCTGCTCGACCCGCAGGACCGCTCCACCGTGGCGATCTTCGGCGACGGTGCGGGGGCCATGGTGCTCGGCGCCGGCCAGGAGGGTGATCCCGGCGCGGTGCTGGGGATCGACCTCGGCAGCGACGGAGCCCTGGCAGACCTGATCACCGTACGGGCCGGCGGCTCGCGGCAGCCGCTCGCGGCCGACCCGACGGCCGACGCGACGGCCGACCCCGCGGACGCGTGGTTCACCATGCGCGGCCGCGAGGTGTTCATGAACGCGGTCGTCCGCATGGACGCCTCCGCCCGCAAGGTGCTCGGCGAGGTCGGCTGGAGCGCCGACGACGTGGACCTCTTCGTCGGACACCAGGCCAACGCCCGCATCCTCAAGGCCCTGGGGGACCGGCTCGGCGTCCCCGGGGACAAGGTCTTCTCCCACATCGAGCACGTCGGCAACACCGCAGGCGCCTCGATCCCCGTCGCCCTCGCGGACGCCGTGGCCACCGGCCGCCTGCGCGGTGGCGACAAGGTGCTGCTCAGCGCCTTCGGCGGCGGCGCCACCTGGGGGAGCGCCGCCCTGAACTGGCCGGACCTCGTGCTGTGACCGGCTGACACCACACACTTCCTTCCCACCTCACGACACCACACACAGGAGCGCAACGACCATGACCGCCGACACCACCGCCACCACCGTCACCACCGACACCTTCACCCGCATCGCCGCCGTCCTCGGCCGCCACTTCGGCGTCGAGAGCACCGAGGTGCAGCCCGGCACCACCTTCGAGGAGCTGGAGTTCGACTCCCTCGTCCTGGTGGAGTTCGCCCTGACCCTGCAGCAGGAGTTCGGCGTCGACGTCTTCGACTACGAGCTGCTGGAGTGCCCCACGGTCGCGGACGTCGAAAAGCTGATGCTGACCAAGGCCGAGGCGGCGGTCTGACGATGGGCACAGCGCAGAAGGACGGCATCGCGGTCACCGGCCTGGGCCTGGTGACCCCGGCCGGCATCGGAGTAGACGAGAACTGGCGACGTGTCCTCTCGGGCCGCAGCGCCGCCGCCTGCGACCCGGAACTGGAGGGCGGCAAGCCGGACTTCTCCTGCCGGGTGCCCGGATTCGACGCGGCCGCACTGCTCGGCCGTACCAAGGCGTGGCGCTACGACCGCTTCGTCCAGCTGGCGATCGCGGCCGCACGGGAGGCGGTCGCGGACTCCGGACTGGATCCGAAGGAATGGGACGGCGCCCGGGTGGCGGTCGTCGTCGGCAACTCCCTCGGGGGATCGACCACGTTCGAGCGGCAGTGCCAGACGATGGGCGAACAGGGCCCGGGCATGGTCTCGCCGATGCTGGTCCCGATGTCCATGGTCAACATGGTCGCCGGGTACGTGGCCATCGACATCGGGGCCAAGGGGCCGAGCCTGGTCACCGCCACGGCCTGCGCCTCCGGCACCACGGCCGTCGGCTACGCGCAGGACCTGCTGCGCAGCGGTGCCTGCGACGTGGCGATCGCCGGGGGTTCGGAGTCGGCGATCAGCCCCACCGTCATGGCGGGCCTGAACCAGATGGGCGCGCTGTCCAAGCGGATGGACTATCCGGAACTGGCCTCGCGGCCCTTCGACACGCACCGGGACGGCTTCGTCGCCGCCGAGGGCGCCGGCATCCTGGTGCTGGAACGCGCCGCCGACGCCCACGCCCGAGGTGCCTCCGTGCACGCGTACGTGAGCGGCTACGGGGCTTCCTCGGACGCCCACCACGCCACCGCGCCGGACCCGCAGGGCCACGGCGTCGAACGGGCGGTGCGCGCGGCCCTGGCCGACGCGGGACTCGCGCCCGAGGACATCGGCCACGTCAACGCGCACGGCACGTCCACGCCGATGAACGACGTGACGGAGGCGCGCGGCCTGTACCGCGTGTTCGGCGAGGGCGCGGCCGTCTGCTCCACCAAGGGCGTCACCGGCCACCCGCTGGCGGCGGCCGGAGCGATCGAAGCCGCGTACACGGTGCTGGCCGTCAAGCACGGCCGGATCCCGCCGACGGCCAACCTGACCGACCGGGACCCGGACATCGCCCTGGACCTCGTCGCCGGCGCGCCGCGGCAGACGCGACTGCTCGCCGCGGTCAGCAACTCGGCAGGCTTCGGCGGTCACAACGCGGCGCTCGTCGTCACCGCCGCCTAGGGCGGACACCACCCAAGGCTCCGGTCCGCCGGAACCCCTCGAACGGGTGCCGGCCGGCGCGCTGTGCCGACGCGCCGGCCGGCACCGACCACCCTTCCCCTGAACGACACAACGTGAGGTTTCACCGTGAAGACGCGCCAACTGGGTTCCGCAGGACCGGACGTGAGCTCCATCGGGCTCGGCTGTATGGGAATGAGCTGGGGGTACGCGGAGTCCCAGCGCACCGACAGCACCTCCGTGGAGGTCATCCGGACCGCCCTCGACCTGGGTGTGACCTTCCTGGACACCGCGGACATCTACGGGGACGGGCACAACGAGTCCCTCGTCGGCGAGGCCCTGCAGGGCCGTCGCGACGAGGTGGTCCTGGCGACCAAGATGGGTCTGGTCGTGGACGACCTGGCCACCAAGCGGATGCACCGGGACGGTTCCCCGGCCCAGGTGCGCCGGGCCGTCGAGGCGAGCCTGAAGCGGCTGCGCACCGATGTCATCGACCTCTACTACCTGCACCGGGTCGACCCCGCCGTGCCGTTGGAGGAGACCTGGGGCGCCCTCGCCGAACTGGTCGCCGAGGGCAAGGTGCGCCACCTGGGGCTGTCCGAGGTGACGGCGGGCGAGGCCGCCCGGGCGCATGCCGTGCACCCGGTGACGGCGATCCAGTCGGAGCTGTCCCTGTGGACGCGCGACGCGCTCGAAGGCGACGACGTCGTCGGCTGGTGCGCGGCGAACGGGGCCGCCTTCGTCCCCTTCGCACCTCTGGGCCGGGGCTATCTCACCGGCAGCATCGACACGTCGACGCAGTTCGAGGACGACGACTTCCGGGCCACCAACCCGCGGTTCTCCGACGCCGCGCGGGCCGCCAACCAGCGGATCGTGGACACCGTGAAGGACGTGGCCCAGGCGCACGGCGCCACGCCGGCGCAGGTGGCGCTGGCCTGGGTGCTGGCGCGCGGCGAGCACGTCGTACCCATCCCGGGCACCAAGCGGGTCGGGTACCTGCGCGAGAACGTGGCGGCCGTCGACGTGCGGCTCAGCCCCATTGACCTGGACCGGCTCACCGGCCTGCCGTCCGCCGTCGGCACCCGCTACTGATCCGAATCCAGCCAAGTCGCAGAATCCTGATACACCTCAACCGGTGTTCTGAGTAAGAACCCTGATACTGTTTCGACTGGTCCTGGCCGCCGCGGCCCCCGCCGCGTGCGGCCCCTGGGACCCCCCCTTCCGCATGCCTTCACCCCCTGCCGACATCCCGAGGAGGTACTCCCGGTGAGTACAACCGCACAGCCAATAGACCGAGCACCGTCCCGAGCGGGCATCACGCTGCTGGCCGCATGCCTGATCGCGGCGCTCCTGCCCACCTCGATCACCGGAACCTCCGTCACCCTCCCCGCCATGGGTGCCGACCTCGGGAGCGACCTCGCCGACCTGCAGTGGGTCGTCAACGCCTACGACCTGACGTTCGCCAGCTTCCTGCTCGCCTGCGGCTCGCTGTCCGACATCATCGGCCGCCGCCGGATGTTCCTCGGCGGCATGACGGTCTTCGCGCTCTGCTCGCTCATCGCAGGCGCGGCCACCGACATCACCCTGGTCGACATCGTCCGCGGCATCGCCGGCATCGGCGCCGCCGCCGTCATCACCAGCGCCAGCTCCGCCCTCGCCAACGCCTTCGACGGCGCCGCCCGCGCCCGCGCCTTCGGCTTCTACGGCACCTGCTTCGGCATCGGCCTCGCCTTCGGCCCGCTGGCCGCCGGCGCGCTGACCAGTGCGCTCGACTGGCGCTGGTTCTTCTACGCCCAGGCCATCATCGCCGTGGTCGTCATCATCGCCGCCCTGCGCATCCCCGAAGGCCGCAACCCCGAGGCCCCCAAGGTCGACTGGGCCGGCACCTTCACCTTCACCTCCAGTCTCTTCCTGCTGATCCTCGCGCTGGTCGAAGGCCCCCAGATCGGCTGGGCACACCCGGTCGTCCTGCTCTTCCTCGCCGGCTCCGTGCTGCTGCTCGCCGGCTTCGTCCTCGTCGAATCGCGTTCCGCGCACCCCATGTTCGACCTGGGCCTCTTCCGCCAGCCGCAGTACGTCGCCCTGTGCGTGACCCCGGTCGCCCTCGCCTTCGGCTTCGTCGCCCTCCTGGTCTTCCTGCCCTCGTACTTCATGGCCGTGGACGGCATCTCCGCCGCCGACGCCGGTCTGCTCCTGCTGCTGCTCACCGCCCCCACCCTGGTCATGCCGGCCGTCGCCGGCTACGCCTCCAAGTGGCTCTCGCCCCGCGCCCTGCTGGTCACCTGCATGACGCTGGTCGCCGCCGGCACCGCCTGGCTGACCGTCATCGAGGCCAACATCGGCGTCCTGTCGCTGGCCGGTCCGCTGCTCGTCATCGGCATCGGCTTCGGCATCTCCAACGGCGTGCTGGACGGCGCCGCCGTCAGCTCCGTGGAGCCGCACCGCGCCGGCATGGCCGCGGGCATGTTCAACACGATGCGCATCACCGGCGAGGTCATCGCCATCGCGGCCATGGGCTCGCTGATGGTCAGCGTCACCCGCTCGCAGCTCTCCGACGGCATCGGCGACTACGCCGCCGCGGGCTCGGCCGGCGACGTCGCCAACCAGCTCGCCCAGGGTGACCTGGTGACCTCCGCGACGAAGGTGGAGGAGTCCCTCCGCGGCGCCTACACCGAGTTCGCCTCCAGCGCGTACAGCGGCGCCATGCACGAGATCCTCTGGGTGCTCTCCGCCATCTGCCTGGTCACCGTGCCGTTCCTGTGGGTCCTGTGCCGTCCGCGCAAGGAGGAGGCCGCCCCGGAGGCGACCACCCCGGGCACGCAGACCGAGTCCCCGGAACCCGCCCTCAGCGGCTCGGCCTCCTAGGCCCCCGCCGTCAAAGCCCCGTCGCCCGGGGGCGGGCGATCCCCCGCACCGCCCCCGGGCGGCGGCCCGGCAGCCGCCGTCACCACCGAACTCAGCCCTCGGAGTACCGCATGAACGACCAGGCCCGGCGCACGGCCTTCTTCGACGTCGACGAGACCCTCATCACCGTCAAGAGCATGTTCCGCTTCCTGCGTTTCCACCTGCGGGCCCAGGGCGCGCCCGACTCCGCGTACGAGGAGGCCGCAGCGCACCTGCGCCGGCGTGCCGCCGAGGGCGTGCCGCGCGAGGTGACCAACCGCGAGTACTACGGCCTCTACGCGGGCTGCTCGGCCGAGGAGGTCGCCGCCGAGGGACGCGCCTGGTTCGCGCAGGAACTGGCGGCCGGCGGACTGTTCCACCCGCCCGCGCTCGACGCCCTGCGCGAGCACCGGAGCGCGGGCGACCGTACGGTGCTCGTCTCCGGGTCCTTCCCCGCCTGCCTCGACCCGGTCGCCGCCCACGTCGGCGCGGACGCGGTGCTGTGCTCCCGGCCCGAGATCAAGGACGGGCGCTACACCGGCGAGCTGACGGTCGCGGTCATCGGCGACGCCAAGGCCGTTGCGGCCGAGGCCGACATGCGCGACACCGGCGCCGACCCCGCGGACTGCCACGCGTACGGCGACCACGCCTCCGACCTCCCGCTGCTGACCGCCGTCGGCCACGCGCACGTCATCGGCGACGACCCCGTCCTGGCGGAGCGCGCCGCGGACAGCGGCTGGCACCGGCTGAAGGGCATCGCCGGGCACACCCCGGCGACCGCCGCCACTTCCACATCCGTCGCCGTCGCCGTCGCCGCTGCCGCTGCCGCTGCCCCGGCCGGCGACCCGCTCGGGGAACTCGCCCGGCTCAGCGGCCTGCCCGGCACCCCGGAGCAGCCCGCGTGGCGCACCGGGGCCGAGCTGCTGCTGCGCCACCTGGGCCGCGCGGCCGCCATGGCCGCCGACGGCTACGCCGCCCCCGAGGACATCGACACCGCCATGCGGCTCGGCTGCGGGATGCGCCGCGGCCCGCTGGAACTGCTCGCCTCGATCGGCCCGCACACCGCGCAGGCCGCCGCCGAAGCCCTGGGCCTGCCCGCCGGGGCGTTCGCGCGCCTGGGCCGGGCACCCGTGGCCGCGGCCCCGGTCCCGGCGCCGCTCGCCGCGGGGGCGGAGCCCCGTACCGTACGCGACGTCGGCGTGGTCGGCTCCGGCACCATGGCGACCGGCATCGCGGCCGTGTTCCTGGCCTCCGGCCACCCGGTACGCCTCCTCGCACGCTCCGAGCAGCGCGCCGAGGCGGCCCGCGTGGCCGTCCACCGGGCCCTGCTGTCCACCCGGATGCCCCGCGACGAGGCCGACCGGGTCCTGGAGGGGTGCGTCACCGTCCTGTCGGCCGAGGCGCTCGCCGGCTGCGACCTCGTCGTCGAGGCGATCGCCGAGGACCTCGACGCGAAGCTCGACGTCCTGACACGGCTCGACCGGGCCTGCGGGCCGGGCACGGTGCTGGCCACGACCACCTCCAGCCTGCCGGTGGCCCGGCTCGCCGCGGCCGTGAGCCGCCCGGCCGACGTCATCGGCCTCCACTTCTTCAACCCGGCCCCCGCGATGACCCTCGTCGAGGTCGTCCGGACCGACACCACCGCGGCCGAGGTCATCGCCACCGCCGACGCCCTGTGCCGCGGCCTCGGCCGGACCCCGGTGCACTGCACCGACCGGGCCGGCTTCATCGTCAACGCCCTGCTGTTCCCGCTCCTCAACGACGCCGCCCGGATCGTCGGCGAGGGCCGCGGCACCGTGGAGGAGGTCGACGCGGCCGTCACGGGCGGCTGCGGCCTCCCCCACGGCCCGTTCCGCCTGCTCGACGTGGTCGGCACCGACGTCGCACTCGCCGTGCAGCAGGGGCTGCGGCGCGGCCTGGGCGGCTCGGACCTCGACGTGGCGCCGCTCCTGGAGGAACTCGTCCGCGACGGGGTCCTCGGGATGAAGGCGCGCCGCAGCGTCCGGCAGCACCTGCGGCCCGCCGCCTGAGCCGCGACACCCCGCTCCTGACGTCACCAGCCCGTCCTCTCAGCCCTCCCCTCCCTCACGTCCCTCACACCATCGTTCTCCCACCGGAGGTGGCCATGCGCGCCGCACGTTTCGCCGAATTCGGCGACCACAATGTCCTGACCGTCGTCCACGACGCTCCCGAGCCCGAGGCGGCCCCCGGCCGCGTGGTCATCCAGGTCAGCCACGCGGGTGTGAACTTCGCCGAAGTGATGTTCCGCCGCGGCCAGTTCCCCGTCGGCCTGCCGCACGTGCCCGGCCTGGAAGCCGTCGGCACCGTCCGCTCCGTGGGCGAGGGCGTGAGCGGCCTGCGTCCCGGCCAGCGGGTCGCCGCGCTCACCCTCGACGGCGGCGGCAACGCCGAGTTCGTCTCGGCCCGCGCCGACCTGACCGTACCGCTGGAGGACGAGCTCGCCGAGCTGCCGTCCGCCCTGGCGGCGGCCGCCCTGTGCAACGGCGCGACCGCCTGGGGCGTCGTGCACGCCGCGGGCCGCGTCGAGCCGGGCGACACCGTACTCGTCCTGGCCGCGGCCGGCGGCGTGGGCACCGCGGCGGCCCAGCTCGCCCGGGCCGCCGGCGCCGCCCGCGTCATCGGCGCCACCAGCTCGCCGGAGAAGGCCGCGCAGGCCCTGGAGTTCGGCTACGACGCGGTCGTCACGTACGACCGGCTGGAGGAGGAGGTCCGGCGGCTGACCGACGGCGCCGGGGTCGACGTCGTCCTCGACTCCATCGGCGGCGACACCCGCGGCACGGCCAACGGGCTGCTCGCGACGCTCGGCCGGCACGTCATCTTCGGCGATGCGGCCGCCCAGGACACCTCCTACCAGGCCAACCACGTCTGGTTCACCGGCACCGCCCTGGTGGGCTACAACCTCGGCGGCCTGGCCAACAGCCGCCCCGCGGTCCTCGGCGACCACCTGCGCAGCGCCCTGCGCGCGGTGGCCGACGGCTCGGTCCGCATCGAGGTCACCGAGCTGCCGCTGGCGGACGTGGCCAAGGCCCACGAGCTGCTGGAGTCGCGCGCCTCCGTCGGCAAGTACGTCGTAGCCGTCGACGGCCGGTGACGTGACGTGCTCGTCCTCGGATTTCCGGCCGGCTCCTTCGGCACGAACTGCTACGTGCTGGCGGCGGGCCCCGACGGCCCGTGCGTCGTCGTGGACCCGGGGCAGGACGCGACCGCCTCGGTACGCGCCGCCCTGGGACAGCGCGGCCTCCAGCTGGAGGCCGTCCTGCTGACCCACGGGCACATGGACCACACCTGGTCCGTGGCGCCGCTGTGCGAGGAGCTCGGCGTGCCCGCGTACATCCACCCCCTGGACCGGGAGATGCTGGTCCGCCCCGAGGCGGGGCTGCCCGCGGACTTCCCGGCGGCCGTGCTGCGGGGCTTCCCGCGCTCGGAGCCCGAGCTGGTGCGCCCGCTGCCCGACGAGGGCCTGCTCAGCCTCGCGGGCCTGGAGATCGAGGTGCACCACGCCCCGGGCCACACTCCGGGGTCGGTGGCGTACTCGCTGCAGGCCGGCGAGGACGCGCTGCTGCTGACCGGGGACAGTCTGCTCGCGGACGGCCTCGGCCGGGCGTTCCCGCCGGTGGGGGACCCGGACGTACTGGCCGGCTCGATGTCCAGGGTCTGCGGCCCGCGACGGGACCGGACCACGGTGCTGCCGGGTCACGGGGGCACCACCACGGTGGGCGCGGTACGCAGGTTCCTCTAGAGCCGGATCAGACAGCCTCCGGCCTCACGTCCGGCCTCACGTCCGGCCTGTCGACGACCGGGACTCCGGTCCTTCCGGGCGACTCCCAAGTCGCCTTGGAGGGCCGGAGTTTCGGCATGGGGGGCTCCGTACGGGGGTCCGGAAATCAGTCTGGCCCCGACCCTTGCCGGGCCGGGGCCAGACCCCTGGATCTCCGCCGGAAGGTTACGGGGTTTCCTCTTCCGTCAGAGCGGTGATGCACCGTTCCAGAAGATCCCGCAACTGCTTTTGCTCATCGGCCGACAAGGCATTGGAAAGTTTCGCTTCCACCTTGCGGGCGACGGTGTCGGCTTTCTTGACAAGAGCGCGTCCGGCCGGCGTCAACTTGGTGACGAGCACCTTTTGATGAAGGTCGGAAGTCTGTCGCTCGATCAAGCGCTTCGACTCGAGATTGGCCAGCACCGTGGCCATGCTCTGAGGCGTCACGAGGCAGACGCGCGCCAGCTGTGCACCTGACATGCCCGGCGAATAGGAGAGCGCCATCAGTGCTGCATACTGCGGAACTGTCAGGCCGAGATCGCGGAGAACTCTGCTCTTCTCGCCGATCAATGCCTGTTCGGCACGCTTGATGACGTGTCCTACTCGAGCAGCCACTTCCTGTTCGAATTCAGCCACTCTGGATGACCGGCTCATGCCGCTCCTTTATTTACAGAGACAGGTAATCCCCCCGCTGAGGCGTATATAAATGTGCCGAGCTAAGCCTCAAGGCAACGCTACCATGCATCTCATAGAAGGCAATACTCTGTTCAGTGACAGGGTTCTGTTAACTTGGCGAGAGGAATCCGCCGGCGATGCGATCTGCCGGCGAGTCCCGGACGTTTGAGGGCGAATGCGAGTGAGAGCTCTCACTCACTCGCCCACCTGTGCGGGGTGACGCCGCCGACCGTGAACACCGTGCTGAAGAACCTCCAGGGGTGCGGGCTCATCCGGCGGACCCCGGACGAGCTGCACGGCAACGTACTGGAGACCCGGCTCACGGACGAGGGCCGCGCCGTGATGGAGGTGGCGGACGCGGACGCGGACGCGGACGTGAGCCCGGGCTCCTCCCCCGCATCGTCAATGGGTAGGGAAGAGGGGACGAATGGCTGTGACGGGGATGAGGGCCGGCGGGGTCGGCGCCGTGCTGGCGCTGCTGCTGATGACGCCCGCGGCGAGTGCCTGGGCGGCGCAGGCTGCAGACCCGCCCGCCCCGCTGTCCGAGGGAGTCGAACTGTTCGACGGGGCCGAACTGTCCGCACGTCCCGGTGATCGCCTCACGCTCAGGTCACCCTCGTACCTGCCCGGGTGGATCGGGGACTGGGTGATCTCCGCGGTCTTCGTCCAGCACGGGACGCTGAGGATGCACGATCCGGCCATCACCGCCGTGGCCACCGTGGCGTGCGACACCCCGCCAGGCGTCTACCCGGTCGAGAGGTCGCGGCCCGGCGGGCCTGCCGACGGGGGCAAGGGCGCTTCGTGGGTGACCGTCGCGGTCGCGGACATCGGCGAAGCCGAACGTGCGGCCTGCCCCGGGAAGGTCGCGGCCCTTCCCCCGGAGGAGGTGGAGGAGCAGTGGCCGGCCGATGCGTCCTGGCCGCAATCGCCCTGGGACGTACGGACGTTCCAGCCCGGTGCCAAGGTGACGCCCACGGCCGTGGCGCGGGGGTACGACGAGCCCCTGACCTCGCCGGGCTTCACCGACCGGCCCGTCATGCGCGGGATCAAGGCGACCTTGACGGCGACGGCGACGATCCGCTGCGATGCCGGGCCAGGGCTGTACGAGGTCCGCTGGGTGGGCGACGACGAGGTCTGGGCCCGCTACCGGGTGGCCCCGATCGATGACGCGGCCCGCGGCTCCTGTCAGGACGGAGCGGCGGAACCGGCCACGGGGCGGGTGCCCTGGCTCGTCGGCGGCGCGGCAGCCGTACTGGGTGCCGCCGGCGCCGGAGCCTGCGTTCTGGCCCGGCGCCGCCGGGGCTCGTCCCGCTGACACCCGGGTCGTCGCGCGTGCGCGTCCGAGGCGCCTTCGGTGTCCGGGGCGCCTTCGGCGTCCGCGCCCCGACCGGCCGCCCATCGGGCCCCTCATGCGGCCCTTCGATAGGATTGCCGGATGACCACACCCGCCGGCCTCAGCTCCGCCGTGCTGCCGCTCGACCGGCCGGTCGGGGCGCAGCGGCTGCCCGCTCGCGGCGAGGCGCTGGTGCGGTTCGTCGACGCCGAGACGCAAGCCCCTTTCGCGGAACGCCTCGCCCCCGACGTCCTCGACGCGGCCGAGCGCCGGCGGGCCGACCGGTTCGCGCGCCCCCAGGACCGCGGATCCTATCTGGTCGCGCACGTCGCCCTGAGGCTGCTGCTGGGCGCCCTGCTCGACACCGCGCCGCGCGATCTGGTGATGACCCGCGACGCCTGCCCCGAGTGCGGCGGCCCGGACGGGCGGCCGGTCCTCGTGGGCGGCCGCGCCCATTTCTCCCTGTCGCACAGCCGCGATGCGGTTTTCGTGGCCTGCGCGTCCACGCCGGTCGGGGTGGACGTGGAGGCCCTGCCGACGCCGCGGGTGGTGGCGCAGAGCGAGGACTTCTTCCACCCCGACGAGAGCGCCGAACTCGCCGCGCTCCCCGAGGCCGGCCGCCCTGCGGCGTTCGCCCGCCTGTGGACGCGCAAGGAGGCCCATCTCAAGGGCACCGGAGCCGGACTGGGGCACGGCGGCCACCGGACCTACCTGGGGACGGGCCCGGCCGCCGATTCCGTCCGCCCGCACTGGTCCCTCACCGACCTGCCGGCCCCCGAGGGCTACGCCGCCGCGCTCGCGCTGCGCGCCCCCTCGGCGCGTTGGCGCTGAGGCTCGGAACCAGAACTCATGTACTGAGTGTCCGTCACCACCCGCTCTCTGATAGTTGTTTCAGCGGGGTACGGGCGCAGGCCCGTAGCGGCGCCTCTGCGGCGCCGCAGGGAGGACGCACATGAGCACCACCACTCGGGGCGAGGGCCTCGCCGTCGAGCAGCGGGCCGTCGACCACGCGTACGACTGCTACACCGCACGCCTGGCCGAGATGAGCGGAACGTCGGCGGCCACGGCCTCGGCGAGCGGCAAGGACGGGATCGCCAACCGGATCGAGGCGGAGGCGCGCGCGGCCTCGTACGGCGGACTCGGCGACGAGGCCCTGGTGTTCGCCCGGGTCGACGCACCGGAGCGGCCCGGCACGGCATCCCGCCCCTGGTACGTCGGACGGCGGGTCGTGTGGGACGCCTCGAACGAGCCGGTGGTCCTGCAGTGGACCAGCCCCCTGGCCAGGAAGTGGCTGGACGCCCGGCCCGAGAGCCCCGGTGAGGTGACGCTGCGGCGCCAACTGCGCTGCGTCCAGCGGATCGTGGAGGGCTATTTCGACGACATCGCCCCGCCGGCCGCCGCCGCTCGGGCACCGGAACCCGCGACCGCTCCCGTACCCGTACCCGTACCCACGACCGTGCCGGAGCCCCGGCCGTCGTCCCCGGCCACCCCGGGCGACATCGTCCGCCGGCAGCGCCGCAAGACGCTCCAGCCGGACGACTTCCTGCTGCGCGAGCTCCAGCGGTCGCGCAGCGGCCGCATGCGCGACATCGTCGAGACCATCCGCCGCGACCAGATGGAGCTGGTCACCGGTTCTCCGTCCGACATCCTCGTCGTGCAGGGCGGCCCGGGCACCGGCAAGTCCGCGGTCGGTCTCCACCGCGTGACCTGGCTCGTCAACAACAACCACTTCAAGGCCCAGGACATCCTGGTGATCGGCCCCCACCAGCGGTTCCTGGAGTACGTCGGCCAGGTCCTGCCCACGCTCGGCACCCGGGACGTCAACGCCGTCCAGCTGAACCGCCTGTGGGACGGCGAGATACTCGCCGCCGACTCCCCGCAGACGCGACGCGTGAAGTCCGACGAGCGCATGGCGGCCGTCCTGCGCCGCCGCGTGGAGAACGACTACCGCCCCGAAGCCCTCGACGACCTCGTCGTCGCGCCCTCCTTCGAAGGCGACGAGCCCGCGATCGTCGTCCCCGCCGGCAGTACGACCCTGCGCGTACCGCGGTCCGAGATCCTCGCCCTCCTCGACCAGGCACACGAGGGCGACAGCCCCTACCGGGAGCGCCGCGACCGCTTCCGCGGCCTGCTCGTCGACCGTCTCCTGCAAGAGCTCTCCGACATCGCACCACGGCGCGGGCAGGCCGGTACGATCCGCCGCGACCTGGAGCGCAACCGCCGGGTCGAGCGCCTCATCGAACGCGTCTGGCCGTCCCCGGGCGCCAGGGAGGCCCTGCGCACGCTCTACGACTCGCCCGACGTCCTGCACGCCTGCGCCGACGGGATTCTCGACGAGGGGGAGCAGGCGGCCCTGCTCAGGCCCCGGGCCGCCAGCGCCGACGCCGATCCCTGGACCCTCGACGACCACGTCTGCCTCGAAGAGCTCCGGGTCCTCATCAGCGGGGAGACCCCGAGCCGCTACGGGCACATCGTCGCCGACGAGGCACAGGACCTCACGCCCATGCAGGCCCGTGCCCTGCGGCGGCGCTGCGCCGTGGGTGGCTCCATGACCGTCCTGGGCGACCTCGCGCAGGCGACGGGGCCGCACGTCCCGGCGAGCTGGGACCTGCTCGGCACGGTCCTCTCCGACCACGGCGACTGGCGGGTGGCCGAGCTCAACACCAGCTATCGCGTGCCCGCCGAGATCATGGAGTTCGTCGCCCCCCTCGCCCGGGAGATCGCACCGGCCCTGCCCTACCCGCAGGCCGTGCGCGAGGCGGGCGAGGACGCCGTACGGACGGTGGAGACCGAGCCGTGGAAGCTCCTCGACGACACCGTCGCGCACGTGACGCGCCTCGTGGGCACCAGCGACGGGAACACCCTCCGTTCCGTGGCCGTCATCGTCCCCGACGACTCGGACTGGCTCGACGCGATCAGCCGCCGGATCGACGGGGGCGGGGACATCGGCGACCGGCACCGCGCCGCCGTGTCCGTCCTGGCCGCCGCCCAGGCCAAGGGCATGGAGTACGACCACGTCCTGGTCATCGAGCCCGCCACCATCGCCGACCGCGGTCCCGCGGGCCTGCGACAGCTGTACGTGGCCCTGACCCGCAGCACCCAGAGCCTGACGGTCCTGCACACCTCCCCGCTGCCGGACGTGCTCACGAGCCCCGGGACCGGCTCCGGAGCGCCGGCCCCCGAGGCCACGGTCGTGGCGGAAGCGGAGGGACAGATGGAGACGGAGACGGAGACGGAGACTGAGGCGGCGGCCACGGCCCGGCTTCCCCGGATCGGGGCCGACGTACGGGTCGAGGTCGTGGACCAGGCCCCCGGAGGCCGCTACAAGGTCAAGGCCCTCACCACCGGCTTCGACCGTCCCCTGGTTCTCACCGTCCGGCACGGATCCGTTCCCCCGCGACGTGGCGACAAGCTGGACTGCTGGGTGTTCGCCAACGAGACGAACCAGACGGTCCTCACCTCCGACCAGCGGGGCCGGTCGGACGTCTCGCCGAGGATGGCGGGCCGCTACCTCGCGGCACTGGACGTGCTCCGTGAGCTGACCGAGAACGACGGGGACGTTCCCGACGCCCGCGGCAGGCTCTCCGAGCTGCAGGGGATGGCCAACCGCGTCCTTCGCAGGGACCAGGCCGACTGGGTCGAGGTGCTGCACCTGTTCGGCTCTCCCGGCAGGGACCGGCTGGGCGTTCTGCGCGACCTCGCCGCGAACGCCAACCGCGCGCTCAAGGAAGGCACCCTGGACACCGGCCGGCTCCGGGAAACCCTGACGGCCTCGGGCTGGACGGACACCCTGGCCGAGGCGCGCCGGGCGCTCCAGGACCGCTTCACCGCCGACCCGGGCCCGGACCTGGCGCCGGACCCGGCCCCCGACGACGAGACCACCGAAGCCGCCGCCTCACCCGCCCCCGCCCCCGCCCCACCGCAGCCCGAGCAGAAGGACGTAGAGCAGATGATCCTCGCGGAAGACACGGCCGCGCCGGCGCCGGCCACCAAGGAAGGCTTCCTGCGCGCGCTGGAGGCGTCGGCCGGAGCCGACCGGACGTGCAAGAAGCACGAGGCGGTCCGCCACGCCCTGAAATCGGACCTCCTCTGGGCCGACCTCCAGCCGACCGATTCGCCCGTCGTCGACGTCAGCTGCGTCACCGGGCAAGGGCTCTTCCTCTACGAGGCGTTGGGCGCCGGCCGCTCGGCGTACGCGGACCTCCGCTCGGGCGCCACCCGCCTCCTGGAGATCAACCACACCCTGCCCACGCGGGCCGACGGCCTCTGTCTGGTCCTCTCCGAACCCCCGGCCGAGGACTGGTCCGCGGACACCGTCCGCGACGTCTTCGGAGTCCACGTCATCTGGCGAAGCCCCGAAGGATGGGGCGGCAAGGACACGGACACCGCGCTGGGACAGCACCCGCAGAGCTGACGAGGCGGCGAACGCACCGTGCCCACCGGCTGCGAACTGCTCACCGTCGACGCCCTCGCCCCCGAGACCCTGGCCGCCGCACCGGCCCGGTGCTTCGGCTACAGCTCGGCGACGGCCTCCAGGGGGCTCAGCGACGACGCGTGGCGGGCCGGGAGGGCGGCCGCCACCGCGCCCGTGGCGAGGGAGATCAGACAGATGAGCAGCAGCGTGCCCCAGGGAAGGGTCAGGGAGTAGTCCTTCAGCGCGCCGTTGGTCAGGGCGCCGACCGTCCAGGCACCGAACAGGCCGGACGCCAGGCCCAGCAGGGTGCCGAAGGCGGCCACGGCCAGGGATTCGAGGCGGATCATCCTGCGGATGCCGGCGCGGTCCATGCCGATGGCGCGCAGGACGCCGATCTCCCGGGTGCGGTCCGACACCGACATGGCCAGGGTGTTCATGATGCCGAGGGCGGCGATCACACCGCCGATGGCGAGCAGGCCGTAGGTCAGGGTCAGCAGGGTGCTCAGGGAACCGGAGGCCTCCTGGACGAGCTCCTGCCGGTCCTGGACCTGGAGCAGCGGGTTGTTGCCCGTGGCGGTACGCAGCCGGTCCTTCGTGGCGCCGCCGTCCGCGACGCCGTCCGCGCGGACGAGGACGCGCTGGACGGAGCCGGCACTGAGGCTGTTCTGCTGGACCTCGGTGCGGGCGCCCAGGGCGTCCTGGGCGGTGGGGTTGTCCTCGTAGACGCCGACGACCGTGTACGGGGTGAGGTCCTGGCCGGGGCCGCCGATCCGGGCGTCGATCCGGTCGCCGGTACGCACCCCGTTCGCGCGGGCCAGGGTGCTGGAGAGGGCGATGCGGCCCGGTCCGAGGTCCTTCAGGGAGCCGTTGACGAAGTCCAGCTTCATGACGGACAGGGCGGCGGCAGGGTCGACCCCGGAGATCCGGCGGACGCCACCGCCGACGAAGAGGGTGGAGTCGGTGACAGCGGTCGCCGTCCGTACACCGGGGGTGGCGCTCACCCGCTGTACGGCGGCCGGGTCGATGCCGGCCGACGAGGTGTGCGTGCTGATCACGTAGTCGGCGGCGAGACCGGCCGCGGCCTGGCGGTCGAGGGCCTGCCCGGTGGAGTGGCCGATGACGGCGAGCCCGGCGACCAGGGCCGTGCTGACCATCAGGGCGGAGGCGGTGGCGGCGGTACGCCGCGGGTCGCGCAGCGCGTTGCGGTGGGCGAGGTGGCCGGTGATTCCGAGGCGGCCGGTCAGCCGTCCGCTCAGCCGGAGCACGGGGACGGCGAGCAGCGGCGCCAGCACGATCACGGCGATGACGAGGAGGGCGCAGCCGGACATGGCGCTCCGCAGATTCTCCTCGGAGGCGTCCTTCGCCCCGGCGAGCGACAGCAGCAGTGCGGCGCCGAGGGCGAGCAGGAGGGCACCGGCCGCGCCGCGGACCCGGGACGCGGTGGCGGTGGGCGGCTGTTCGGCCGCGCGCATGGCCTCGACCGGTGCGATCCGCGCGGCCTTGCGGGACGGCAGCCATGCCGCGAGCACGGTGACGCCCACCCCGACGGCGAGCGCGGCCGCCACGGGGAGCGGGCCGATCACCAGGGGGCCGCGGGGCAGCGACTCCCCGGTGGTACTCAGGATCTCCGGCAGTACGGAGGCGATCCCGAGACCCAGCAGGAAACCGAGGGCGGAGGCGGCGAGGCCGAGGAGGACGGCCTCCCAGAGGAGGGAGCGCACGACCTGGCGGCGCGTGGCACCGATCGCGCGCAGCAGGGCGATCTCACGGGTGCGCCGGGCGACGAGCATGGTGAAGGTGTTGACGATCAGGAACGACCCGATGAAGAGGGCGACTCCGGCGAAGACCAGTGACAGCTTCTCGTTGCCGCGGGTGAGCGTGTCGACGAGGACGGTCTGCTGGGCGGCCTGGGCGGCGCCGGTGGTGGCCTCGGCCCGGTCGGCGGGGAGCAGGGCGGTGACCCGGCGGGCGAGTTCGGCCGCGTCGGTGCCCCCTGCGGCGGACAGGTCGATCGAGGTGTAGCGGCCCGGGGAGGCGAACAGCTGCTGTGCGGTGGCCTTGTCGAACAGGACCAGGGTGCCGCCGGCCGTCACCCGGGTGTCCCGGGTGGTGACGATGCCGACGAGGCGCTTCGTCATGGCCGGGCCGTCCGTGGCCAGGGTGACCTCCTCGCCGATACGGAACCGGCCGGCGGCCGCGGTGCCGCTGTCCACGGCGATCTCCTCGCCGCCGCGGGGGGCACGGCCCCCGGTCAGCGGGTGGCGGCTGTCCTTGCCGTCGGCGCCGGGGACGTAGGCGGCCGCCCGGTGCGCCCAGATCCTGCCGGTGCGCAGGGGGGTGCCGTTCGAGGAGTTCAGGGTGGCCAGGCCGTCCGCGGACGGCCGTACGGCGGCGACGCCGGGCAGCCCGGCCAGCTTGCGGGCGAGGGCGTCGTCGAGCACGGTGGCGTGCTCGTCCCCGGCGTCCCCGGCGTCCCCGGCGGACTCGGCCGCGCCAGGTGCGCCCGGCGGGGGGTCCTTCGGGGTCACGGTGACCGCGATGTCGGCGTAGTCCTTCGACACGGCGGCCCGGTGGGCCGCCGTGGAGGAGTCCGCGAAGACGAGGGTGCCGGAGACGAAGGCGACGCCGAGGGTGACGGCGAGCACCGTCATCAGCAGCCGGGCCTTGTGCGCCAGGACGTTGCGCAGGGCTGTTTTCAGCATGGGTGAGTGGCTTCCGGGGCGGGGACGGGGGAGGGGCGCGGTCGCGGGTGAGGGAGGGTCAGCTCGTGCGTGCGCGGGTGTCGAACTGCTTCATCCGGTCCAGCACCCGGTCCGGGGTGGGGCGCACCATCTCGTCGACCAGCCGGCCGTCGGAGAGGAAGACGACGCGGTCGGCGAAGCCGGCGGCGACCGGGTCGTGGGTCACCATCACCACGGTCTGGCCCAGTTCGCGCACGGAGTCGCGCAGGAAGCCGAGAACCTCGGCCCCGGCGCGGGAGTCGAGGTTTCCGGTGGGCTCGTCGCCGAAGACGATCGCGGGCCGGGTGACCAGGGCCCGGGCCACCGCGACGCGCTGCTGCTGCCCGCCGGAGAGCTGCCCGGGCCGGTGGTCCAGCCGCTGGGCGAGACCGACCATGGACACCACGCGGTCCAGCCACTGCCGGTCGGGGCGGCGGCCGGCGATGGACAGCGGCAGGGTGATGTTCTCCAGCGCGGTCAGGGTGGGCAGCAGGTTGAACGCCTGGAAGACGAAGCCGATCCGCTCCCGGCGCAGCTCGGTGAGCTGCCGGTCGCCCAGTGTGCCCAGCTCGGTGGTGCCGATGCGGACGGAGCCGGAGCTGACGGAGTCGAGGCCCGCGGCGCAGTGCATGAGGGTGGATTTGCCGCAGCCGGAGGGGCCCATGATCGCGGTGAACTCGGCCTCCCGGAAGGAGACGCTGACGCGGTCCAGGGCCACCACGCGGGTGTCTCCGCCGCCGTAGACCTTCGACAGGCCGGTGGTGGACGCCGCGACACCGGGCGTCGGGCGGGGGGTGAACGGGTCGGCGGTCACGGGGACTCCACTTCGGGTGCGGTGCGAAAGGGCTGCACGCCGAAGGGTGTCGGGGGGACGTATCAGGGCCGGGGCCGCCGTGTATCGGCTTCCGCGCCGTTGCGCGGCAGTTGTGCGGGGGCGGCCGGTCGGTCAGCGCGGGAGGCGGAGGGTGGCGACCGCGCCGCCGTCCGGCGCGTTGTCCAGGCGCAGTTCGGCGCCGAGCACCCGAGCCTGGCCCAGGGCGATGGTCAGGCCGAGGCCGTGCCCCGCGCCCCGCTCCGTGGCGCCCGTACGGAACCGGCGCGGGCCGTCGAGCAGCAGGTCGGCGGGGAAGCCGGGGCCGTGGTCGCGGACGACGACGGTCCGGCCCTCGACGGTGACCCGTACCGGGGTCCGTCCGTGCCGGTGCGCGTTGACGACGAGGTTGCCGACGATCCGCTCCAGGCGGCGCGGATCGGTCTTGACCGTGGGTGCGTCGGGCGCCTCGGCGACGCCGACCTCCGTGTCGAGACCGGTACGGGCCACCGCCTCGGCGACCACCGCGGCCAGCGGGACCCGGGCGCGTACCGGCGCCTCCGCGCCCGCGTCCAGCCGGGAGATCTCCAGCAGGTCCTCGACCAGGCCGCGCAGGTCCCGTACGCGGGCCCGGAGCAGGTCCTCCGTCTCGCCGGGCGGCAGCAGGTCGGTGGCGGCCAGCAGTCCGCCGACGGGGGTGCGCAGCTCGTGGGCCACGTCCGCCGTGAACTGCCGCTCGATGCGCAGCCGCCGGCCGAGGCTGTCGGCCATGAGGTCGACGGTGGCGGCGATGTCGGTCACCTCGTCGCGGCCCCGGGCGCGGCCCCGGGCGTGGCCCAGGGCGGGGCCGGTGCGGGCGTCGAGGTCCCCGGCGGAGATCCGGGCCGCGGTCTCGGCGACCCGGCGCAGCCGGCGGGCGACCAGCCCGGCCCCGTAGACCGCCAGGGGCAGCGCCGCGGCGAGCGAGAGCAGCGAAGCCACCGCCATGCTCGCGTCGAGGCGGCGCAGGTCGTGGAGTTGCGGGCTCATGTTGATCCGCACGGCCAGTACCGGGCTGTCCGCGCCGCCGACCCGCTGGGCGCCCCAGACGCTCGGCCCGAGGTTCCCCTCGACGCGTCCGTCGTAGGCCACCCGCCGGTCGCCGTCGGCCGGGTGGCGCAGGGCGGTGGGCAGTTCGGCCGGATCGAGCTCGGCGCCGCCCGCCAGCGTTCCGGTGCGCCGGTAGACGTCCATGGCGGAGTACACCGTGTTGGTGGCTTCCATCTCGGCCCGGCTGCGGATGTCCATCGCGGTCCACACGTGGACGAGGACGCCCACCGCCAGGGCGACCAGGCAGGCCGTGGCCGCCGCCAGCGCGGCGATCTTCCAGCGCAGGGGCACGCGGGCCGGCCACCACGGCCGGCGCGGGGGCTTCACCGGCCTCAGCGCCTGAGCTTGTAGCCGAAGCCGCGGACCGTCTCGATCCGCTCCCGGCCCAGCTTCTTGCGCAGCCGCTGCACGGCCAGGTCCACGACGCGGCTGTCGCCGTCCCAGCCGTACTCCCAGACGTTGCGCAGCAGGGTGTGCCGTTCCAGCACGATGCCCGGGTGGGCGGCGAACTCCAGCAGCAGCTTCAGCTCGGTGGGGGTGAGCGCCACGGGCCTTCCGGAGAGGCACACCTCCATCCCGCCGGTGTCGATGGTCAGGTCCCCGAAGGTCAGTACGCCGTCCTCCCGGCCGGCGGCGGGCTCGCCGCCCGGGGCGGGCGCGTAGGCCGCCCTCCGCAGCAGCGAGCGGATGCGTGCCACGAGGACGTACGTGTCCACGGGCTTGACCACGTAGTCGTCGGCCCCGGCCTCCAGACCGGCGACGACATCGAGGCCGTCGCCGCGGGCGGACATCATCAGCACCGGCACCAGGCTGGTCTCGCGGACCCGGCGGCACAGCCCGATCCCGTCGAGGCCCGGCAGCATCACGTCCAGGATCAGCAGGTCGAAGCCGTCGTCGTCGCGGAAGGACTCCAGCCCGGTCAGTCCGTCGGCCGCGGCCGTGACCCGGTAGCCGTAGCGTTCGAGGGCGGTGGTGAAGGACCGGCGCATCAGCTCGTCGTCCTCGACCAGCAGCACGCGGACCGGAGGCAGAGATTCCGGTGCCGGGGCGGGTGAGGGCACGGGCGGGACTCCTGTTCGTACGGGCCGGGCGAAGCGCCGCTCCGGCGTGACACCACACGCCGCCGGCGACCCGGAAGGAACGATACGGGAGGCACCGGGCGCGGCAGCCGCCGTCGGGGCCGGGTGCGCGATCCGATCGGCGGCCGAGCGCCCACCGATACACGGCAGACACAAAGGGCCGGGGCCAAAAGGCCGGGGCGGACACCAGGCGGGAACGGCGCGGTTGCGGAGTCTGTCCGAACCGCGGTCGCCACTGGCGGAAAACGGCCTGTTCGAAGGGATGGCCCCGGCCGGGCGCTGCATAGTCTGATCATCGGTCGACAAGGATCCGCATCCGGGTCCACGGAGCGAGGAGAAACACTGATGGTCGGGTCGCGTGTCCTTTCCTTCGGGCACTATCAGCCGCCGAAAGTCTTGACCAACGCCGATCTTGAGCAGATGGTCGACACCGACGACGAGTGGATCCAGAGCCGGGTCGGGATCAGGACGCGCCGGGTGGCGGCCGAGGACGAGTCCGTTTCGGACATGGCCACGAAGGCCGCCGAGCACGCACTGGCCAACGCCGGACTCACCGGTGCGGACATCGACTTCGTCATCGTGGCCACCTGCACGGCGCTCGACCGCTCGCCCAACATGGCGGCCCGGGTGGCCGCCGCGGTCGGGGCACAGGCTCCCGCCGCCATCGACGTGAACACGGCCTGCTCCGGATTCCCGCACGCCATGGCGCTGGCCGACCAGAGCATACGGACGGGTTCCGCCACGAAGGCCCTGGTCATAGGCGTGGAGAAGCTCACCGACTTCGTCGACTGGACGGACCGCACCACCTGCGTGCTCGTCGGCGACGGTGCGGGCGCGGCCGTCGTCGTGGCCTCCGAGCAGCCGGAGATCGGCCCGGTCGTGTGGGGTTCGGTACCCGAGATGGGCCAGGCCGTACGCATCGAGGCGCCGTCCAACACCTTCGCCCAGGAAGGGCAGTCGGTGTACCGCTGGGCCACCACGAAGCTCCCCGAGGTCGCCCTCCAGGTCTGCGAGCGGGCCGGCGTGAAGCCCGAGGAGCTGGGCGGGGTCGTCCTGCACCAGGCCAACCTGCGGATCATCGAGCCCCTTGCGCGCAAGATCGGTGCGGTCAACGCCGTCATAGCCAAGGACGTCGTCGAGTCGGGCAACACCTCGGCCGCGAGCATCCCGCTGGCGCTGTCCAAGCTCATCGAGCGGGGTGAGATCGAGAAGGGATCGCCCGTGCTGCTCTTCGCGTTCGGCGGGGGCCTGTCCTACGCCGGCCAGATCGTCAACTGCCCGTGACCGGCGCCGGCGGATCGACCGCGATGACATCCCCGCGCGTGCCGTGGTGGCCGCTGCTGCGGCTGCGGGAGGCGGTGACCGCGCCCCGGGCGCGGCTGCTGGTGTTCCCGCATTCCGGGTCCGGCCCCAACACCCTGTTCCCCTTGATCGAGCCGCTGCCCGACCATGTGGAAGTGCTCGGGCTCTCGCTGCCCGGACGGGAGCGCCGGTTCGGCGAGCCGCCCGGCTGCCGGCTCGACCAGGTCCTGGACTCCGTCTCCGACGAGGTGCTCTGCCGTGACCCGCTGCCCACGGTGGTCTTCGGGCACAGCCTCGGCGCGCTCCTGGCCACCCGCGCCGCGCGGCTGCTCGGCCCGCACTGCCGGGCGGCCGTCGTCAGCGGGCAGGCCCCCGGCCGGACCCCGCGCCGGGCCCACGCCACCAGCACCGAGGAGGACGCCGTCCGGCTGCTGCGGGACGGCGGCGGCACCCCGGAGTGGGTGCTGAACGATCCGGACATGCTGGCGCACGTGACGCGCGTACTGCGGGCGGACATCGAACTCGGCCGGGAGGCCGCGGCGGGGTTCGAGGACGTACGGATCGACGTGCCCCTGCACGCGCTGGGCGGCACGGCCGACCCGCTGGTCCCGCACGAGCCGCTGGACGGCTGGGCCGCTCACACGACCGGAGCGTGCGAGGTGCTCCGGTTCGAGGGTGACCACTTCTTCCTGCTGGCCGACGCGCACCGCCCCACGGTCGTGGACGTGCTGCGCCGGGCGCTCACGGAGGGCTGAACCGGACGCGCCGAAGGCCGGGGTCACGTGGCGCGTGACTCCGGCCCGGGGTCCGTCCCCGGCCCGGGGTCCGTCCCCGGCCCGCGGGACGTCACGGCCGGATGATGCGGACCTGGTAGCTGCCGTTGCGCAGTTCACCCACCACGGAGACGCTGATGCCCGCCTTCTCGTCGGTGAAGGTCTCGCCCGGCCGGAACGGCGCGTCCGAGAGCTCCGCGTGCACATTGGGCCGCCGGGTGCAGCCGCCGCTCGTGCTCGCGCTGTCCGACACGGTGATCGGGCCGTGCCCGGTGTCCACGTCGGAGTCCACCTTGTAGATGAGGACGCCGGGTTTGCAGACGGCCTCGTCGTTGCCGGCCCGGGTCCGCACCTCCACCGCGTACCCGGCGCTCTCCGACAGCGGGACGAAGGCCAGCTTGGTGCCGCCCCGTATCCCCAGCGGGGACAGGGTGTGGTCGCTGGTGCCCGACTTGGCCGCGCAGCTGATCTGCGTACTGTCCAGCCAGCCCAGCTTCCACTTGTGCCAGCCCATCAGGTCGTTGTTGGCGCCCCAGTCCTCGCTCATGATGTCCCAGTGCCCGACCGTGTTCCCGCCGTCCGAGGTGTAGAGGTCGGGCAGCCCGAAGACGTGCCCGTTCTCGTGCGGCAGCACCCGGTAGCCGGTCTCCTGGTAGGTGCCGGAGCCGTCGTCCTGGCGGCTGTAGACGAAGGACGTGTTGGCCAGCGGCACCCCGTCGGCGACCGGAGCCTCGCCGTTGCCCGAGAAGGTCACCGACAGGACGGTGTCCAGGGCGGACGGCCCGGCGTTCGGCGTGACCAGGATGTTGATCAGGTCGTACCGGGTGAAGTCCACCTCGGGGTCGGCGACTTTCGCTATGTGCTCGACGAGCTGCCGGTAGCCCGGCTCGTACGCGGACCCGCGCTCGATCCCGTACGCCGCGAAGGGCATCGGCATCCGCAGCCAGTCCTTTATCGGGGCCTCGGCCCGGTAGACCAGCCGGCCGTAGGAACTGGTGCGGAACCATTCGGCCGTCTGGGGGAAGAACTCCGCCATCCGGTCCGCCGCCGTGCCCTCGCCCTTGGCGTCAGGGAAGTCGATCATCAGGTTCAGGGCCCGGATCTCGCCGGTCGAGCGTGAGTACCCGGGCGGGGTCGGCATGCCCTCGGACATCTGCACACCCATGGTGCCCGCGATCCGGCAGGGCGCGAGAGCCGATTCGACGGTCGTGGCCACCGCTCCGGCCGCCGAGTTGCCGCGGCTGGATATGCCCGTGCTGGCGGTCGTCGTGACGCCGAGGGCCAGCGCGGTCAGGCCGATGTACGCGCTGGTGCGGCGTGGTCTGCGTATCCGGTGGCGGGTCTGCGACATGGAGATCGCCTTCGGGTCCGCGGCAGCCGGCCCTGCCCGGTCTGCGCTCTGTTCGATCACCCTCCGCCGGGCGCGGCGCGCCCGCGCGTCGGGAGAGGCCGAACGTGGACACGCCCGTGACTCAGGTCACACGGGGGAGTGAAATAACCGGGGACCCGATCCCCGTTTGTACGGGAGTCCCGCTAAGCGGGGAGCGGCTCCCCGCTTAGGTGGGGCGGTCGCGCAGTCCGCACCGCGAGTCCGTGAATCCGCGCCAGGGAGGCCCCGGAATGAAGAGCTCCACCAGCATCGCCCCGGCGGCCCGGCCCACCCCGGATCCGGACCGGGCGCAGGCGCGGGTGCAGGCGCGGGTGCAGGTGCAGCCGCAGGTGTCCGCGACCGGCGTCCCGCGTCCGCGCGCCGACGCCGTCCGCAACCGCGAGCGGATCCTGGCGGCTGCCCGCGAGGCCTTCGTCGAATCCGGCTCCGCGACTCCCTTCGACGAGGTCGCCCGCCGGGCCGGCATCGGCAATGCCACGCTCTACCGGCACTTCCCCGACCGTCCCACCCTCGTCCACCACGTCGTTCTCTTCACGATGGGCCGGGTGACGGCCTCGGCCGAGGCCTCCCTCGCCGAGGAGCCCGACGCCTTCGCCGCCCTGTGCCGGTTCACGCACGCCGCCGCGGACGAGCGGATCGGCGCCCTGTGCCCGATGCTCGGCGAGGGCTTCGACGGCGAACACCCCGAACTCCTCGCGGCACGCACCGCGCTGGAGGAGGCGGTCGTCACCCTGCTGGCCGCGGGCCAGGACGCCGGACTGGTCCGCACGGACATCGGCGTCGGCGACCTGATGGTCGCCCTGTCCCAGCTCAGCCGCCCCCTGCCCGGCACCGCGTGCCTCGACACCGACCGCTTCGCCCACCGCCATCTCCAGCTCTTCCTCGACGGGTTGCGCGCCCCGGCCCGCTCCGAACTCCCGGGTTCGGCAGCGACCTTGGACGACCTGCGGCAGAAAACCATGTGACGCGCACAAAGCCAAAGAAATAGCCTTTTTCAGTCATTCCGCACAGTGAAGTGGGTACCCCCATGTCAAAAACGGCCGCGAGCCTCGCGCCGGCTGCCGATCCCAGCCGCTGGAAGGCACTCGTCTTCATAGCCCTGGCCCAGCTGATGGTCGTCCTCGACGCGACCATCGTGAACATCGCCCTCCCCTCCGCCCAGACCGACCTCGGCATCTCGGACGGCAACCGCCAGTGGGTCATCACCGCGTACGCGCTGGCCTTCGGCGGACTGCTCCTCTTCGGCGGCCGCATCGCCGACAAGTGGGGCCGTAAGAACGCCTTCGTCGTCGGCCTCATCGGCTTCGCCCTGGCCTCCGCGCTCGGCGGCGCCGCGAACGGCGAGGCCATGATGCTCGGCGCCCGCGCCCTCCAGGGTGCCTTCGGCGCGCTGCTCGCACCGGCGGCCCTGTCGCTGCTCGCCGTCATGTTCACCGACGCCAAGGAGCGCGCCAAGGCCTTCGGCATCTACGGAGCCATCGCGGGCGGCGGCGGCGCCGTCGGCCTGATCCTCGGCGGCTTCCTGACCGAGTACCTCAACTGGCGCTGGACCTTCTTCGTCAACATCCCCTTCGCGATCGTCGCGGCCGTGGGCGCCTGGCTGGTCATCCGTGAGTCCGCGGGCTCCCGCAACCGCGCGCCGCTCGACATCCCGGGCGTGGTCCTGTCCACCACCGGTCTCGTCGCCCTCGTGTACGGCTTCACCCGCGCCGAGTCCGCCGGCTGGTCGGATGCCCTGACGGTCGCCATGTTCGCCGCCTCGGCGGTGCTGCTGGCCGCCTTCGTCCTCGTCGAGTCCAAGGTGAAGTCCCCGCTGCTGCCGCTGCGCGTCCTGCTGGAGCGCAACCGCGGCGGTGTCTACCTCTCGCTCGGCCTCGCCGTCATCTCGATGTTCGGCCTGTTCCTCTTCCTCACCTACTACCTGCAGGTCGTGAAGGGCTTCTCGCCCGTCAAGACCGGCTTCGCCTTCCTGCCGATGATCGCGGGCATGATCGCGGGCTCCACCCAGATCGGCGCCCGCCTGATGACGCGGGTCCCGCCGCGCCTGCTGATGGGCCCCGGCTTCCTGGTCGCCGGCCTCGGCATGCTGCTGCTGACCCAGCTGGAGGTCGGGTCCTCGTACCCGGCGCTGATCCTGCCGGCGCAGGTCCTGCTCGGCCTCGGCATGGGTACGGCGTTCATGCCGGCGATGTCCCTGGCCACGCACGGGGTGGACCCGGCCGACGCCGGTGTCGCCTCCGCCATGGTCAACACCTCGCAGCAGGTCGGCGGCGCCATCGGCACCGCGCTGCTGAACACCATCGCCGCCTCGGCGACCACCGCCTACCTGACCGACCACGCGGCCGAGGCCGCTGCGGGCGGCCCGGCCGGGCAGCTGATCCAGGCGCAGGCCATGGTCGAGGGCTACGCGTCCGCCATCTGGTGGGCGGTCGGCATCCTGGTCGCCAGCTCGGTCATCGCGCTGACGCTGATCAACACCGGCCGTCCGGGCGCCGGCGGCCCGGTGGCCTCCGGTTCCGGCGACGACGCCGAGCTCAAAGTGCCGGTGCTCGCCCACTGATCAGGGCCGCGGGTCCTGCGGAATGACTGATGACCCCGTCTCGTTCAAATTTGAACGAGACGGGGTTAGTCTGTTTCCGTACGCGTTTCAACCAATAAGGAGCGCCCCCGTGACCCGCATGCCGGCCCTGTACCTGAGCCACGGCGCACCCCCGCTGGCCGACGACCCCGTCTGGCCGGGCGAGCTGGCCGCCTGGTCCGCCGGCCTGCCGCGCCCCCGGGCGATCCTGATGGTCTCCGCCCACTGGGAGGAGGCCCCGCTCGCCCTCGGAGCCACCGAGCGCGCCCCTCTCGTGTACGACTTCTGGGGCTTCCCGGAGCACTACTACCAGGTGCGCTACGACGCCCCCGGCGCCCCGGAGCTGGCCGCCTCGGTCCGCAAGCTGCTGCGCGCCCCCGGCACCCCGGTCCAGGACATCCCCGACCGCGGCCTGGACCACGGGGCGTACGTCCCCCTGGTGGAGATGTACCCGGAGGCCGACATCCCGGTCCTCCAGATCTCCCTGCCCACGCTGGACCCGGCCGGGCTGATGGACATCGGCCGCAAACTGGCCCCGCTGCGCGACGAGGGCGTGCTGATCGTGGGCAGCGGCTTCTTCACGCACAACCTGGCGGCGCTGCGCCATACGGGCCCGGGGGTCCCCGCCTGGTCGGCGGAGTTCGACGCGTGGGGCCGCGAGGCCCTGGCCGCGTCCGACGTGGACGCCCTGCTGGACTTCGAGCACAAGTCCCCGGCGGGCCGCCTGGCCCACCCGCGCACGGAGCACTTCGCCCCGCTCTTCGTCACCCTCGGCGCGGCCGAATCCGACCTGACCGCCGCCCGCACCCCGGTGGACGGCTTCTGGATGGGCCTCTCGAAGCGCTCCCTGCAGTTCGGCTAGGACCCGCGCAATGCGCCGGTGACCGCTTCGGTGTCCGCTTCGGTGATCACGAAGTCGTAGTCGTCGATGATCAGGTACACGGGGATCCCGGCCCTGGCGTACGCACGCCGTTTGCGGTCGCGGTCCCGGTCGAGGCTGACCTCCTCAGAGTGTGGGCGTCGCCGGCCGGGCCGCCCAAGCCACTCCCCGGCGGTAGGGAGGGGCGGGCTCATGCCGCGGGAATGTGCCCGCCCCTCACCCGGACGGGTGGTGGCCCAGGCGTTTCTCGTACCAGCGGACGTCCCAGTACCGGCCGAACTTCCAGCCCGCCTCCGTGAACTCTCCGATGCGGCGGAAGCCGAAGCGCTCGTGGAGGCGCACCGAGGCCTCGTTCGGCAGGGCGATCCCGGCGAACACGCGGTGCACGGGCTCCTCGGCCAGGGCCGCGAAGAGCGCCTCGTAGAGGAGTGTGCCGACGCCCCGGCCGACCGCGTGCGGGGCGAGGTAGACGCTCGCCTCCACCGATGAGGCGTAGGCCGGTTTGGGGCGGAATGCGCTGCTCGTGGCGTATCCGGCCATTCGATCGCCTGTCCAGGCAACCAGAAGCCGGTGCGGCCCGTCTTCAGGGTGGGAGTGCAGCCAGGGGCGGCGCTGTTCCGGAGTGAAAACGGCCGTGTCGAATGTGACGGCGGTCTCACGGACGTAGTGGTTGTAGAGGTCCGTGAGGGGCGCCAGATCAGCCTCCGTTCCGGGCCTGACCTGCACCTCTTCGAGATCTTGTGACATTCGCTCCCCCTCCGGTGGCGGGGCAGGATACTGCAAGATCTCGAAAAACAGGGAGCGGCGTGGGAATTCTGTCCCGATTCCAGTCGTTGTTTCCTTCGGAAGCGGGCACTCGGGAGAGTGTCCGTGACGCACCGGACCGGTTGGCAGCCGTCCCGGCGGCGTCCACCAGCCGCACCGCGACCGAACACTTCGCAAGGGAGCACGCATGGCAACCCGCGCCGTCGCCCGTCGTCAGTCCACGAGCAGCGCTCGCGCTGTGGGCGGGGAGATCGCAGACCGTGACCTGGTCGGCATGTACCTGGACGAGATCGCGCGCACCCCGCTGCTCGACGCCGCCAAGGAAGTGGAGCTCTCCCAGATCATCGAGGCGGGCGTCTACGCCCAGCAGATCCTCGACGGCGCGATAGAACGCGACGGGGACACCCCGGCCCGCGAGGAGCTTGAGGCGCTGGCCGCCGAGGGCGAGCGGGCCAAGGAAGTCTTCATCCGGTCGAACCTGCGCCTCGTCGTGGCCGTGGCCCGGCGCTATCCCCGCAGTGGTCTGCCCCTCCTCGACCTGATCCAGGAGGGCAACGCGGGCCTGGTCCGCGCGGTCGAGAAGTTCGACTACGCCAAGGGCTTCAAGTTCTCCACGTACGCCACGTGGTGGATCCGGCAGGCGATCACCCGGTCCATCGCGGACCAGTCCCGCACCATCCGCCTCCCCGTCCACCTGGTCGAGGAGCTCGGCCGGATCCGCCGCATCCAGCGTGAATTCAACCGCGAGAACGGCCGCGACCCGGAGCACGCCGAGATCGCCGCCGAGCTGGACTCGACGGAGAAGCGCGTGGGTGACGTACTGGACTGGGCGCGCGACCCGGTCAGCCTCAACATGGCGGTCGACGACGACGGCGACACCCAGTTCGGTGACCTCCTGGAGGACACCTCGGCGATCTCGCCCGAGCAGTCCGTGCTCTCCCTGCTGCGCAGCGAGGAGCTGGAGGACCTGCTGGGCAAGCTCGACCAGCGCACGGCGTCGATCATCAAGATGCGGTACGGCATCGACGACGGCCGCGAGCGGACCCTGACGGAGGTCGGCAAGCAGCACGGCCTGACCCGTGAGCGGATCCGCCAGATCGAGAAGCACGCCCTGCTGGAGCTGAAGCGGATGGCGCGCGACACCGGCTTCGACGCCGTGGCCTAGAGCGGCCCGCCGCCAAGCCCCCCATACGAGCCCCGGTGCCTATCCCCCCCAGGCGCCGGGGCTCTCTCCTGCCCCGCTTGGCCCAGACCCTCCGGCGTTCGAGGAGCGGGGGGCCGGGGGGTGGAGCCCCCGCTAGGGCGCCGTGGCCGCCTCGGACAGCCGCGCGGCCATCGCCCCGGCCGCCGCCCGCAGCTCCGCCGGCTCCCGCACGGTGAACGCCAGGCCCGTCAGGGCGAGCCGCGCCGCCGTCCACTCCGGCGCGTCCGCGCTCTCGAAGCGCACCGCGGTCCCCGCCCCGTCACCCGGCAGGGCCGCGGCCCGCAGCCAGGCCGGCAGCTCCGCCGGGCCGGCCGCGAAGTCGACCTCCACCTGGTACGGCTGCTTCTCCCCGCCCCGCAGCCCCCGCCGGACGAACTCCTCCGCCTCCATCGGCAGGTCCCGCCGCGCGAACCGGGCCCCCGTCGCGAAGGCCTCCTCCACCCGGTCCACCCGGAAGGTCCGCCAGTCCTCCCGCTCCAGGTCGTAGGCGACCAGATACCACCGGCTCCCGGTGCTCACCAGCCGGTACGGCTCCACCAGCCGCCGCGTCTCGGCCCCGTTCCCCGCCCGGTACGCGAACCGCAGCCGCTCCGGCCCCGCCACCGCCGCCGCCATCGTGGTCAGCGTCCGCGGGTCCACGCTCGCCCCGTCCCCCCGGGACAGCGCGATCGTGGCCGACTGGAGCGCGCTCACCCGGTGCCGCAGCCGTGAGGGCAGGACCTGCTCCAGCTTCGCCAGGGCCCGTACGGAGGCCTCCTCGACCCCCTCGATCGCATGCCCGGCCCCGGCTCGCAGCCCCACCGCGATCGCCACGGCCTCCTCGTCGTCCAGGAGCAGCGGGGGCATCGCCGCCCCCGCCACCAGCCGGTATCCGCCCTCGGCGCCCAGGGTGGCCTCCACCGGGTAGCCGAGGTCCCGCAGCCGCTCGATGTCGCGCCGGATGGTCCGCGGGCTCACCCGCAGCCGCTGGGCCAGCTCGCTCCCGGGCCATTCCCGCGGGGTCTGGAGGAGGGACAGCAGGGAGAGCAGCCGTGCGGGTGTGTCGGTCATGAATCAAGGCTGCCAGCGAAATAGGACACGAACTGACCTAGACGCCGTCTAAGTTTCTCCTCATGAGCACCGAGACGTCCAAGACATCGCCCGAAAGAGAGAACGGGCCCATACAAGAAGAGCGGAACGACGTAGCCCACGACGCACCCAGCTCGCCCGCCGACCGCCGCCGCTGGCTGGCGCTCGCCATCGTGATGACCGCGGCCTTCATGGACCTGGTCGACGTCACGATCGTCAACATAGCCATCCGCACCATGCGTGAGGACTTCGGCGCCTCCACCAGCGCGATCCAGTGGATCACCGCGGGCTATGCCCTCGCCTTCGCCGCAGGCCTGATCACCGGCGGCCGTCTCGGTGACATCTACGGCCGCAAGCGCGTCTTCCTCATCGGCATCGCCGGGTTCACCGCGGCCTCGCTGCTCTGCGGCATCGCCGCCAACCCGGACGTGCTCGTCGTGGCCCGCCTGCTGCAGGGCGGCATGGCCGCCCTGATGGTGCCGCAGGTCCTGGCGATCATCCACGTCACCTTCCCGCCGCAGGAGCGCGGCAAGGTCTTCGGCATGTTCGGCGCGATCGTGGGCCTCGCCGCCGTCTCGGGTCCGCTGCTCGGCGCGCTGCTCATCGAGTGGGACCTCTTCGGTCTCGGATGGCGCCCGATCTTCCTGATCAACCTGCCCGTCGGCATCATGGGCGTGATCCTGGGCCGCAAGTTCATCGCCGAGTCCAAGGCCCCCAAGGCGCTGCGCCTGGACCTGGTCGGCGTCGTCCTCGCCACGCTCGCCCTGGTCCTGCTGATCTTCCCGCTGACCCACAGCCACGAGAACGACTGGCCGCTGTGGGGCTTCGTCTGCATGGGCGCGGCGCCCTTCGTCTTCGCCGCCTTCATCGCGTACGAGAAGTACAAGATCAAGAAGGATGGCTCCCCGCTCGTCGAGCTCTCCCTCTTCAAGGTCAAGAGCTTCGCCGGCGGTATCGCCGTCCAGCTGACGTTCGGCATCGCCACCGGCATCTTCTTCCTGGTCTGGACGATGTACATGCAGATGGGCCTCGGCTGGAGCGTGCTGCGCGCGGGTCTCACCGGCATCCCGTTCTCCATCGCGGTCTCGGTCGCCGCCGGCCTCTCGGTCGAGAAGCTCGTCCCCCGCTTCGGCCGCAAGGTGCTCCAGGCCGGCGCGCTGGTCATGGCCGCCGGTGTGCTCCTCTACATCTGGGAGTCGCAGCACTACGGCATGGAGATCGCCTCCTGGCAGATGGCCGCCCCGCTGATCGTCATGGGCGTCGGCATGGGCCTGATCGTGGCCCCGCTGAACGACACCGTGCTCTCCCAGGTCCCGCGCGAGCACGCCGGATCCGCCTCGGGCCTGATCAACACCACCGGCCAGATGGGCAACGCGCTGGGTCTCGCCCTGACCTCCGTCGTCTTCTTCGGCCTGATCGACGACGACATGATCTTCGGTCCGTCGTACGTGGAGGCCTTCCGCGGCGCGCTCTGGTGGGTCGTGGCCGTACTCGTCGTGATCTTCGCGGTGATGTTCGTACTGCCGCGCCGGGCGCTCCCGATGGAGGAGCGCGAGGGCGCCGCCGAGCACGCCGGCCGCACCGTGGAGCAGGTCCCGGCCGGCTGATCCGGGCCCGAGGCGCCACAGCACGGACATGTCCGCCCCTCGCGGGCGGGCATGTCCGTTCTTTTTTGTTTCCCTCCGCAGGTACGAGGTCCCCTCACTGGCCCACGGCGCGGCCGCCGTCCAGCTGCCGGGCAGTGCCATGCCGACCCCGGCGGACCCGCGCCCCGACCGGGTCCGTGTCACCGAGGACCCGCCCCCGGACCTCCGCCGACCCCGGCATGCCTTGAGGGGTCTCCTGCCCGGTGTCCTGCCGATCGGGCCGGATCACCGTACGCGGGCGCGCAGTTCCATCGCTCCGCGCGCGGCCGCCTCGCTCTCGTACACCTCGCACATGTGCCGCCCGTCGGGCGTCGCCGTGTGTTCGACCTCCCACAGGCTGACCTCGCTCCCGTCCAGCAGGACGAAGGCGTGCTCGTACAGACTGAAACCCGCGCCCCGCCCGTCCGAGAGGCAGTGCCGCGCGCCAAACGCCTGCGTGATCTGGTGCGCGTACGCCGACCGCAGCAGCGTCGCCACCCGCTCGCCCGGCCGGTCGGCGTTCTCCGCGCGGCGCAGCACCCGCCGGGCGTGGTCGGCGGAGTCCTCCACCGCGTACTCCCGGTGGCGCCGCACCGGGGCCGGGGCCGCGTACAGCGCGCTCAGCAGCGCCACGCCGCCCTCCGGATCGTCCTCACCCGGCACCAGCACGTGATCCGCGGACGCCCCGGCCGGCGCCTCGCCGAACAGCCGGGTCACGGCCAGGCAGGTCTCCGCCTTGCTCGCGAAGACCTCGTGCCGGACGGCCCGGTCGCCCTCCAGCCGGTAGGCCAGCTCCCACAGCGAGACCGAACCACCGTCGGTCAGCAGGTAGGTGTGCCGGTGGGTCTCCCGCCAGATGCCCGCCTCCGGGCTGTGGTGGGTGGTGTAGAGCGAAGAGCTGTGGGCGAGCGCCGTGCCGAGGCGCTCGACCAGCCTGTCCGGCAGGTCGAAGGAGTTGAGGGCGCGGCCGAGGAGTCGTTCGAGGTGCGCCTCGGTTGTCTCGTACGGATCGCTCAAGGTGGGTCTCCAGGCCGTCGCAGCTTGTCACTTCGCGGAAGCTCAACGTAACCCCTGGTTCTGACATCACGTCCGGGGTTCGGTAAAACGTCCGGGAAGCATCGGAGGTTCCCGCCACACCTTCAGGTCAACTTGCGTACGGATGAGCATGGTTGGGCCCGATCTGAGAGGAAGCGCGGGACTATGGGCCACATGGCAACGAATACAGTGGGCCTCCCGCGTCAGCAGGTACGGCCCCGCAGTGGACACGAGGGCGAACGCGACGCCGCGCCGAGGGGGTTGGCCTGGCTGCTGGCCGTCACCGGGGCGGCCGGGCTGCTGGCCTCGTGGGTGATCACCCTCGACAAGTTCCTCCTGCTGGAGGACCCGGACTTCAAGCCCGCGTGCAGTCTCAACCCGGTCGTCTCCTGCGGCAGTGTGATGGCGAGCGAACAGGCGGCGGCCTTCGGCTTCCCCAACCCGATGCTGGGGCTCGTCTCGTACGCCGTCGTGGTCTGCGTCGGCGTGGGCCTGCTGGCCGGCGCCCGCTACCGCGGCTGGTTCTGGCTCGGACTGAACGCCGGCACGCTTTTCGGCGTCGGCTTCTGCAGCTGGCTGATGGTCCAGTCGCTCTACGAGATCAACGCGCTCTGCCTGTGGTGCTGCCTGGCCTGGGTCGCGACCCTGCTGATGTTCTGGGCGGTCACCGCGCACAACGTCCGTACGCGCGCGCTGCCCGCGCCCCGCGCACTGCGGGGCTTCTTCGCCGAATTCGGCTGGGCCCCGCCCGCCCTGCACGTCGGAGTGATCGGCATGCTGGTCCTCACCCGCTGGTGGGACTTCTGGACCGGCTGACCGCCGGGGGCGGAAAGCGAAGAGGGCCCCGGCGGCTGGACGCCGCCGGGGCCCTCGTCATTCACTCCACAGGCTCAGCGGCCCGCGATCACCCGAAGGGCGGAGGAGCCGGAGATCAGCTGCCGTTCGAGAGGTTGCCCGACAGGACCGGGATGTTGTCCAGGATGTGCGAGAGCGGCTCGTCGCCCTTGGCCTGGGTGGAGTTCTCGGTGCACTGCTGGTTCTGCGGGTTGGACAGGACGTTGATGTCCTGGACGCCGATGTTGAGCGCGGCGAGGATCGACTGGGCGTTGACCTTCGCCGGCAGGCCGATGCAGGGCTTGTTGAGGGTGCCCTGGACCAGGCTGAGCTGCGGGCTCATGTCGCCGTGGGTCTTCTGGTTGCCGTAGATCTGCTGGGCACCGTTGCCGTTGACGGTGTTGACCCCGTTGTCGTTGCCGATGGCCATGGCCGGGGCCGCGGCGGCAGCGCCCGCGCCGATCGCAACGGCGGAGACCGCGGCGGCGGTCATGAACTTCTTGAACATCTTGTTCCTTCTGTCGCACGAGTGCCCGCTGATGGAGCGCCCTGGTCAACTGTCCGATCAGGGAGTTGGTTCCGGTGCTTCACTCAAACGGCCTGCGCGTGTCGAGGTTTTCCCCGGCCCGGGTGAGTGGCCTCCGGACGCCTGCGCGAAGCCCGTACGCAGCCAGCACCCGCCGAAGCTCCGGTTGCGCTCCGTGCGGGGTGTTCGCACGGTGGGTGATGAAGCGGACCGTTCGGGTCCACTTTCGTGTCCCCACCGCGAAGGAACATCCATGCACCGCACGAAGCCGTCCCGCGCCCGCCTCCTCGTCCCGTCGGCCCTCGCCGTCGTCATACTGTCCGGCGCGGCTGCCCCCGCGGGCGCCGCGGAGGGTGACGGCTCCGCGGCCCTCACCGAACGTGTGGCCTCCGTAAAGCAGCAGGTCGAGAAGATCGAGCGGCGCGCGGCGGCCGCCGGTCCCATCGACGACCTTCTGGCGAGCCTCACCAAGACCCTGGAGGGGCTTCTCGCGACGGTCGGAGGTCTGCTGCCCGACGGGGTGAAGCTGCCGCCGATCGAGCTGCCGAAGCTGCCGGACATCAAGCTCCCCGAGCTTCCCGACCTGTCCGGCCTCATCCCCGCGCTGCCGCCGGTGGAGCTCCCGCCGATCGACGGGCTGGTTCCCCCGGTGGACGCCCTGCCCGCGGTGCCGGCCGCCCCGGCGCTCCCGGCCGCCCCGGCCCTCCCGGACATCCCGGCGATTCCCGCTCTCCCGGCGATGCCGGCCCTCCCGTAGGGGCCGTATCGACCGCTAACCCGTCGGATGGTTACGACAATTGAGCCGAACAGGTCTCATCGTGCGCGTGACCGTGTCGTCTGGGAAGCTGGACCGTTTCGCTCGGTGTGAGCCCCGGTTCGGGGCAGAACATCGAACAGAAGGTGCACTTCCCATGAACTCTGCCAAGAAGGCCGCCCTGGTCCTGGCCACCGCTGGTCTCGCTGCGGCCGGTGCCGCCGGCTCCGCCGCCGCCGACTCGTCGGCCGAGGGCGCGGCCGTGGGTTCCCCCGGCGTCCTGTCCGGCAACCTGGCCCAGGTGCCGGTGCACATCCCGGTCAACGTCTGCGGCAACACCGTGAACATCGTCGGCCTGCTGAACCCCTCGTTCGGCAACGTCTGCATCAACCACTGACGTCTGCCGAACAACCGACTGTGGGCGCCCCGGCCTTGCCGGTGGCGCCCACGGTCGTGTCGGCGGGGGGTCAGGGACGGTTCAGCCCTGGCCGCCGTTGAGCTTCACGCCACCGAGCATGGGGGACGCCTGCGTGGCGCCGTTCGCGAGGCCGAGCACCGTGCCGGGCACGTCGTTGCGGACCTTGTTGACCTTCTGCGCGGTACCCACGACCTTGTTGACGGTGTCGCCCTGCTCGGCCAGTCCGTTGCCCACGGTCTGCGGAAGGGACTCGGAGACGGGCCCGACGGCGTTCAGCGTCTCGGTCACCCCGCCGGTCAGGCTCATGGGGGGCATCGCGGCCGCGGGCTCGGCGGCGAAGGCGGTGGCGGAGGCGCCGAGGGCGGCGACGGAGCCGACGACGACAGCGGCGACCTTCGTGAGCTTCATTATCGAAATCCTCTTCTTTCGTGGACAGAGGCGTCAGCGGCGACCGTCGCGCCGCTTTCGCCCTGGGTAACGATTCCCCGTCGCTGCGGAAACGCGAACGCGCACGCGGTTAAGGGACGGGGGCATGGCAGTGGCCGGAGAATCCGACGAGGATTCTCCGGCCGCTATTTATTCCGATTACCGGTATTGCCCGTCAGGAGACGCGCGACCGCCGGTACAGAATGGCGCCGCCCAGGATCAGGGCGCTGGCGAGGGCCGCCGCGGCCGCGGGCTGACCCGCGCCGGTCTCGGCCAGCATGGGCCCGGTCACGTGCGCCGGAGCCGGCGCCGGAGCGGGGGCCGGCGGCTGTACGGGCGCGGGGGCCGGGGCCGTCACCGGGGGGAGGGTGACCGGGGTGTCACCGCCGGGGGCGGCCGGCGGCTGGTCCGCGGGCGGTACGGCCTCGGGCGCCGGGGCCGGGGCCGGAGCCGGGTGCTCCACGGGCAGGCTGCCGTGCGGCGGCCCGGGGGCGGGCCCCTCCTCCACCACGGGAGCAGGTCCCGGCGCGGGGGCCGGCAGCGTGTGCGGAGCCTCCTCGGCCGGTGCCGGGACGGGCTCCGGGGCGGGGAGCGTGTGCGGGGCCTCCTCGGCCGGGGGCTGCGGCGCGGGGGGTGACGGCGGGGCCTCCGGCATCGGCGCGGGCGCCTCCTGGACCGGTTCCGGGGTGGGCAGCGGGGCCGGGTGCTCCTCCACCGGTTCCGGCTTGGGGTGCGGCCGCTCGGGCGCGGGGGGAGCGTGGTGCGCCGGCGGGGGCGGCGGTGACGACTGGGGGTGGTCGTCGCACTCCTCCTTGCCCTGCTGCTCGCCCGGGCCGCCGTAGCCGCCCTCGTGGCGCGGCTCCTCCTGGCGCGGCTTCGCGTGCCGGGGTCCGTCCTGCCGGGGCTGGTCGTGCCGGGCCTGCTCCTGGTGGGGCTGCTCGTACCCGCCCGCGTGGCGCGGCGACCCGTGGCGCTGCTCCGGCACCGCGTGCCGGCCCTCGCGCTCGTCGAGGTAGCGCTCGAAGGCCTCGGCGTGCTCGGGGCTGAGGTAGCGCCCGTAGTCGTAGCCGTCGTCCGTGTGCGAGCCGGTGTCGGTGACGCACGTGTTCCCCATCGCAGGGTTGAGCGCCGCACCGCCGTCCACGCTGTTGCCGCACACGTTCGGTGCGAAGGTGATCGGTACCGAGACGCTGTTGCCGGCCAGCACGCCCGGCGAATGCGAGGCCTCGGCGCTCGCTCCGGGGTGCGCGTAGGCCGCGCCGGTCGCGATCGACAGCAGACTCGACGCGGCTGCCGCCGTGAGCATCCCCTTGCCCAGTACCTGTCGGCTCAGTACCTGTCGCATGGGTCCTTCCCTGTCTACCGGCGCCACGGCCGGTCTGGAATCGGAGGCGGCCTCGGAGTGCACCGCCGTGCACTCCGAGGCCACCCCGAGGAGGCTTGCCCTTGCGGGCACAAGCGCTTCGTCAGGCGTTGACGCAGGTGTTGCCGAACGCCGGGTTCAGCAGCGCGATGATGTTCACGGTGTTGCCGCAGACGTTGACCGGGACGTGCACCGGCACCTGGGCCAGGTTGCCGGACAGGACGCCGGGGGAACCCACGGCCTTGCCGTCGGCGGCCGCGTCGGCCATGGCGGGGGAGGCGGCACCGGCGAGCATGAGAGCGCCGGCGGCCAGCACCACTGCCTTCTTGTACGTCATTTTGATTTCTTTCCTTCCCGCAGAGGCGTGTCCACTGCAGAAATAACAACGAGCGGTCCGGGAAAAAGAAACCGCACCTTTTCGGCGGCCCGCCGGTAATTCACCCCGATGCCCGGTCCGATGTCCGGACCGAATTCCTGGTGCCGACGGATTTGTATCGACAATTCCGGGGCCGGGGAGCGTCCCGGCCCTACACGCGGCGAGGCCGCCGCGACCCGGTGGGTGCGACGGCCTCGCTGGCGCGGGCCTCGGTCAGCTGCCGTTCGAGACGTTGCCGGAGAGGACCGGGATGTTGTCCAGGATGTGCGAGAGGGCCTCGTCGCCCTTGGCCTGGGTGGAGTTCTCGGTGCACTGCTGGTTCTGCGGGCTGGAGAGGACCGGGATGTCCTGGACGCCGACGTTGACCAGGGCCAGCACGGACTGCACGTTGGCCTTCGCGGGCAGGGCGATGCAGGGCTTGTTGAAGGAGCCCTGGATCAGCGCCATCTGCGGGCTCATGTTGCCGTAGGTGGCCTGGTTGCCGTAGATCTGCGCGGCGCCGTTGCCCTGGACGGTGTTGACGCCGTTGTCGTTCCCGATGGCCATCGCCTGCGGCGCCATGGCGGCACCGATGCCCACGACCGAGGCGGCAACCGCGGCCGAGGCCATCATCTTCTTGATCATTGTCGTCCCTTTTTTGCAGGATTGCCCGGTAGTGGAGCACCCGGATCAACGCCGCCGCCCCGGTTCGGGTTGCGTGGCTTCACTCGGATGCGGGCGTTTCGGGCAGCACGGTTGACGATCAGGCGCTGACGCAGGTGTTGCCGAACGAGGGATTCAGCAGGGCGATCACGTTCACCGTGAGGCCGCAGGCGTTCACCGGGACGTCGAGGGGCGCCTGGAGCAGGTTGCCGCTCAGGACGCCGGGGGACCCGCCGGTGACGCCGTGGGCCGTCGCACCGTCCCCGCCGTGCGCGGAGGCGAGGCCCGCGCCGCCCAGCAGCGCGGCGGCGCCCGCGACGGCGATGGTGGTGCCGCGCACCAGCCTCTTCTTCATCTCCGTATTTCCTTTCGGTTCGAACAATGGTGCAACCCATAACGACCCGCCCGTTGCGAGGGTGCGTGCTATCGCCCAAAAGGCCGTACGAGCGAGTCCGGCGTGATTTCCGGCCTGATTTCTGACAAAGTTCACTCCTGTTTTGTCCCCTTGATCGAAAATGGAGACAGGGTCATGGGTTCCTCCCGCAGAATCCTCGGCACGCTCGGTCTGCTGTCCTGCCTCACCCTTTCCGCGAACGCCCAGACGGCGGGGGCCGCGGCTCCCGCTCCCAAGGAGCTGCCCAGGATCCCGTTCACCCAGCGTTACCAGGCCGTGCAGCACGGCGGGCTGGTGCGCGCCTCCAACTCCGGCATCAGCTGCCGCAAGGAGCAGTCCCCGCAGGCCGAGCCGTGCGCCGAGGTCAAGAAGGGCGCGGCCGGGGTCAACAGCGACTTCGAGATGTTCTACAGCGAGGTCGACAAGGACCCGGACACCTACAACTCCACCCGGGCCGAGCTCAAGGTCCCGCAGGGCGCGAAGGTCTCGTACGCCCGTCTCTACTGGGGCGGGAACCTTCGGGTGGGCGAGCAGAAGCCGCCGGAGGACAACGGCCGGGTGCTGGTCGCCGAGCCCGGCGGCGCGTACAAGGAGGTCCTCGCCGACACGGTGATGGGCCACCGCACGGACGCGGGCAGCGATGCCTACCAGGCCTCCGCCGACGTGACCCCGCTGGTCCGCAAGGGCGGCGCCGGCCTGTGGACGGTGGCCCAGCTCAACATCGCGATGGGCCACTCCGACGTGGGGGCCTGGGGCGGCTGGACGCTTGTCGTCGCCTACGAGCACCCGCAGGAGCCGGTGCGCCGGATCTCGCTGTGGGACGGCTTCGAGTCGATCGCCGCCCGCGGCGGTGACGGAACCGTCGAGATCGAGGGCCTGGACGCGCCGGCCGGCTCCGCGGGCCGGGTCGGGATGGTCGGGTACGACGGGGACCGGGGCACCCTCGGGGATTCACTCACCGTGACGGCCGACAGCGGTCGCCGGGTGAGTCTCAGCGATGGAGAAAATCCTTTTAATGATGTTATGAATTCCACGATCACGGAATTCGATGATCAGCCGTTCGTGCGACAGCCCGAACATATGAATAATCTCGGATATGACGCGGACGTGTTCGACCTGAGTCCCGCCCTGTCCGGTGGTGCCCGCAGTCTGAGCTTCAGGTTCACGGGTGAAAGTCAGGGTCATTTCCTCGGTGTGCTCTTCGTTCAGACAGACGCGCGCCGCTGAACGTAGGAGACCACTCCACGTGCCCAGTCAGCCTCGGGCGGCACAGCCCACGACCGTCCTCCATCTCGTACAACCCGTCGACGGCGGCGTGGCCAGGGTCGTCACCGACCTCGTCCGCGCGCAGACCGCCGAAGGGCTGCGCGCCGTCGTCGGGTGTCCGCCCGGCGGCACGCTCGGCGACGCCGCCCGGGCCGCCGGAGCCGAGGTGCTCACCTGGAACGCCGGGCGGGCCCCCGGACCCGGACTGCCCGCCGAGATCATCGGCGCCCGGCAGGTGCTCCACCAGGTCCGGCCCGACCTCCTGCACGCCCACAGCGCCAAGGCCGGCCTGGCCGGCCGGCTCGCCGCGCGCGGGAGCCTGCCCACCGTCTTCCAGCCCCACGCCTGGTCCTTCGACGCGGTCGGCGGGGCCACCGGCGCGCTCGCGCTGCGCTGGGAGCGGTACGGGGCCCGCTGGGCCGACCGGGTGCTCTGCGTCAGCGACGCCGAACGCCGCGCGGGCGAGACCGAGGGGATCACCGCCCGCTGGTCGGTGATCCGCAACGGCGTGGACCTCGACCACTTCCGCCCCGGCGGACCGGACCCCGACCGGGACAGGGCCCGCGCCCGCGCCGAACTGCCGCTGCCCGCAGGCTTTCCGGGCGACGGGCCGCTCGCCGTCTGCGTGGGCCGCATCTGCCTCCAGAAGGGGCAGGACATCCTGCTGCGGGCCTGGCCGGAGCTCCTCGCCACCGTCCCCGGAGCCCGCCTCGCCCTCGTCGGGGACGGCCCCGACACCGAACGGCTGCGCCGCATCGCCGCGCTGTCCGGCACCAGCGTGCACTTCGCGGGCGCCGCCGCCGACATCCGACCGTGGCTTCGGGCCGCCGATCTCGTTGTACTGCCGTCGCGGTGGGAAGGCATGGCGCTCGCCCCGCTCGAAGCCATGGCCTGTGGCCGCCCCGTCCTGGTCTCCGACGTCAGCGGTGCCAGGGAGAGCCTGCCGCCGGGCCAGGGGCGCCTGTGCCTGGTGCCGCCGGAGGACCCGACGGCCCTGGCCGAGGCCCTGGGACGGCTGCTCGCCGAGCCGCGGCTCCTCGCCGAACTCGGCGAGCAGGCCCGGCAGCACGCCCGGACCGACTTCGACGTGCGGCGGACCACGGCCGCGGTCTCCGGCCTGTACCACGAACTGCTGGGCAGGCCCCGGCCCTTGAACCAGGAGCGCATCAGCCGATGACGATGGACAGCGCACCCGCCCGGCACACCGGGCAGGGCGGCACGGGGCCCACCGGCGGAGGCGCCTTCGCGCCCGCGCACCCCGCGGCGGCCCGACGTTCAGCGACCGCCATCCACCCCCCGCGCGGGCCCAGGGCCGACCCGACCCGCTCCGCCGTACGCCCCCGGCGCATCCGCCGCCGCGGCCGAGTGCTTCCGCTGCTCACCGCGGACGCGCTGGCCGCCGTACTCACCGCGACGACCCTGCCCGCGACGGCGCTGCCCGTCCTGTCCGCGGCCCCCGTCCTGCTCGCCGCGCTCCACGCGCAGGCCGGGCTCTACCGGCCGCGGCTCGCCCCCTCCGCACTCCTCGAACTGCCCGTGCTGGCCGGGCGGTCCGCCGTCCTGTGGTGCTCCGTCGCCGCCGTCACGGCCGCCGCCGACCCGGGCCGGGCCATCGGCTGGAGCGCGCTGCTCACCGCCGTCTGCCTGCAGGTCGTCCTGGCGTGCGCGGGCCGCGGCCTCGTCAACCAGCTCCAGCGCCGCTCGGCCGTACGCCGACCCGCCTCCGCCCTCGTCGTCGGACCCGGCGCCGGGGCGAGCGCGGTGGCCGCCGCCCTGCACGGCCGACCCGAATTCGGGCTGCGCCCGGTCGGACTCGCAGATCCCGTCGTGGGCTACGTGCCCGCCGAGGGCGACGGCGGCGCCCTGCCGCTGCTCGCCACCCACGAGGACATCCGGCGCGCAGTCATCCAGAACTCCGTCGGGCACGCGGTGTTCACCCGCCCCCCGGAGGCCGACGAGCGCACCGCCTCCCTGGTCCGGCTCTTCCACGACCACGGCTGCCGGCTGTGGCTCGCCGACCCGGCCGGCACCGCCAAGGTCACCGGCATGCGGGTGGCGCAGCCCGCGGACCAGCTCTGGGGGTACGCGGTGCAGCCGCTGCTGCCGCGCCCCGCCCGGCCGCTGGAGCGCTGGGCCAAGCGGGGCATCGACACCGTCCTCGCCCTGATCGCCCTGCTCGCCGCCGCGCCCGTGATGGGGGCGTGCGCGCTGGCCGTAAGGGTCTGGGACGGGCCGGGGGTGATCTTCCGGCAGGAGCGGGTCGGCCTGTACGGGCGCCCCTTCACCCTGCTGAAGTTCCGTACCCTGCGCGCCGACGCGCACGAGGCCGCCACCCGCTGGACGGTGGCGGGCGACCGCGGCATGAGCCCGGTCGGGTCCTTCCTGCGCAAGTCCTCGCTGGACGAGCTGCCACAGCTGTGGAACGTCGTACGCGGTGACATGGCCCTGGTCGGGCCCCGCCCCGAACGGCCCTTCTTCGTCGCCAAGTTCTCCACCGTGCACCCCGGCTACGAGGCCCGGCACCGGATGCCCGTCGGCATCACCGGCCTCGCCCAGATCAACGGCCTGCGCGGGGACACCTCCATCGAGGACCGGGCCCGCTTCGACAACCACTACATCGACACCTGGTCGCTGTGGCAGGACCTGTGGATCCTCGCCCGCACCGCGGCCTCCTTCTTCCGCTTCCGGCTGGGGGGCAGCTGATGAGTCTCGCCGTACCGGGCCGGTGGATCCGGCCGGACGGGCCGGATCTGCTGCGCCGGCACTGGCCGCTGCTGCCGCTGGCCGCCACCGTGCTGTTCCTGCTCGCCCCGCTCCCGGCGGGGGACGCCACCGCTTCCGGGAAGGTCGGCCCGGCCGACGCCGCCTCGCTGCTGCTGGTCTTCGTCTGCGCGGTGCAGGCGCTGCGCGGCCGGGTGCGGGCGCTGACCCCGCTGGGGGTCCTCGTGCTCGGGGCGCCTGCCGTGGGCCTCGCGGTCGCCACGATGACCGCGGGGGACCCGTACGCCGCCCTGCCCGGCTTCGTGCGCTACCTGCAGGTCTTCGTCCTGGTACCGGCGGCCGTGGTGCTGCTGGTGCGCGACGCCGCGGAGTTCCGGCTGGCCGCCGGGTGCTTCGTGGTCCTGGCGCTGGTGCAGGGCGCGGTGGGGGTGGTGCAGTACGCCACCCACACCGGGGCCTCGTACCAGGGCGAGGACGTCCGGGCCGTCGGCACCTTCGGCCCCGGTGACGTCATGGGCATGGCCACCGTCGTGGCGTACGGGCTGATCGTGGCGACCGCCGCCGGTCTCGCTCCGGGGCTGCCGCGGCGCATCCGGCGGATCGCCGGGGGCTGCGCCTTGGCGCTGGTGCTCCCGCTGGTGCTGTCCTTCAGCCGGGGCGCGTGGATCGCCACCTTCGGCGCGGCGGTGCTGGTGATGGCGCTGGCCGGGATCCGGCGGGCCCTGAAGGTGGTCGCCGCGCTCGGCGCCGCCGGGGTGGTCCTGGTCGGCGGGTTGGGGGTCGGCTCGGAGATGGTCGCCGAACGGCTGACCTCCATCACCCAGGTCTCCAGCGCCCCCGACCAGTCGGTGACCGACCGCTACACGATGTGGGCCGCCGCCGAGTCGATGTGGCGCGAGCGGCCGGCGGTGGGGGTGGGGCTCAAGGGCTTCCCGGCCAACCGGGACGGGCACGCCTCGCTGGGCCTGTCCTCCGGCAGCGACACCGCCGGCGCCGGCCAGGCGTACCTGCGCCAGCCGCTGCTCTCCCCGCACAACATGTACCTGCTGATCCTGAGCGAGCAGGGCCTGATCGGGCTGGTCGCGCTCGTGGGCGGCTGGGCGGCGCTGCTGGTGGCGGGCATGCGGCGGCTCGCCTCCGGCGGGGGAGCCAGGGACTGCGGGCTGATCGCGATCGGGCTGTTCGTGTGGCAGCTGACCGACTTCCTCTACGCGGACATCGGCGGGCCGTCCACGGTGCTGACCGGAGTGATCATCGGCCTGGCGGCCTGGTGGGGGCTCCCCTCCCGGGGGGCTGCCGGTCCACTGCGTGGGGCGGCTGCGGGTCCACTGCGTGGGGCGGCTGCGGGTCCTGGGGTCGATTCCGGTGCGGGTTCACGGGGTAGGGCCCCCGGGGTTGCGGCTCGCCCGTGACGGACACCACGCCTTGGCGGCCCGCCTCCGGCTCCCCGGCCGGGGCGGGCCACGCCCGTGTCCCGGGCGCCCCGGACTCCGGCCCGTCACGTGCCCCGACGGACCCCGGCTTCGCCGCCCGCTCGCGGAACGCGCCTGTGGCCGGGCGTCCGGCCGGCGGGGTCGATCCGGCCGGCCGTCCCGGCGCGGTCGGGTACCCGCGGAACGCGCCCGTGACCGGGCGGCCCGCCGGCCTGACGGACCCCGGCTTCGCCGGCCGCTCAGGGAACACGTCCCTGCCTGGGCGACCCGCCAGCGGGGTCGATCCGGTCGGCCGTCCCGGCGTGGCCGGGTATCCGCAGCGTGTGCCCGGGCGGTCCGCCGGAGGGCTGGCTGCACCGGCCGCCGGGGATCCGGGATTCGTCGCCGCGGCGGTGCCGGTCCCTGCGGACCCCGGCTTCGCCGGCCGCTCAGGGAACACGCCCCTGCCTGGGCGACCCGCCAGCGGGGTCGATCCGGTCGGCCGTCCCGGCGTGGCCGGGTATCCGCAGCGTGTGCCCGGGCGGTCCGCCGGAGGGCTGGCTGCACCGGCCGCCGGGGATCCGGGACTCGTCGCCGCGACCGTGCCGGTCCCGGCGGACCCCGGCTTCGCCGGCCGCTCAGGGAACACGTCCCTGCCTGGGCGACCCGCCAGCGGGGTCGATCCGGTCGGCCGTCCCGGCGTGGCCGGGTATCCGCAGCGTGTGCCCGGGCGGTCCGCCGGAGGGCTGGCTGCACCGGCCGCCGGGGATCCGGGATTCGTCGCCGCGGCGGTGCCGGTCCCGGCGGATCCCGGGTTCGTCGCCGGGGGGGTCCCGGGCGGTAAGCCGGGTACGCGCAGGCCCGTGTTCGGCTCCGCCGGATATCCGGGCGGAGCCTCGGGCCGGCACAGCGTGCGGGTGGCGGCCCGGGTCGCGAGCGGCTCCGCCGACGCCCCCGAGGCCCGGGAGCCGTCCGAGCCGTCCGAGCCTGCCGTCCTCGGAGGGAGGGCCCGGCTCCGCCCTGTCCGCCGCGCGGGCGAGCTCTCCGCCACCCCCAGTGGGAACGCCCCCGGTGGGGGCCAAGGGTCCGAGTCCGTCACCCCCGGCGGGAGCCAGCCGCTCGGGCGGTTCCTGGCCAAGGCCGCCGCCGTCACCGCCGGACTGACCGCCGCCGGTGCGGTGTTCGGGCTCGTGCGCGACCAGACCATCGCCCACCTCTTCGGGGCCGGGCACGACAGCGACGCCTTCCTGATCGCCTGGACCGTGCCCGAGATGGCCTCGACGCTGCTGATCGAGGACGCCATGGCGCTGCTGATGGTGCCCGCCTTCAGCCACGCCCTGGCCCGGCGGGCCGCCAGCCGGGCCGGGCTCACCCGCAGGGAGGCCCGCACGCAGGACCCCGTACGGCTCCTGGTGGGGGCGACCCTGCCGCGCCTCGTCGTGTTCCTGGCCGCCGTCGCCTCCCTGCTCGTCGTGGCCGCGCCCGCCGTCGTCGCCGTACTCGCCCCCGGCCTGCCCGACCCCGCACTGGCCGTCGAGTGCACCCGGCTCACCGCGCTGACCGTGCTCTCCTTCGGCATCGCCGGATACTTCAGCGCCGCCCTGCGCGCGCACAGGTCCTTCCTGCCGCCCGCCGCGATCTATGTCTCGTACAACATCGGCATCATCGGCACGATGGTGGCCCTGCACGCCCTGTGGGGCGTCCGGGCCGCCGCCGCGGGCGTCGCGGTCGGCGGGCTCCTGATGGCGCTCGTCCAACTGCCCGCCTTCGTCCGGAACGTGGGCTTCGGCCCGCCCCGCGCGAAGAAAGCCGCCCCGCGCAACCAGCGCGACCGGGACCGCCCCACCCTCATCGCCTTCGGGGTCATCGCCCCCGTGATCTTCTTCGCGGTGTTCCGGCAGTCGCAGGTGCTCGTCGAGAGGTTCCTGGCCGCCTCGCTCCCGTCCGGGGCGATCTCCCACCTCAACTACGCGCAGAAGGTCGCGCAGATGCCGATGGTGCTCTCGCTGATGATCTGCACCGTCACCTTCCCCGTCGTCGCCCAGGCCATGGCCGGGGGAGAGCGGGAGAAGGCCCGGCGGCGGGTGGAGCAGGACCTCGCGCTGGCCTCGCTGGCCGTCCTGATGGGCACCGCACTCGTCATCGGCTACGCGCCCCAGATCATCCAGGTCCTCTTCGAACGCGGCGCCTTCACGCACGCGGACACCCTCGCCACCGCCTCCGTCATGCGGGTCTACGGACTCGGACTCCTCGGCCACTGCCTCGTCGGCGCACTGTCCCGGCCCTTCTTCTCGACCGCCCGGCCCACCTGGTTCCCGGCGTTCGCGATGGGTGCCGGACTGCTCGTCAACGTCGTGGCCGGAGCCTTCGCCGTCGGCTGGTGGGGCATTTACGGCATCGCCGCCGCCAACGCCGCCGGCATCTCCACCACCGCCGTCCTGCTGCTCACCGGCCTCGGCTCCCGGATCATCGCCATCCAGGTCCGCCGGGTCGCCGTCAGCATCGGCCGGCTCGCCGTCGCCGCCGTCGCCGCGGGCGCCACCGGCTGGATCGCCGGCCCGATGATCCCCGACCCGATGGTCAGCGCCGCCCTCGGCTGCCTGTTGGTCCCGGCCATGTTCGGAGCCACCGGCACGGCCATACGCGCCCTCGAAGTCACCGCCCTGCCCGGTCAGATCTCCCAGCTCACGCAGAGGTTCCGCAATGTCCGCTGACACCGACACGGCCCCCGCCGCCGTGGTGGTCCCCACCCGCCGGACCGCTTCGCCGTGGGTCCTGATGTACCACTCGGTCGCCGAGTTCACCGACCCCGCGGAGGACCCGTACGGGATCACCGTCACCCCGCTCGCCCTGGAGGCCCAGCTGCTGTGGCTGCGCTCCCGCGGCCTGCGCGGGGTCTCCGTCGGCGAACTGCTGCGGGCCCGCGCCGCCGGGCGCGGAGCCGGGCTGGTCGGGCTGACCTTCGACGACGGATACACCGACTTCCTGACCCACGCGCTCCCGCTGCTGAGCCGCTACGACTGCACCTCCACCCTCTTCGTGCTGCCCGGGCGGCTCGGCGTGGACAACGTGTGGGACCCGCTGGGCCCGCGCAAGTCCCTGCTCACCGCCGAGGGCATCCGCGAAGTCGCCGACGCCGGACAGGAGATCGGCTCGCACGGACTGCTCCACCAGGACCTCACCGCGACCGCCGACGACGTGCTCCAGCAGGAACTGCGGGGCAGCCGCGACCTGCTGCGCGAGCTGACCGGCACCCTGCCCGAGGGGTTCTGCTACCCGTACGGGCACCTCGACGCCCGGGTCGTCGACGCCACCCGGGCCGCCGGTTACGGCTACGCCTGCGCCATCGACCCCGGACGGCTCGCCGGCCCGCACGCACTGCCGCGTACGCACGTCAGCCAGGCCGACGGAGGCGCCCGGCTGCGCATCAAGCAGCTCCGCCACCAGGTGCGCGAGCTGCGGCGCGGGGTGCAGCGGTGAAGACGCTCCAGTCGGTCAAGGCCCTGCACATCATCACCGGACTCGGCGTCGGCGGCGCCGAACAGCAACTGCGGCTGCTGCTGCGCCACATGCCGATGCAGTGCGACGTGCTGACGCTGACCAACCCCGGGCCGGTGGCCGAGGGGCTGCGCGCCGACGGGGTCCGGGTCGTCCACCTGGGCATGCGGGGCAACCGGGACCTGGGGGCGCTGCCCCGGCTGGTGCGGTTCATCCGGCGCGGCCAGTACGACCTCGTGCACACGCACCTGTACCGGGCCTGTGTCTACGGGCGCCTCGCGGCCCGGCTCGCGGGCACCACGGCGACCGTGGCCACCGAACACTCCCTCGGCGAAGGCGAGATCGAGGGCAGGCCGCTCTCGGGCGGGGTGCGCACGCTGTATCTGGCCAGCGAACGCCTGGGTGCGGCCACCGTGGCCGTCTCCGACACCGTGGCCGCCCGGCTGGAGGGGTGGGGGGTGCCGGCCGCGCGGGTGCACGTCGTACCGAACGGGATCGAGGCCGTCCGCTTCCGCTTCGACGAGGGCGTCCGGCGGGCCACCCGGGCCCGCACCGGGCTGCCCGAGCGGGCCTTCGTGGTCGGCGGGGTCGGCCGGCTGGTCCCCGGCAAGCGGTTCGACGTCCTGGTGCGGGCCGTGGCCGCGCTGCCGGGGGCGCATCTGCTGCTGGCCGGGGACGGGCCGGAGCGGGCGGGGCTGCGCCGGCTGGCCGCCGAGCTCGGTGCGCAGAGCCGCATCCACCTGCTGGGGGAGCGGGATCCGCTGGGCGACAGCGCGGACGGCCGCACCCCGGGCATCCCGGCGCTGCTGGCCGCCATGGACGTGTTCGTCTCCCCCTCGCGGGAGGAGGCCTTCGGGCTCGCCGTCGTGGAGGCCCTGGCCGCAGGTCTGCCGGTCCTGCACGTGACCTGCCCGGCCATCGACGACCTGCCCGCCGCGCAGGCCCCCGGGGCCCGGCGCATCGGCACGGGCACGGAGGAACTGGTCGCGGCGCTGCGGGGCCACATGGAGGCGGGCGCGCGCCGGCTGCCCCCGCCGCCGGTGGTCCGCCGCTACGACATCGCCCGCAGCGCGCGGCAGCTGCTGGACGTGTACGACCTCGCCCTCTCGGCCGCGCCGGGCGCCGCCGGGACGGCCCGGGGCCGCGCCGCCGGCGGCGCAGCCGTCGTCGGAGCCCGGCGAGAGCCGGCCGGGCCCGGACCGGCGGAGCCGACCGGCACCGGCTGATCCCTCCCCTGCCCGAAGGGGTCCCGACGGGACCCGAAGAACGTCCCTCCACCCAGGAAGCGAGCACGTCCATGGCCGACACGTCCGAGAAGAACTCCGAGAAGAACCCCGAGAAGAACCCCGAGAAGAAGGCCGAGAAGAAGGCCGAGAGCAGGTCCGAGGGCAGGTCCGAGCGGAAGCCGGACCACCGCTCCGAGCGGAGGCCGCGCCGCCGGAAGCTGTCGGCGCCCCTGTGGTGGCCGCTGCCCGCCTGCGCCCTGCTGGGTCTCGCCGCGGGCGGGGCGTACGGGGTGCTCAAGGCCCCCGAGTACGCCGCCACCAGCTATGTCGTCGCCGTGCCCGACGACACCACCGAGCCGGCCACCGCCCTCGGTTTCGCGCAGGCCTACGCCCGTATCGCGACCAGCAGTTCCACCCTCGCCTACGCCCAGCCGCGGGCCGGCATCAGCGCCGCGAAGCTGCGTACCCAGGTACGGGCCGAGACCTCCCCCGAGTCCCCGATGATCGCCGTCACGGGTATGTCGAAGAGCCCCGCCGAGGCCGCCGACATCGCGAACGCGGTCGCCGACGCGCTGTCCCTGAGCAGCAATCAGGCCGCCAAGAACACCGGTGTCCAGCTGCTCCTCTTCAACCAGGCGGTCGCCCCGTCCGAGCCCGCCTCCCCGTCCGCCGCCATCAGCGGCGCCGTCGGGATGTGCGCCGGCGGCCTGCTGGGCGGACTGTGGCTGCTCGCCCGGCCGGGCCGCGCGCGGCGCTCCGAGGACAGCGCGACCGGGGCCCCGGCCGGGTCCGCGGGCGGCTCCCCGGTCGAGTCCTCGGTGGAGGCCGCCGCCCCGTCGCCGGTCGAGGAGTACGCCTCGCTGCCCGCCCAGGGTGAGCCGGCCTCGGCCAAGGAGAAGGAGTCCGTTCGATGAGTTCGGGCTCCGCCGGGGCCCTGTCGGTGACGCTGTGCCGCGACCCCCGGCAGTTCGCCGCGCTGGAGGAGTCCTGGAACAGGCTCTTCCGCGGCTGCCCCACCGCCACCCCCTTCCAGAGCCATGCCTGGCTCCACTCCTGGTGGCTGTCGTACGGCAAGGACGGCCGGCTCCGGATCGTCCTCGTCCGGCGGGGCGAGGAGCTGGTCGGCGCGGCCGCGCTGATGCTGGTACACCGGCCGATGCCCCTGCTGGTGCCGCTCGGCGGCCCCATCACCGACTACTTCGACGTGCTCGTGGCGGCGGAGTACGCCGACCAGGTCGTCCCGGCGCTGGCCCGCGGGCTGCACCGGGCCGCCCGCGGCGCCGTCGTGGACCTGCGGGAGGTACGTCCCGGAGCCGCCGCCGAGGAGCTGTACCGGCAGTGGCCCGGGGTCTCCAGCATGCTCGCCGACTCCACGTGCATGGAGCTGCCGACGCTGCCCTTCGACGAACTGGTCAAGCGGATGCCGGCCTCCGGCGCCCAGCGGGTCCGGGCCAAGCTGCGCAAGACCGACGCGGCCGGGATCGAGGAGCACGAGGTCACCGAGCAGGAAGTGCCGCGTGCCGTACGGACCCTGCTGCGGCTGCACGAGAAGCAGTGGCGCGGCCGCGGGGTGACGCCCGAGCACCTGCGGCCCCGCTTCGCCGAGCACCTGACCCGGGCGACGCGGCGGATGGTGCGGGCGGGGGAGAGCCGGCTGACGGAGTTCCGGCTGGACGGCAAGGTGGTGGCGGCCAACGTCACGCTGCTGTCGGCCGGGCTCAGCGGCGGCTACCTGTACGGGGCCGACCCCGACCTGCGGACGCGGAAGGTGGACGTCGCGACGCTGCTGCTGCGCTACGAGGCGGGGCGGGCGCTCGCCGAGGGCCGGCCGGTGGTGAGCTTCCTGCGCGGCAACGAGCCGTACAAGAACCACTGGCGGCCCGAAACGGTCGTCAACCGGCGTTTCCTGCTGGCCACGGCGGCGCTCGCGCCCCTGCTGCGTGTACACGAGTCGCAGGTGACGGGGCGCGAGCGGGCGGTGGACGTACTGCGGGAGGCGCTGCCGGCCGCCAGGGACTGGCGGGCGCGGCTCAACGAACTGCGGGTGCGATGACCCGTCTAGAAGGGCCAGAAGCTGGATTCCTTCCCGAAGTCCAGCTTGATGCAGACCGACTGCGTGCCGACCAGCTTGGAGAGCCACTCGCCGAAGTTGAGCGGCACGCACCAGTGCTTGCTGTTGACCGGCGGCGGCGTGGGCTGCGGCAGGGGCTTCGGCGGCGTGGGCTCGGGCTTCGGCGTGACCGGGCTCGGCGTGAGCGGGCTCGGGGCGACCGGGCTCGGGGTGACCGGCGAGGGCGCCGGGACCTGGGGCGTCGGGACCGCCGGCGAGGGCCGGGGGGAGGGCTCGGGATCGGTGTCGGGGTCGGGGACCTCGGGTGTCGGGACGAGCGGGCTGGGCGTGACCGGCAACGGGACCTGCGGGCTCGGGGCGACCGGGCTCGGGGTGACCGGCGCCGGGACGACCGGGCTCGGGCTGACCGGCAGCGGGGTCTGCGGGCTCGGGACCACCGGAGTGGGCTTCGGGACCTCGGGCGTCGGGACCACGGGTGTGGGGACCAGGGGCGTCGGGGCGACGGGCGTCGGGACCACCGGCGTGGGCGTCGGGACCTGGGGCGTCGGGACCTGAGGTGTGGGGACCTGAGGCGTGGGCACCTGCGGGATCGGCACCTGCGGGGTCGGCACCTGGGGCGTCGGGATCTGCGGGGTCGGCACGACCGGCGTGGGCACCACGGGGGTCGGGACCACCGGGGTCGGCACCACGGGCGTGGGCACCACCGGGGTCGGGATCACCGGGCCGGGCCGCTCCGGCGTCAGCGCGTCGCGGAAGGCCTTCGAGGACTCCGGGTTCTGCTTGCACTGCCACACGCCGTGCGGGCAGTAGTCGGTGATGGTGTGGTACAGCGGCTTGTGCTGCCCGATCCACTTCAGCATGCGCCGCACGTACTCCGGATTGTCCCCGCGCCGGAACAGCCCCCACTCCGGGTAGGAGATCGGCTTGCCGTGTGCTTTCGCGAAGTCGACCTGCTGCTGGAGCCCGTACGGCTGGGTGATCTGGTCGTCGAAGGTCTGGCCGGGACCCTGGTCGTACGAATCCATTCCGATGACGTCGACCACGTCGTCGCCCGGGTAGCACCTCGTCCAGCCGATCGCGTCCGCACCCCTGTTCGGGGCGAAGTCGAACTTGAACTCCTGCCCGGGTACGGCGCGCATCGTGTTGACGATGCGCTTCCAGTACAGCTTCCAGTTCTCCGGGTCCGGTGCGCACCGGTGGGTGTACGTGACGCCGTTCATCTCCCAGCCGAGCACGATCACCGTGTCCGGCACGCCCAGCTCCACCAGCCGCTCGGCGAGCCGCTCGAAGTGCCGGTCGAACCGGCCCTCGGCGCCCGCCCTGATCAGGTGGGCCACCTGGTAGTCGGGCACCCGGCCCTCGTTCCGCTCCTGCATGGGCACGTTGAGGACGAACAGCCGGTCGTCCTCGGCCAGGCGCCAGTCGGCCCAGTCCTCCAGGAACGAGACCCTGCCCTCGATGCCGGCCCAGTTGTCGCCGGGGAGATAGGTGTGCCCGACCCGGATCTCCTTGCCGCCCAGCCAGCTCGACAGGTACGGGATCCGGGCCACCCCGGGCGGCCCGTAGTCGAGATAGGCGCCCATGGCGATGTCCGAGCCCTCGGGCCGCTCCTTCTCGGGTGCCGCGAGCGCGGCACCGGTGGCCAGCAGTCCGGCCGTGACCGTACCGATGCAGGTGCTCGCCAGTCGGCGGCGTGGTCTGGGCATGGCGTCTCCCGAGCTTTCCTGAATCGGTGTGCTTACCAAAGACGTTAGGCATCAGATCTGACGAATGGCCTGTCCGGTGACTGCCGCGTAGGCCATTAGCAGGTGCGCACCACCCCCGCTTGGTCCGACTAGGTGAAAGACACCGTTGCCATGCACGCGTATCTCAACCATGTGCCCGCCGTTGTGCTCAGACTCGACCGCAATCCGTTCCACCACGGAACCCTCGGCGCCGTCAGATCCCTTGGCCGCAAGGGCGTGGAGGTCCATGCCGTCGTCGAGGCCGGGGGAGGTCCCATGGGGCGTTCGCGTTATCTGCGCGCCGTGCATCCCGGGCCGGCGGGCGGGCTGGACCCCGAGGCACCCGAGGCGCTGCTGGAGTGCCTGACCGGGGTGTCGGAGCGGATCGGCCGCCCGGCCGTGCTCATCGCCATGGACGACCTGAGCGCGATCGCCGTGTCCCGGGTCGCGCCGATGCTCCGGGAGCGTTTCCGGATTCCCCATCAGCCCGACAACCTGCCCGCCCGGGTGGCCGACAAGGCCGAGCTGTCGCGGCTCTGCGCGCGGTGGGACGTCCCGCACCCGGAGACCGTGATCCCGGCGAGCGGGGCCGAGGCGGCCGAGGCGGCCTGGCGGCTCGGCCTGCCGGTGGTCGCCAAGTGGAGCCGGCCCTGGCTGCTGCCCGCCGGGGCCGACGGGCTGCGCAGCACCATGCTCGTGCACACCACCGCCGAGGCCCGCCGGCTCTACGAGCGCTCCGCCGAGGCCGGGAGCAGGCTGCTGCTCCAGCGGTTCCTGCCGGCCGGTCCGGACACGGACTGGTTCTTCCACGGCGCCTTCGCGCGGGGCGGGCGTCCGCTGCTCGCGGGCTCGGGCCGCAAAGAGCTGTCCTGGCCGGTGCGGACGGGGCTGACGGCCGTGGGGCGCTGGCTGCCGGATCCGGCGGTGGAGGAGGCGGGGCTGCGGCTCGCCGAACGGCTCGGCTACCAGGGGATCCTGGACCTGGACTTCCGCCGCGACGAGCTGGGCTGCTTCCGGCTGGTGGACTTCAATCCCCGGCCTGGCGCGCAGTTCCGGCTGTTCGCGGACTCGGCCGGGCTGGACGTCGTACAGGCGATGTACCTGGACCTGACGGGCCAGCAGGTCCCGCGGCCTTCGGGCGGGCCGGGCCGGGTGTTCGTCGCGGAGAACTACGCGCTGCTGGCGAGGATCCGGGGCGGGTCGATGCCGCGCCGCCCGGCGGCGGTCCCCGCGGACCCGGCCGGGCCGGCGGGGGCGTCCGCGTCCTCGGGCCCGGGCGGGGCCAAGGGGCCGGACGCGAAGCAGGCCCCCAGGCGGTCCGCCGAGCGGGGGCGCGTCGAGACGGCCTGGTTCGCCGCCGACGATCTGCTGCCGTTCCTGGCGATGCTCGGCGCCCTGCTGGGGCGGGGTGCGGGGAAGGGCGTACGGGCGCTGCGCGGGGTTCCGGAGCAGGGCCGCCGCACGGCGCTCGCGGTCGTCCGCGCGCCCCGGCAGCGCGGCCGGAACCAGGCGCCCGCCGGATCCGGTGGTGCCGACGGTTCCGCCGGATCCGCCGCGCCGGCCTCCCGTGCCGTTCCGCCGGAGGCCTCGGCCGAGCCGGACGAGCTGGTGACCCGTTGACCCGGACCGGCGCGGCCGACCGGGCCGGGCCGGTGACCATCGAGCTGGAGGAGCGGCGTTGACGCGGATCGACGATCTCGTGGTGATCGGTGCGGGCCCGTACGGGCTGTCGATCGCCGCCCACGCGGCGGCCGCGGGGCTCGGCGTACGGCTGCTGGGGCGGCCCATGGCCTCGTGGCGCGACCACATGCCCGACGGCATGTACCTGAAGTCGGAGCCCTGGTCGTCCAACCTGTCCGCGCCGGACGGGCGGCACACCCTGGCCGATTACTGCGCGACCCTCGGGATCGCCGCGGAACACGGCACTCCGCTGCCGATCGGCACGTTCAGTGCGTACGGGATGTGGTTCGCCCGGCAGGCCGCGCCCGAGGTGGAGGAGGTGACCGTCCTGGAGGTGACCCCGCAGGGCGACGGCTTCCGCGTCCGCACCGCCGAGGGACCGCCCCTGCTCGCCCGTACGGTGGCCCTCGCGGTCGGGGTGATGCCCTTCGTCCGTCACCCCGAGGCGCTGGGGGACCTCCCGCCCGCGCACTACTCGCACAGCAGCGGCCACCGGGACCTGAGCCGGTTCGCGGGCCGCGAGGTCGCCGTGCTCGGGGCCGGGCAGGCGGCCCTGGAGACCGCCGCGCTGCTGGCCGAGCAGGGCGCCCGGCCCTGCCTGGTCGCCCGGCGCTCCCGGCTGAACTGGAACACCGTCCCGCAGCCCCTGGACCGGCCCCCGCTGCGGGCCCTGCGCGATCCGCACAGCGGCCTCGGTACCGGCTGGCGCAGCTGGGTGTGGTCCGAGCTGCCCTGGGCGGTGCGCCGGCTGCCCGCGCCCACCCGGGAGCGGATCGCGGCGACGGCGCTGGGCCCGGCCGGTGCCTGGTGGCTGCGGGACCGCTTCGAGCGGCGCGTCCCCGTCCTGCTCGGACACCGGCTGCACCGGGCGGTGGCGGTGGGCGAGCGGACCCGGCTCGGGCTGACCAACCGGGCGGGGGAGTCCGTGGTGCTGGACACCGCGCACGTCATCGCGGCCACCGGCTTCGTCCCGGAGCTGGCCCGGCTGGAGCTGCTCGACGCGGGATTGCGGGCGGCGCTGGAGACCGTGGGGGAGAGCGGGGCGCCGGAGCTGAGCCCCGGATTCGAGTCCTCGTGGCCCGGGCTGTTCTTCGCGGGGCTGCTGACGGCTCCCTCATTCGGCCCTTCCATGCGATTCGTGCACGGCGCGGGCTTCACGGCGGGGAGACTGGTGAGAGGAGTCCGCAAGCGCCTCGGTGCCCGGGGTCCGCGGCCGGGTTCCCCCGGTGTCGCCCGGCCGGGCCGGGCTGCTTTCCCCGGGCACGTTCCGGGGGTACCCCCAGGGCATCCGAAGACGTATCTGCGGTGAGATCCGCGGAGAGAAGGGGTCCGTGATGAGCTCGGAGCGAGCGCAGGGCCGCGGCTGGGTACGCATTCCCGCCAGCCGCGGGGAACAGCCCGCCGGTCGGGCCAGGGCCGCCGGGTACGACCGCACCGCGTACCCGGGGCCGTACGCGGGCCCGTACGCGGGTCCGTACGCGACGGCCTCCCACGCCGACCAGCCCACGATCTACCTCTCCGTGGTCAAGCGCTGGAAGGAGGCCGGGCGCACCCTTCCGGGGCATCCTGACGAGGAGTGGGAGCGGTTGATCTCCCAGCCGTGCTGGCCCGGCCGTTAGGTGGTGTGGAACGTGGCAGCGGCGGAACGGGACGGACCCGAGCCGGTCCGGCAGTCCCCCGTGACCGTGCCCGGGGAGCGGTTCGCGCTCAACGGCATGGGCAGTCTCGAATGGGACCTGGGTGCCGGGACGGTGGTGCTGGACGAGGCCGCGATGGAGGTCTTCGACCTCGGGCCGGAGGAGTTCGACGGCACCGTTCCCGGTGTCGGACGGCGCATCCCGCACGAGGACGGGGTCCGGCTGACCGAGATCATCGACGGTGTCCTGGCGGACGGCGGGGACACGTACGGCGCGTACTTCATGGTGCAGCGGCGTGACGGCCGCGACCAGTGGACGCACACCTCGGGCCGGGTGCTCCGGGACGGCGCCGGGCAGCCCGAGCGGATCGTGGGGATCGTCCGGGACGCGACCGCCGAACTGGCCCACGCGACGCTGCTGCGCAAGCTGGAGGCGGCGCGCGCCCAGCAGACGACGATCGTGCAGCGGACCACGGAGGCCCTGTCGCGGGCGGTCACGGTCGACGACGTCACGGCCGCGCTGACCGGGGCGGGCGCGCTGGAACGGCTCGGTGCGGACGGGCTGGCCCTGGGGCTGGTCGAGGGCGGCACCATCAAGATCATCGCGCTGAGCGGGGAGTCCCTGGAGATCCTCAGCGAGCGCCGGTTCACCCGGCTGGACGGTTCGCTGCCGCTGTCGCGCGCGGTCCTCACCCGGCAGGCACGTTTCGTCACCTCGCTCACCGACCTCGGCGGGGAGTTCCCGCTCCTCGCGGACTACCTGAACCGGATCCGGTACGACGCCGCCGCCTACCTGCCGTTGATCGCGCAGGCCAAGGCGATCGGCGGGCTGGTCCTCTTCTACCGGCGGCGCACCGAGTTCAGCCCGGAGGAACGCAACCTCTGCCTGGGCCTGGCGGGCATCGTGGCCCAGTCCCTCCAGCGGGCGCTCCTCTTCGACCAGGAACGGGAGTTCGCGACCGGCCTGCAGGCCGCCATGCTGCCGCGCCGCATCCCGGAGATTTCCGGCGGGGAGATCGCGGTCCGCTACCACGCCGCCTGGAGCGGGCGGGAGGTCGGCGGGGACTGGTACGACGTGATCTCGCTGCCCCGCGACCGCGTGGGCGTCGTGGTGGGCGACGTCCAGGGTCACGACACGCACGCGGCGGCGATCATGGGCCAGCTGCGGATCGCGCTGCGGGCGTACGCGGGGGAGGGCCATCCGCCGTCCACCGTGCTGGCCCGGGCCTCGCGCTTCCTCGCCGAGCTGGACACCGAGCGCTTCGCCACCTGCATGTACGCGCAGGTGGACCTGGAGACGGGCGGCGTACGGGCGGTCCGGGCGGGGCACCTCGGACCGCTGATCCGGCACACGGACGGGCGTACGGGCTGGCCCAAGGTGCGCGGCGGCCTGCCGCTCGGGCTGGCCTCGATCTTCGGATACGAGGAGTTCCCGGAAACCCGGCTCGACCTGGTGCCCGGGGAGACCATGGTGCTGTGCACGGACGGCCTGGTGGAGGAGCCGGGCACCACGATCACCGCCGGGATGGACGCCCTCGCCCAGGCGGTGCGCAGCGGCCCCCAGGGGGCCGGGGCGCTCGCCGACCACCTCTCCGACCGGCTCTGGGAACGCTGGGGCTCCGGGGACGACGTGGCCCTGCTGGTGCTGCGCAGGGCCCCCGACCCGGGCACCCACCGGGCGCCGCGCATCCACCAGTACGTCCACCAGGCCGACCCGGAAGGCCTCTCGGAGGCCCGCTACGCCCTGCGCCAGGCCCTGCGCGACTGGGGCATGCCGGAGCTCGCCGACGACGTGGAGCTGGCGGCCGGGGAGCTGCTGGTCAACGCCCTGCTGCACACCGACGGCGGGGCGGTGCTGACGATGGAGGTGCTGCCGGAGCCGGTCCGGCGGATCCGGCTGTGGGTCAAGGACCGCTCCAGCGTGTGGCCGCGCCGGCGCACCCCGGGCGAGGCGGCCACCACGGGGCGCGGGCTGCTGCTGGTGGACGCGCTGGCCACGCACTGGGGCGTGGAGTCCCGGGGCGACGGCAAGGCGGTGTGGTGCGAGTTCGACGCGGGCGGCAGCCCCCGGAGCGCGGGGTGAGCGGACGATCACCCCGGGTTGTGGGGCGCCGGGGGCGGGGTGATGATGCGAGCCATGGAACGGATCGTGTTGTGCGCGGGCTGAGCAAGGCCGCCGTGACGGGCGCCCTGGCCGTGCTCCTGCTGGTGGCCGGGGTGTCGGCCGTCGTGGACCGGGCGACGGGGCGGCCGCACGCGGACCCCGCGTGCCGGTCGGTGGCCTTCATGTCGATGACGGACGTCGCCCCCGACTGCCGGTAGCGGCGGCTACCGGCCCCGGCCCCGGCCCCGGGCGCGAGCCGCAGGCCCGTGCCGCAGGCCGCCACCGCTCAGTGCCCGTGGACCTCGACGTGCTGCGAGTCCTGGGCGACCGTGGTGACCGACCTCGGCATCAGGCCCGAGAGCCGGACCTCCTGGAGCTCCGCGGTGACCACCGCGGAGCCCGGGTGCACGTTCACGAAGGCGCCCGGGGCGTCGGCCACCCAGCGGCGCTCCTGGCCGTCGCAGACGATCTGCTCGGCGCCGATGCTCAGCCGGCCGCCGCCCTCCTGCTCGACGGTCGCCTTGATCTGCATCGCCCCCATGGGTGACGCCTGCTCGCAGTGGTACATCCCGGAAAGAGTGACGGCGCCGTCCTTGGCGACGTAGGCGTCACGATGTACGGAAATCCCTTGATTGAAAACCGTGGCGCCGGCCGGAGCGGTGAATAGCGTGGTGGCGGCCAGTGCGGAGAAGGCCGTCAGGGCCATTCGGCGGGCGGGGATGAGCATTCTTCCTCCAGGTTCTGCGGATGGCGGGATTCCACCGGAACGCATTGTGCTGGCAGGTGGGCGTACGCACTTGCTCCTTGCGCTCGTGTCGTTGTGCGCAATTACCTGCCCGGGCGCGTGAAACTGGCCGAAATACGTCCCCGAAGGGATCTTGCATGCGCCAGCCCGCCCTCCCCCTGCCCGTCCTCGTCCTGCTCCCGCTCCTTCTGTTCGGTGCCACCGCCTGCCAGAGCGCCCCGGAACCGGACGCGCTCGCGCCCGCTGCCGCGCCGGCGGTCGTGGTGGACGACGGGGCGCCGGGCGCGGCCCAGGCCCCCGCACGGCCCGGCGTGCGGGACGCCCATGTGGGCGGTACCGCACGGATGCACGGCAGGCAGGTCGGCCGGCACCTCCAGGTCGAACTCGGGGCGTTCGTGGACCCGGCGATCAGCGTGGACAAGAACTTCGCCCCGCCCGCCGGGAAGCGCTGGGTGGCCGCCTCGATGTCCTTCGTCAACGTGGGAGGAGCCTCGTACGGGGCCCTCGGACGCATGTGGGCGCACGACAGCGCGGGGCAGCGTCACCCGGTGGTGACGACCGGCGAGCTGACGACCGGCAAACCGATGGTCTTCGATTCCCTGGAGGTCGGTGAGCGGGCCGAGGGGTGGGTGGTGTTCGAAATCCCGGAAAGCGCGCGCATTGTGCGGCTCCAGTACCAGGACGCGAACACGCAGGCGAATTCCGGAGAGGGATTCTGGGCCGTCTAGCCCGCCCGGGTGAAGGGCCGTGAAAGGCGCGGCGGAGAGACCACTAGGGTGCGCGCATGACTTCTACTCAAGCCGAAATCGACCGGTCCCAGCTCGGCACCCTTTCGGTGCTCGCCTGGATCGGAGACCCCGAAGAGGCGCACGACATCCCGTACCTCCTCGCCTACACCCTCGGTGACGGACCGCAGGGCCGGGAGGCCGGCGAGGCGGCCGCCCGCGGGCTGCTGGAGGAGATCGGCCTGCCCATCGGCGACGTGGTCATGGACGGCACCCTCAAGGCGGCCACCTTCCCGGTGCAGATCCTGCTGGAGGGCAACCAGATCGCGCTCACCCTGCCCGGGATGAACGCGCGCTGCACCGCCCCCGACGAGTGGGTCGCCGCGGCGGACGAGAGCGGGCAGGCGTACTTCCTGTTCGCCACCCGTGCCTGGCCCGAGGCGGTCCCGGGCCGGCCGGTCGCACCGGAGACCCTGCAGGCCTTCGCGGGCGACGAGTCCGTGCTCACCAGCAGCGCCCACTGCGTCCTCGCCGTGCGGCGCGTACAGCGGTAACAGCGGTAACCACAGGCCGGGTGCCGCCACCACCCGCTCCGGCCGCCGGGCTCCCAGCCTGCCCGGTGGCCGGTCCCGCTTCACCCGGGGCCGGGGTCAGGGCCGTTCGAAGACGAACCGCAGCGAGCGGACCCGGTTGTCGAAGTTCGACCCCGCCAGGTCCGGCAGGCCCACCGCCCGCAGCCCGACCGGCCGGGTCAGCAGCTCACGGAAGAGGGCCTTCATCTCCACCCGGGCCAGGTGCGCGCCCAGGCAGAAGTGCGGTCCGCCGCCGCCGAACCCCAGGTGCGGATTGGGCGAGCGGGTGATGACGAAGGCGTCCGGGTCGGGGAAGACCGCCTCGTCGCGGTTGGCGGAGGCGTAATAGAGGACCACCTTGTCGCCAGGCCGGAACACGTGCCCGTCCATGGTGTGCTCGGCGGCCACGGTCCGGCGGAACTGGATGATGGGCGTCGAGTGCCGGATCATCTCGTCCACCGCCCCGTCCGCGTACTTCTCGAAGTCCGAGAGCAGCAGGTCCCGCTGGTCCGGATGGTCGGTCAGCAGGGACAGCCCATGGGTGATCGCGTTCCGGGTGGTCTCCACCCCGGCGACCATCAACAGGGAGAAGAAGGCGCCGAGCTGGCGGGCCCCGAGGGCCTGGCCGTCGACGTTCGCACAGACCAGCGCCGAGATCAGGTCGTCGGTCGGGTGCTTGCGCCGCTCCCGCCCGATCCCCGCCACCATCCGCTGCATACGGGCGAGCGCACGCAGCCCGCGCCCGGGCATCCGCAGCCGGGAGGCCAGGCCCCGCTCCACCCCGATGTTCTCCGAGGCGTGGTTGACGCGGTCGGCGATCTCGGCCCGGTAGTGCTCGGGGATGCCCATCATGTTGCAGATGACCTCCAGGGGCAGGCGCGAGGCCACGGCCGAGACGAACTCGTCGGGCCGCTCGGCCAGTACGTCGTCCACGATGCGGGCTGCCACGGCGTGGATGTCCTCCTCGGCGGCCGCCAGCAGGCGGGGCGTGAAGGCACGCTGCACGATCTTGCGCAGCTGGGCGTGGTCGGGGCCGTCCAGATTCACCATCGAGTCCCCGAACAGCGCCCGCACCCAGCGGGCCGGCTCGGGGGTGGTCACGCCGGGGGCACTGGCGAAGACCTTGGGGAGGCGGCTGGCCTCCTGCACCTGGGCGTGGCGCACGAGGGCCCAGTGGCCGCGCCCGGACCCTTCGGGGACGAACACCGGGCCCTCGGCCGCGCGCAGCCGGGCGAAGGCCGCGAGGCGGTGGGCGGGGGGCTGCTGCCAGAAGCCTGGCTCGGCCAGCTCCCTGCCGGGGTCGGTGCCGTGGCGTTGTGCCGGGAGTGTCAAGGCAGGTCCTCCAGTAGGTGCGCGTCGTTCTGCGCTGGAGAACGGCGGCGGGGGCGCGGGAGTGACGGTTCGGCGGGGTGCGGGTGCGGGCCGCAGGGGCGCAGGCGCGGCCCGGGGGAGTCAGACGGCGGCGCCGGCGCTCGCACCGGCCCGCGTGGACAGGGTCAGGCCGACCGCCACCGTCAGCACCCCGACAAGGCCCGCCCAGAGGACGGCGTACGTACCCGACCAGGTGCAGGCGAGCGTCACGAGGGCGGACACCGGCAGGACCAGCTGCTGGGCGAGGCCGCGCTTGAAGTGCCGGGAGTGCAGCAGCCACACCATCATCAGGAACAGCGCGGTCGGGACCATGACGGCGGAGTTCGCGGCGACCTGGGAGATGTGCGCCTTGCCCACCGCCTGCTCGACGGCGACCTCGATGCCGGCGCCGATCGCCGCGCCCGAGGCGAAGATCAGCAGGTGCCCGTAACCCCACGGGATGGCCTCGCGGTTGGAGGTCAGGTGCTGGTGCATCGGCACGGCGAAGTAGATCCACCACGCGGCGAAGACGATCAGCAGCCCGCCCGCCGCGATGGGCAGCAGCCGGCCCAGCGCCTCGTGCTCGTCGATCGCGGACTTGACCGCCACCGTGGCCGCGGCGATCGTCTCGCCGAGCACGATGATGGTGAACAGGCCGTACCGCTCCACGATGTGGTGCGCGTGCCAGGGCGTCTGGTGCCCGCGCTCGGCGATCACCGGAACCCCCAGCTCGGCGATGAGCAGCACGAGGAACAGCCAGCGCTTCAGGTCGTCCGGGACGAACAGCAGGCCGATCCAGCCCAGCTGGCAGATCACCAGTCCGGCCGCGTACTTCAGCGCCGACGTCCGGGCCTCGCCCTGCTCCCCGGAGGCGGCCCGCAGCCACTGCGCCGTCAGGGCGACGCGCATGATGATGTAGCCGGTGACCGCGACCGCCCAGTCGTTGTCGTCGAAGGCCCGGCTCACCCCGGCCGCGTACACGAGAACACCGGCGATCTGTACGAGCGTCGCGATCCGGTACGGGACGTCGTCCACGTCGTACGCCGAGGCGAACCAGGTGAAGTTCATCCAGGCCCACCACACGCCGAAGAAGACGAAGAAGTAGCCGACCACCCCGGCGCCGGGATGGCCCTCCGCGAGCGAGTGCACCAGCCGGGCGCCGGCCTGGGCGATGGCGACGACGAAGCAGAGGTCGAAGAACAGCTCCAGCGGGGTGGCGGCACGGTGGAGCTCGTCGGGGCTGCGAGCGGTCATGGGGGAGAAGGCCATACCGGCCAGGAGACCAGAGGCAGGGACCTCCGGCAGGGCGGACGCGCGGCCCGCAGGGCCCGTGTGCCCCGGGCGGATGCCAGGCGCGGTCCGCGGCCCCGAAGCGGTCGCGGACGGAGGCGGGCGCCGTCACCGGCCCCGCATCGGCCTCCGTGCCAGGTGCCCGGCGGTGTGCCGGTGGTCCGACGCCCGCCCCGGAGCCGGGGCGCCCGGCCGGATCCGACCGGGGAACGGGGCGGGGGACGGGCCGGGGGACAGGTGGGGGGCCGGGGCGGGGGAGAGGGCGGCCGTACCCTGGAGACATGAGCAGCGCCCCCGCCCCCGACCCGCAGCCCTCGCGTACCGCCCCCGAGGCCGCCAAGCCGCGGCCGAAGCCCAGGCTGGTCTTCGACGACCCGCTGGACCAGCAGTCCTCGGACGACACCGACCACGGCTGGGGCGAGCGGCCGCCCGCCGGCGGTAGCGCGGCCGACCTGGCCCGCTTCCTCGACGAGAAGCCCCCGCACCACGTCTGACCGGCCCGGCCGGCCCGGCCGGCCGGAGAGGTCAGAAACCGTTGCGTGAACCGGTGGGGGGCGTGCCACCACCGCGCTGCGCGACCAGGGCGTCCCGGATCTCCTTCAGGAGCTCCAGTTCGGTGATCTCGACGACCTCCTGGACACCTTCCTTCGCCTTGCGCCGGGCCTCCTGCTTGGCGAGGTACTTCGACATCGGCAGCACCATCAGGAAGTACACGACCGCGGCGGTGATGACGAAGGTCAGCGTCGCATTCAGCACCGAGCCCCAGAGGATCTCCACGCCCGTCGGCTGGCCGTCCGGGCCGATGGCGCAAGGAGCCTTGAGGCAGGACTTGTAGCCGTCGAGGCTCTTCGTGCCGACCGCGCCCACCACCGGGCTGATGATCCCCTTGACCACCGAGTTCACGATGCTCGTGAACGCGGCGCCGATGACCACGGCCACCGCCAGGTCGACCACGTTGCCGCGCATCAGGAAGGCCTTGAAGCCTGCCAGCACGCTCTCCTTCTTCTTCTCGCTCACCACTGAGCCTCTCTTCACATCTGCCGAACACGGAGCCAACGGTTCCGAAAGCTACGGCAGTCCAGGAGCGGAGTGTCCAATCGGCCCCCACCTTGAGGTGAATTGACTGCCCGTGTGTGCGAATCAGCACAACGTCACCGCCAGCCGCGTCGTGGCGCCGGCGCCCACGAGACCCGGCGCGGCATCCCGCGGAACGGACAGCACCACCAGCGCCCCACCGTCCGCAACATCCTTGTCCGGATCGGGAACTTCGGCGACCAGCACCCCCGCGGCCACCACCCTGGGCGGCCCGGCGCGCTCCGCCGCGACCACGTCCACCCGGTCCCCCGGCCGCAGCAGCCGCACCGCCGCCGCGTCCGCGATGCGCACGGGCGCCGACACCATCCGCACCGCGGCGGGTGGCGCCGCACGCTGAGAGGCCCGCACCTCGGGCCGCGCGGCGCCCCGCGAGGCCTGAGCCTCCGCCCCGCCCACCGCCACGGCCGCCGCCACCACGGCCAGCGCGGCCGAGGCGGCCCGGCGCCGCCGTCGCACGGCCCGGCGCAGCCGGTCCCCGCCGCGCCCCACGCGAAGCGGCGGGAACGGCGGGACCGGGCGCGCGGGGGGACACGCGGAGGACGTCGCGCACGCGGCGGGAGCGCGGGCGGCAAGGGAAGCGGAGGAAGCGCAGGAGACGGAGGGAGCGGATGAGGCGGAGGAAGCGGATGAGGCGGAGCGGGCCGAAGAGGACGCGGACGTACGGGACATGACGAACACCACCAGACCGAGTGAGTCGCTGTGTCCGGACCCGGCGCCCGGACACATCTCACGATCCCGCCTCCCCGGAAATCCCGTCGGAGCCTGTGGACGATCCCCAGCTTGTGGACAACCCCGTCACCCTCACGAGTCAGTCGGCGCAGGCACGCACCCGCCGCAGCGCGGCCACCGGGTCCGCCGCCCGGCCGACCGACCGGCCCACCACGACGTGCGAGGCCCCGGCCGCGAAGGCGGCCCGCGGTGTCCCCGGCCGGGCGTGCCCGCCCGCCGCGCCCTCCGGCTCCAGGACCACCCCCGGCGTGACGATCAGCCGGTCCGGCCCCAGGAGTTCCCGCAGCACCCCGGCCTCCCGCGGCGAGGCGATGACCCCGTCGCAGCCCGCGCCCGCGGCCAGCCGGGCCAGCCGCAGCACCTGCTCCTCGGTGCCGGCGGCCACGCCGATGTCCGCGAGGTCGCTCCCGGTCATGCTGGTGACCACGGTCAGCGCCAGTACCCGCAGCCGCGGGAACTCCCGCGCCGCCTCCACCGCCGCGGACAGGATCCCCGTACCGCCCATGGCGTGCACGGTCACCATGGACGCGCCGAGCGCGCCGGCGGCCCGGACCGCCCCGGCGACGGAGTTCGGGATCTCGAAGAGCTTCAGGTCGAGGAAGACCTCGTGCCCCCGCCCGACGAGGTCCCGCGCGAGTCCGGGGCCCGCCGCGGTCAGCAGCTCCAGGCCGATCTTGTAGAAGCCGCACGCGTCGCCGAGGCGCTCGACGAGCGCCTCGGCGGCCCGGCGGTCGTCGAAGTCGAGGGCGACGATGACCCTGCGGTCGGCGAGAGGGAGGCCGGAGAGAGGGAGGCCGGAGAGAGGGAGGTCGGTGTTCACGCCGCCATTGTCGAGGTCACCGCCGGGCCGGGACCTGGCAGGCCTCCGCGAACCCCTGACTGGTCAGGCCGAAGGCGCTGTTGACGCGCGAGCGCAGGTTCTCCAGCGCGACCATCGCGGTGAGCTCGACGAAGGCCTCCTCGCCGAGCCGCGCGATCAGTTCGCGCGCGAGCTCGTCCGTGACCGTCGGCTCGGTCTCCGTCATGGCCTCGGCGTACTCCATGACCAGCAGTTCCAGCTCGGTGAACACCTCACGGGCCTCCCGCCACTGAGGCACCCGCTCGATCTTCTCGGCCGGCAGGCCCAGCTCGTGGCCCTCCCAGTAGCCGAAGTCCATGCACCACGAGCAGTTGATACGGGCCGCCGCCGCCATCACGGCGAGATGCTTCAGCCCGGCGTCGAGCGCATTCCACTTCGCCACGCTCCGCTCCAGCCGGACGTAGGAGAAGAGCACGCGCGAGTTGTGCCCGTAGGCCTGCCCGGGGTCGAGCACCTTGCCGTAGGTACGGCGCGAGTACCAGGCCCCGATCCGCATGAGCAGGGTGCGGGGCGGGGTGAGCGAGATACGCGGCATGTCAGTCATCTCCCTGGCTGGGGCGGTCTTCGTTTCCGCCTTCACCAGGGAGGACCGGACAGCCGCGCCGGATGTGACAGCCGCCGGCCCCTTTTCTAGACGCTTTCCTCACCGGGCGCCGCGGGCGCGATCCCGAGCGCGCCGAGGAGCCGTTCCGCGAGGTCCTCGGCGAAGGCCTCGGAGCCGGTGAGGACGGCCCGCACACCCTCCGGGTCGGCGGTCAGCCCGCCCGCGGCCGCCCAGTCGAGGGCGCCCGCCAGGGCCGCTTCGACGGGGAACCGGTCGACGGGTATCTCGTAGTCCTCGGCCGTGTCCCGGTTGAGCAGCGCCTTCCAGCGGCCCCCGGCGAAGGTGGCGCCCTCGACGAACCCGACATCGCTGTCGAGGAAGGCCACCGTGAGCACCGGCGCCCCGGTCCGCCGCGCCAGCGCCGCCGCGGCGCCGTCCGGCTGGTCGGCGCAGTACACGACCGACCAGCCGCCACCCAGGTCCGCGTCGGCGTCGACGCCCTCGACCCCGGCCTCCGCCGCGAACTCACGCAGCTCCGTCACCGTGGCGCGCGCCACGGCCATCCCACCCGAACTTCCCATGCGCGCAGGCTAGGGGCCGCCACTGACAACCCGGCCGGGGCGTCCACAGGGTGGCCCCAGGGCGTTCCCCCGGGCAGCCCGGAGGGGGTTACGGGAGCTCGATGCCCAGGTCCCACCCGTCGTGCGCGTGCGTGCACAGGCAGGCCCGGGTCTCCGTGGCCGGCAGGGCCGCCACCGCGTCGAAGAGGACCTCGCGCAGCCGCCCGACGTTCTCGCCGAACACCTTCAGGACCTCGGTGTGGGAGACGCCCTCACCGGTCTCCGCGCCCGCGTCCAGGTCCGTGACCAGGGCCATCGAGGTGTAGCAGAGCCCCAGCTCACGGGCGAGGACCGCCTCCGGGTGGCCGGTCATGCCGACCACCGACCAGCCCGCCGCCGCGTGCCACCGTGACTCGGCGCGCGTCGAGAAGCGCGGTCCCTCGATGACGACCATGGTGCCGCCGTCCACCGGCTCCCAGTCCCGCCCGCGGGCCGCCGCCATCGCCACGGACCGGCCCACCGGGCAGTACGGGTCGGCGAAGGTGGTGTGCACGACGTTCGGGACGGAACCTCCCCCAGAGCCTCCGGCCTGGGAGGGACCCCCGGGCAGCGGCTCACCGTCGAAGAAGGTCTGGATGCGGGCCTTCGTACGGTCGACCAGCTGGTCGGGAACGAGCAGCGTGCCCGGCCCGTACTCGGCCCGCAGACCGCCGACCGCGCACGGGCCCAGCACCTGGCGGACGCCGACCGAGCGCAGGGCCCACAGGTTGGCCCGGTAGTTGATCTTGTGCGGGGGGACGGTGTGGCTGCGTCCGTGCCGGGGCAGAAAGGCCACCTGGCGCCCGGCCAGCTCACCCACGTACAGGGAGTCGCTCGGGGGTCCGTACGGGGTCTCCACCTGGATCTCGGAGACGTCCTCCAGGAAGGAGTAGAAGCCCGAGCCGCCGATGACACCGATCTCTGCGTTCACCATGCGGTCCACCCTAAGGCCCTGCCGTGGGCATGCCGAAGGCCCCGCTGCCGGTAGGGGCGGCGGGGCCTCGGGGAGAAGCGATCAGGCGGCCGACGTGGAGCTGCTGCTCGACGAGCTCGACGACGTCGAGGAGGACGAGGCGGCAGGAGCGGCGGCAGCGGTCGACGTCGAGGACGACGAGGAGCTGGACGACGGCTTCGAGGCAGGGGTGCTGCTCGACGACGCGCCACGGCTGTCGTTCCGGTAGAAACCGGAGCCCTTGAAGACGATGCCGACCGCGGAGAACACCTTCTTCAGGCGTCCGTCACAGCTCGGGCACACGGTCAGTGCGTCATCGGTGAACTTCTGCACGGCCTCAAGGCCCTCACCGCACTCGGTGCACTGGTACTGGTAGGTCGGCACGAATTTCCTCCTGGCACTCTGACTCAATGAGTGCTAACGACGCTCCATGGTGACGTATTCCGGCGGATCAGTCCACCGTCACCGGCACGCGGTGACCCATCCCACGCTCGTTCACCCGGTTACGGGAGGCCGGCGAGGGGGTGGTGCGGGTGGCCACCTGGGTGTTCGCCTGCGTCTTCGCCGGAGCGGCGGCCTCCTGCGCGGACGCGTTCACGATCCGGCTCGGGGCCTTCGGGGCCAGCTTCGCGCGCAGCGCCAGCAGGGTGGTCAGCGCGAGCGCGGTGGCACCCATGGGCACCAGGAAGCCGAACGAGGATCCGTGCGCGTCCGTCAGACGGCCGGCCAGGATGACGGCGATGGCCTGACCGAAGGCGATCGAGCCGGTCAGCCAGGTGAAGGCCTCGGTCCGCGCGTTCGCGGGGACCAGCTGCTCGACCATCGTGTAGCCGGTGATCAGCGCCGGGGCGATGCACAGGCCGACGACCAGGCCGAGCGCGCCCAGCAGGATCATCGAGTTCGCCGCCCACAGGACGGACGCGGCGGCGGTGAGGCCGATGTAGCCCAGGATCAGCCGGCGGCGCGGGCCGATCTTCCAGGCGATGGCGCCCATGGCGATACCGGAGATCATGTTGCCCGCGGCGAAGACTCCGTAGAGCAGGCCGTTGGCGCCGGGGTTGCCGATCTCGTCGGAGAAGGCGGCGAGCGAGACCTGCATGCCGCCGAAGACGGCGCCGATCCCGAGGAAGGCGAAGATCAGGACGCGCAGGCCCGGGAAGGACAGCGCGAAGGCGCGCTTCTCACCGGTGAGCGACGGGGCGTGCGTCTTGGGCTGGCTGGCCCGCTGGGCCGCGAAGAGCAGGCCGCCGAGCAGGGTCAGCGTGGCCTCGGTGACGAGGCCGGCCGCCGGGTGGACGCCGGTGCACAGCGCGGTCGCCAGGACCGGGCCGACGACGAAGGTGAACTCGTCGGTGACGGACTCGAAGGCGGCGGCCGTCGGCAGCAGCGGCGAGCCCTCCAGCTTGGCGGCCCAGCGCGCCCGGACCATCGGTCCGACCTGCGGCACCGAGGCACCGGTGGGTACGGCGGCCAGCGCCAGCGCCCAGACCGGCGCGTCCAGCAGCGCGAGCGCGGCCAGGCCGGTGACGGCGGCGGAGTGCGCGAGGACCACGGGCAGCAGGACGGCCGTCTGGCCGAAGCGGTCGGTGAAGATGCCCATCAGCGGGGCGGACAGTGCCATGGAGATACCGGTGACGGCGGCGACGATGCCGGCGCTGCCGTAGGAACCGGTGGTGTGCTGGACCAGCAGCAGGATGCTGATCGTCAGCATGCCGAAGGGGAGCCGTGCTGCGAAGCCGGGGAGTACGAAGCCGAGGGCGCCGGGAGTGCGCAGGAGCTGCCCGTAGCCGGGGCGGGCGGACGTGTCGGTCGTGACCGCGGATGTCACGGCCTTGCCTTTCCGCTGCCTGGTAGAGCGTCCCCGTCTGCGGACGGTGCTTCGCCTTGTGAGCGACCGCACCCGTACATGTGGGAGCCCCGAGAGCTGTCCTCTTGCGCAGAACCGAGTGATACCTGGGCGCCCACGTCGGGGTGGTGCCACGGCCGCTTTGCGGTCGCGCCAGCTCTGCGTCAGGCAGAGTTGGTTCGATCTGGTGTGCCTTCATCGTACAGGGAAAGCCACTACCACGCCCTGTGAATTCGGCGACAAGGGGTGTCTTCACCTGGGATTAACGGCTGCTTCGCATGTAAAGAGCCCGGAAAATTAGGCAAAAGCGGGCATATCTCAGCTAAATTGGCGAATTAGAACGACGCTCAAACGGCGCTCTGGCGGTGCGCCGACGACGCTCCGGCGGCGCTCCGGCGGCGCACTAGCGCGAGACGGGTCCGCCCGTGCCCAGCCACCCCGCGAGCTTGCCGCCCCGGGCCACCGCCCGCAGCCGTGCCTCCGCCGCGTCCCGCACCGGATCCGTGGCCACCACCAGCAGCTCGTCCCCTCGCCGCAGCACGGTCGACGGCGCCGGCACGAAACTCTTCGCGTCCCTGACCACCAGCGTGACCGAGGCCCCCGGCGGCAGCCGCAGCTCGCTCACCTCCACGCCGTGCATCCGCGAGGCCGGCGGGATGGAGAAGGAGAGCAGGTGTCCGCGCAGCTTCTCCAGCGGCGCCGACTCGATCCCGAGGTCGAAGGCGCCCTCGTCCCCGCTCCCGAGGTTCAGCTTGCGCGCGAGCCAGGGCAGGGTCGGGCCCTGCACCAGGGTGTAGACCACGACCAGCACGAAGACGATGTTGAAGACCCGGTCGCTGCCCTCGATCCCGGACACCATCGGGATGGTCGCCAGGATGATGGGCACGGCCCCGCGCAGGCCCGCCCACGACATCAGCACCTGCTCCTGCCAGGTGATCCGGAAGGGCAGCAGGCTGATGAAGACCTCCAGGGGGCGCGCCACCATCGTCAGTACCAGCCCGATGACCACGGCGGGCCAGAAGTCGCGGACCAGCTCGTGCGGGGTGACCAGCAGGCCCAGCAGCACGAACATGCCGATCTGGGCGATCCAGCCGAGCCCGTCGGCGAAGCCCCGGGTGGCGGGCCAGTGCGGAAGCTTCGCGTTCCCGAGCACCATCGCCGCCAGGTACACCGCGAGGAAGCCGGAGCCGTGCGCGATGGCGCCGGCCGCGTACGCCACGATGGCGATGGCCATCACGGCGATCGGGTAGAGGCCGGAGGCGGGCAGTGCCACGTGCCGCAGCCCGTACGCGCCCAGGAAGCCCACCGTCAGGCCGATCGCGGCGCCGATGGCCAGCTCCAGGGCGATCTTCCCGATCAGGACGTACCACTCGTCCACCGGGCCGACGGTCGAGAAGGCCACCACCAGGATGACGACGGGTGCGTCGTTGAAACCGGACTCGGCTTCCAGCACACCGGTGATCCGGGCGGGCAGCGGCACCTTGCGCAGCACCGAGAAGACGGCCGCCGCGTCGGTCGAGGAGACGACCGCGCCGATCAGCAGGGCCTGGCGCCATTCCAGTCCGACCAGATAATGCGCTCCCGCCGCCGTCACGCCCACGCTGACCGCAACGCCCACGAGTGACAGCATGACCGCGGCCGGCAGGGCCGGCTTGATCTCTTTCCACTTGGTGCCCAGACCACCCTCGGCGAGGATCACGACGAGCGCGGCATAACCGATGACCTGGGTCAGCTCGGCATTGTCGAATACGACGTTGCCGATGCCGTCCTGTCCTATCGCGATGCCTATGCCGAGGTAGATGAGCAGGCTGGGGAGGCCGCTGCGTGAAGAGATGCGTACCGCCGCCACGGCGACGAGCAGCACGAGCGAGCAGACCAGCAGAAGCTCATTGAGCGTGTGGACAGTCAGCGGGCGGCCCTCCTCAATGCGCCCGGCGGATCGATCCTCCCGGCGACAAGTTCGGCAAGTAGTTCGTTACCTTACCTAATCTTTGACGCGCCCTTTACGCGATAACCACATTGTGAAACGCCTGTTCCCCCCTGTCCTCAGCACCTCGACCCCTGGCGGATCAACGAAGGCGGTCGTGCGCCTATGGTTGCTCCCAGTACTCCCAGGACCACCCTGCCCCTCTAAGGACAGCGATGCCCGCCAACGAAACCGCTCCTCCCGTCAAGAAGAAGGGACGACGCGCCCGTCTGATCGTGCTCGTCCTGGTCCTGGCGCTCTTCGCGGGCCTCGGCTACGGGGCGTACTGGAGCGTGGACAGCGTGCGCGCCTCCTTCCCCCAGACGACCGGCTCCCTCAAGGTGCCGGGCCTGACCGGGACCGTCGACGTCAAGCGCGACGCCCACGGCATTCCGCAGCTCTACGCGGACAACGACGACGACCTCTTCCGTGCGCAGGGCTTCGTGCACGCGCAGGACCGGTTCTGGGAGATGGACGTACGACGTCACATGACGTCCGGCCGGCTCTCCGAGATGTTCGGCTCCGGCCAGGTCGAGACCGACGCCTTCCTGCGCACGCTGGGCTGGCGCCAGGTCGCGCAGGCCGAGTACGACACCAAGCTGTCGGCCGAGACCAAGAAGTATCTCCAGGCCTACGCCGACGGGGTCAACGCGTACCTGAAGGGGAAGTCCGGCAAGGACCTCTCCGTCGAGCACGCGGCGCTCAAGCTCAGCGACGACTACAAGCCCGAGCAGTGGACGCCGGTGGACTCGGTGGCCTGGCTCAAGGCGATGGCGTGGGACCTGCGCGGCAACATGCAGGACGAGATCGACCGCGCGCTGATGGCGACCAAGCTCTCGCAGGCGCAGATCGACGAGCTCTACCCGCCGTACCCCTTCGACCGGAACAAGCCGATCGTCGAGGGCGGCAAGGTCGACGGCGGGAAGTACACCCCGCAGGGCGCCGCCGCGGGCAGCGGCTCGGGCACCGGGACCGGCACCGGGACGGGCACCGGCACCGGGACCGGCTCGGGCAGCGGTAACGCCGCCGGAACCCAGACCTCGGCCGTCACGGGCCCGGTCGACGGCCCGGCCAACGGCCTGGCCGGCAACACCGCCGCCCAGGGCGCGACCGTGGGCCTGCGCACCCAGCTGACCTCGCTCGCCGGCACCCTGGACAAGATCCCCGCGATCCTCGGCCCCAACGGCAGCGGCATCGGCTCGAACTCCTGGGTCGTCTCCGGCAAGTACACGACCACCGGCAAGCCGCTGCTCGCGAACGACCCGCACCTGTCCCCGCAGCTGCCCTCGGTCTGGTACCAGATGGGCCTGCACTGCCGCGCGGTCTCGCCCCAGTGCCAGTACGACGTGGCCGGCTACACCTTCTCGGGCATGCCCGGCGTGGTCATCGGCCACAACGCCGACATCGCCTGGGGCATGACCAACCTCGGTGCCGACGTCACCGACCTCTACCTGGAGCAGGTCAAGCCCGAGGGCTACGTCTACGACGGCAAGGTGCTCCCCTTCACCACCCGTGAAGAGGTCATCAAGGTCGCGGGCGGCGACAGCAAGAAGATCACCGTCCGCACCACCAACAACGGCCCGCTCGTCTCCGACCGCAGCGTGGAGCTCGGCACCGTCGGCACCCGCGCCCCCGTCGCCAGCTCCGCCCCCGACCGCGGTGACGGCTACGCCGTCGCCCTGCGCTGGACGGCGCTGGACCCGGGCAAGTCCATGGACGCGGTCTTCAAGCTCGACAAGGCCAAGACCTTCGACGACTTCCGCAAGGCGGCCGCCGACTTCGAGGTCCCGTCCCAGAACCTGATCTACGCCGACAACAAGGGCGCCAACGGCAGCATCGGCTACCAGGCCCCGGGCCGCATCCCGGTGCGCGGCCAGCACGACGGCCGGATGCCCGCCCCGGGCTGGGACTCCAAGTACGCCTGGAAGGGCGGCAAGGACAGCAACGCCGGCTACATCCAGCAGAACGAGATGCCCTGGGACCTCAACCCGTCCCGCGGCTACATCGTCACCGCCAACCAGGCCGTCGTGGAGAGCGGGACCGGCGCGGGCAAGTACCCGTACCTGCTGACCACCGACTGGGGCTACGGCGCCCGCAGCCAGCGGATCAACGACCTCATCGAGGCGAAGATCAAGGACGGCGGCCGGATCTCGACCGACGACATGCGCACCATGCAGATGGACAACAGCAGCGAGATCGCCGCGCTGCTGACCCCGATGCTGGCGAAGATAGAGGTCTCGGACCCGGGCGTGCGCGCCGCGCAGAAGCTGCTGGACGGCTGGAACTACACGCAGGAGCCCGACTCGGCGGCCGCGGCCTACTTCAACGCGGTCTGGCGCAACATCCTCAAACTCTCCTTCGGCGACAAGATGCCCAAGGAGCTGCGGATCGAGGGCAGCTGCATGAACGTCCTCGGCAACGGCACCGGCCCGGCCGACGACCTCGCCAAGACGGTCCGCGAATGCGGCACCCGCGACTCCGACTCGGCGCAGCCCGACGGCGGCGACCGCTGGTTCGAGGTGGTCCGCCGCCTGGTCAAGGACGAGAAGTCGCCGTGGTGGACCTCGCCGCAGACCGTGACCCAGCCGGCGGCCACCACCCGCGACGAGCTCTTCGCCCGGGCCATGAGGGACGCCCGCTGGGAGCTGACCGCCAAGCTCGGCAAGGACCAGTCCACCTGGAGCTGGGGCCGGCTGCACCAGCTGACGCTGAAGAACCAGACGATCGGCACCGAGGGCCCCGGCTTCATGCAGTGGCTCCTCAACCGCGGCCCGTGGAACGTGGGCGGCGGCGAGGCCACGGTCAACGCCACCGGCTGGAACGCCTCCAGCGGGTACGGGGTCACGTGGGTGCCCTCGATGCGGATGGTCGTGAACCTGAACGACCTCGACAAGTCGCGCTGGATCAACCTGACGGGTGCCTCGGGGCACGCGTACAACGCGCACTACACGGACCAGACGACGATGTGGGCCAAGGGCGAGCTGCTGGAGTGGCCCTTCGGCAAGGACGCCGTCGAGAAGGCCACGGTCGACACCCTGACCCTCAAGCCCGAGGGCTCGTAAGGGTCAGGGCGCGGACCAGGTCGTCATGCACTGAAGCGGCGCACCCCTGACGGGGTGGCCACCGCCTGGACGGGGTGGTCGTGCGGTTCCTCCGGGACCCGCGCGACCACCTCGTCGTCGTAGAGGAGCACGACGAGTGCGGGATGCGCCCCGGCGCGCTCCAGCCGCTCCAGCACCCGGTCGTACGAGCCCCCGCCGCGGCCGAGGCGCATGCCGCGGCCGTCCACCGCGAGCCCGGGCAGCAGCACGGCGTCGGCCCCGGTGACCGCGTCCGGTCCGAGCGCGGGGCCGGTCGGCTCCAGCAGCCGCATCTTGCCCGGGTGGGCGGCTTCGGCGAGTGTGGCCGGGCCTTCGTACGCCGCCCAGTCGAGGTCGTCGTCGGGCAGCAGCAGGGGGAGCAGCACCCGCTTGCCGGCCGTGCGCAGGGCGTCGAGGAGCTCCCGGGTGCCGGGTTCGGTGCCGACGGAGACGTAGGCCGCCACCGTGCGCGCACCGGCCAGTTCGGGCAGTTCGAAGGACCTGACGGCGAGTGCGGTGGCCGCCGTGCGGCGGTTTTCGGGGGACAAGGCGCGGCGCGCGGCAAGCAGTTCTCGGCGCAGTTCGGCCTTGGCGGCGGCGGTGGGCTGGTTCTCTGCCACGAGGAAATCAAATATCCTTCCGAATCGGGGCATACCTGTATCTACCTGATGCGATCTCGTCCGGTGTTCGACGGAAGCCCACTATCGTTCGGGGCATGACTATGTTGCACCCCGTGATCAAGAAGGCCGTGATTCCGGCCGCTGGCCTCGGCACCCGCTTCCTTCCGGCGACCAAGGCGACCCCGAAGGAAATGCTCCCGGTTGTGGACAAGCCGGCCATCCAGTACGTGGTCGAGGAGGCCGTCGGGGCCGGGCTCGATGACGTTCTCATGATCACTGGGCGTAACAAGCGTGCCCTGGAAGACCACTTCGACCGGAACTACGAGCTGGAGTCGGCCCTCATCGCCAAGGGCGACGACGACCGCCTGAAGAAGGTCCAGGAGTCCAGCGACCTCGCCACCATGCACTACGTCCGCCAGGGTGACCCGCGGGGCCTGGGCCACGCCGTGCTGTGCGCCGAGCCGCACGTCGGCCGCGAGCCCTTCGCCGTCCTGCTCGGCGACGACCTCATCGACCCGCGCGACCCGCTGCTGCGCCAGATGGCCGACATCTACGCCCGCACCGGCGGCACCGTCATCGCGCTCATGGAGGTCGACCCGGCCAACGTCCACCTCTACGGCTGCGCCGCCGTCGAGGCCACGGACGAGGACGACGTCGTCCGCATCACCGGCCTCGTCGAGAAGCCGGACCCCGAGGACGCCCCCAGCAATTACGCGGTCATCGGCCGCTACGTCCTCAACCCCGCGATCTTCGACATACTGCGGGAGACCGAGCCGGGCCGCGGTGGGGAGATCCAGCTCACCGACGCCCTGCAGAAGCTGGCCGCCGACGAGACCGTCGGCGGTCCGGTGCACGGCGTGATCTTCCGGGGCCGTCGCTACGACACCGGGGACCGCGGCGACTACCTGCGGGCCATCGTCCGCCTCGCGTGCGAGCGCGAGGACCTGGGCCCCGAGTTCCGCACCTGGCTTCACCGTTACGTCACGGAGGAGATGTAGCACCTTGAGCAGTTCCGCACCGCAGGACACCGGCCACCGTCTGTGGTCCGTGGACGAGCACCTCGCGGACGTCCTCTCGGCCGTCCGGCCGCTGGAGCCCATCGAGCTCCAACTGCTGGACGCCCAGGGCTGTGTCCTGGTCGAGGACGTGACCGTGCCCGTCGCCCTCCCGCCCTTCGACAACAGCTCCATGGACGGCTACGCCGTCCGAACGGCCGACGTCCAGGGTGCGAGCGAGGAGTTCCCCGCGGTGCTGACCGTCGTCGGGGACGTCGCGGCGGGCAGCGGTGAGCTGCCCACCGTGGGCCCCGGCGAGGCTGCCCGGATCATGACCGGCGCCCCGCTGCCGCCCGGCGCGGAAGCCGTCGTACCGGTCGAGTGGACCGACGGCGGCACGGGCGGCGGCGCGGCCGCCGGGATGACCCCGGCCAGCGCCGCCCCCGAACACGCGGGCGGCGAGGTACGGGTGCACCGCGCCGCCGAGGCACGGGCGCACGTCCGCGCCCGCGGCAGCGACGTACAGGCCGGTGACCTGGCCCTCGCGGCCGGCACCGTCCTCGGGCCGCCGCAGATCGCCCTGCTGGCCGCCATCGGGCGCGGCACCGTACGGGTGCGGCCGCGCCCCCGCGTGGTGGTCCTGTCCACCGGCAGCGAGCTGGTCCAGCCCGGCGAGGCGCTCACGGCGGGCACCATCTACGACTCCAACAGCTTCGCGCTGGCCGCGGCCGCGCGGGACGCCGGCGCCATCGCCTACCGGGTCGGCGCCGTCGCGGACGACGCCGACACCTTGCGCTCCACCATCGAGGACCAGCTGATCCGGGCCGACCTGCTGGTCACCACGGGCGGGGTCAGCGTCGGCGCGTACGACGTCGTCAAGGAGGCGCTGTCCTCGGTCGGGCAGTCCGACGAGGGCGCGGGCGAGGACGTCGACGGCGGCCGGATGGACTTCCGCAAGCTCGCCATGCAGCCCGGCAAGCCGCAGGGCTTCGGCACGATCGGCCCGGACCACACCCCGCTGCTGGCGCTGCCCGGCAACCCGGTGTCCTCGTACGTCTCCTTCGAGCTGTTCGTGCGCCCCGCGATCCGCACCCTCATGGGGCTGCCGGAGTCCGAGGTCCGGCGGCCGAGCGTGCGCGCGGTGCTGAGCGCCGACAAGGCACTCGGCTCCCCGGCCGGCCGCCGCCAGTTCCTGCGCGGCAAGTACGACGCCGAGAGCGGCACGGTCAGCCCGGTCGGCGGATCGGGCTCCCACCTGATCGCCGCGCTGGCGCACGCCGACTCCCTCATGGTCGTACCGGAGGACGTCACCTCGGTGGAGCCGGGGACGGAGCTGGAAGTGATCCTGCTCGGCTGAAGTCGGGCCGGTGCGGGTAGCGTGTGTCGCACCACACAGGCTCCCCGGGAGCCCAGAGCGGAGCGGCGCAGCAATGAGTACCGAAAGCAGGCTCACCCACATCGACGAGGCCGGCGCGGCCCGGATGGTCGACGTGTCCGGGAAGGACGTCACCACCCGGACGGCACGGGCCAGCGGACGGGTACTCGTCGCCCCGCGGGTGATCGAGCTGCTGCGCGGCGAGGGCGTCCCCAAGGGCGACGCCCTCGCGACCGCGCGCATCGCCGGGATCATGGGGGCGAAGAAGACCCCCGACCTGATCCCGCTGTGCCACCCGCTGGCCGTCTCGGGCGTGAAGGTGGACCTGCGGGTCGCCGACGACGCGGTCGAGATCCTCGCCACCGTGAAGACGACCGACCGCACGGGCGTCGAGATGGAGGCGCTGACCGCGGTCGCGGTCGCCGGCCTCACCGTGATCGACATGGTGAAGGCGGTCGACAAGGGCGCGGTCATCACGGACGTCCGGGTGGAGGAGAAGACCGGCGGCAAGTCCGGCGACTGGGCGCGCTCGTGAACGCCCCGCGCGGCGGCGAGGTCCACAGCCACAGCCACGGCCACAGCCACGGCCACAGCCATGGCGCCGCCGCCGAGGCCGTGGGCTCCGCGCAGCCGCTGGGCCGGGCCCTGGTCGTCACGGCCTCGAACCGGGCCTCGCAGGGCGTGTACGCCGACAAGGGCGGCCCGCTGCTGGCCGAGGCGCTGCAGGAGCTCGGCTTCACCGTGGACGGCCCGCGGGTCGTCCCGGACGGCGATCCCGTCGAGCAGGCGCTGCGCGAGGGCGTGGCCGCCGCCTACGACGTCATCCTGACCACCGGCGGGACCGGGATCTCGCCGACCGACCGCACCCCGGACGCCACCGCGCGGGTGCTGGACTACGAGATCCCCGGCATCCCGCAGGCCATCCGCGCCGAAGGCCTGGCGAAGGTGCCGACCGCGGCCCTGTCCCGGGGCCTGGCGGGCGTGGCCGGACGCACCCTCATCGTCAACCTCCCCGGCTCGACGGGCGGGGTGCGCGACGGCCTCGCCGTCCTGGCCCGCGTCCTGCCGCACGCGGTGGACCAGATGCGGGGCGGCGACCACCCCAGACCGGCGGCACCCTCCGGGAGCACGAGCTGAACGGCCCGACCTGGCCGGTGGTCCTGTCGGACGGCGACGTCACGCTCCGGCCGATAAAGCTGCGGGACCAGAAGGCCTGGCGCGAGGTCAACCGGCGCAACCGCGACTGGCTCCGGCCGTGGGAGGCCACGATTCCGCCGCCCGCGCCGTGGGGGCCGGTGGTCCAGCGGCCCACCTACCGCCAGATGGTCCGCCACCTGCGGGCGGAGGCGAACGCCGGCCGGATGCTGCCCTTCGTCATCGAGTACCAGGGCCGGCTGGTGGGCCAGCTGACGGTCGCCGGGATCACCTGGGGCTCGATGTGCGCGGGCCACATCGGCTACTGGGTGGACCGCGAGGTGGCGGGCCGCGGTGTGATGCCGACGGCGGTCGCGCTGGCGGTGGACCACTGCTTCGGGAAGGTCGGCCTGCACCGGATCGAGGTGTGCATCCGCCCCGAGAACATTCCGAGCCGGCGGGTCGTGGAGAAGCTGGGCCTGCGCGAGGAGGGGCTGCGGCCGCGCTATCTGCACATCGACGGCGCTTGGCGCGACCACCTCGTCTACGCGGTGACGGTCGAGGAGGTCCCGGAGGGGCTGCTGCGCCGCTGGCACCGTGCGCGCCACTCGCAGTCCCCGCCGAAATAGCGGGGACCGCCCGGACCGCCGATAAACGAATATCTGTTCGAATTAATGGCCTCGGGTAACCGATTCGCCCATAACCTGATCCGAAGAATCACAAAAAAAGTCCGTGATATCAGCGAGATCGCGCGACACACCGGCCCAATTGGCCGATCCCCTCGGCCGCGCCCCTCTACGGTGTGAGGTGTGAGCAGCAGCGGCCTCATCTACGCAGTCATTGTCGGGGCCTGGGCCGCCTACTTGGTGCCCATGTGGCTCCGGAGGCAGGACGAGCTGAACGAAGCCCGTCCGACGGAACGCTTCTCCACTGCCATTCGGCTGCTTTCCGGCCGGGCGGGAATGGAGCGCCGTTACGCCAAGGGGCTGCGTGAGCGTGGTGACGACCAGGCGGAGCCCCACGCGGACCCGGACGCCGCGACGGAAACGGTTGATTCCGTCGACGCCGACGCCCGGGCCTTTGCCGTGCCCCCGACCAGGGCGGAGCCGAGACCGGCCACCGCCGAACGGGAGCAGCGGGCGGAGCGGGCCCGGCGCGAACAGCGGCTCCAGGTCCTCGCGCGCCGCCGGCGCACCACCGCACTCCTCTTCCTGGTCTTCACCCTCGGCGCCGTCGTCGCCGCGGTGGGCGGCCTGCGCTACCTGTGGGCTCCCGCCGTTCCCGCCCTGCTGCTGAGCACGTACATCGTGCACCTGCGGGTCCAGGAGCGACGGCGCTACGAGTTCACCATGGACCGGCGGCGCGCCGAGGCGGCCGCGCGGCAGCTGCGGGAGAACCGCCCGAGCCGCCGTGAGCCCGAGGCCGCGGCGGGCACCGAACCGGACCCTGCGCCACCGGTTTCCCCGCAGGAGGCCGGACGGCGCGCACTGGTCGAACAGACCGACCACGCCGAGTGGGTGGACCAGCAGCGCGAGCGCGAACGCGGCCCCGCCCGCGGTGACAGCTGGGAGCCGGTCCCGGTCCCGCTGCCGACGTACGTGACCGCCCCGGTGGCCCCCCGCGCCACGGGCCCGGCGGCCCCGGACGCCTGGAGCGCGACCCGCTCCAGCACGGCCGAGCCGACGGAGCCCCGCCTGCGCGCCCAGCCCGGACCCCCCAAGCCGGAGCCGAAGCCCCAGACCACCCCGCGCCCGCGCGGGCAGGGCAAGGGCCGCACCCCGCTGTTCGACCAGTACGAGGGCGAAGACCGCCCGCGCGCCGCGAACGAGTGATCGGTGACCTGCGCGGACGCTCCGGGATATCGGTTTTGGAGCACCCGCGCGGGGATGCTAATGTTTCACACGTCGCAAGGGCCTGTGGCGCAGTCTGGTAGCGCACCTCGTTCGCATCGAGGGGGTCTGGGGTTCAAATCCCCACAGGTCCACAGACGACAGTTCGCGAGTAGCTCTCGTGAACGTCACGAGATCCCGTCCGGTCGAAAGACCGGGCGGGATCTCGGCGTTTGTGGCGCTTGTCCGAGGTGACGTCCGAACGCGGGCCGGGCCGCGGGTGGCTGTCCGGCAGCGCGACAACCACCTCCGGTACGTCCGTACGGACGCCCCTTCGATGCCGCCGACGCGAGAGAGCCGCGAACGCGTCGATCACCTCGTTGCGCAACCACGCATCCGCAGGGCCACGACATCGGCATGGCCGGTCCCCGCTGGGGCCCACAGCTCGGCGCATCACCGCGTCCGGGTCCTCGTCAGCAGCGGTAGCCGTCGGGGACCTGGAGGAGAGCCACAAAGATCCACACCATGACCGCGGTGCCGACCGTGCCGCCCAGGAGCGCGACCGTGAGGTTCCATCGTCCTACGTACCCGATGAGCACCCCCCACCACACGGTTGCCGCGATCGCGAGCAGGGCTCCGTAGAAGGCCAGCGCGAGCCCGTTGGCCGCGCCGTTCACCCCTACGTCGCATGCCCGCCAGGCGGCTGCCAGCAGCACCGACCCGAGCACGCCAGTGGCCAGACCGGCCACGGGGGCGACCGCGCAGCCCCACTGTCCCCGCGTCACTTCGGGTTCCTGACCTGCGGAACGTTCTCGCCATTGCGCTGCGCTTGTTCCATCCGGTCCATCGCGTCGTTGATCCCTTGCCGGAGCTGTTCCTCGGTCAGGTCGTCGCCGTACTTGTCGTAGAGATCCATGCCGACGCGCATGGTGATCTGATCGCCTTGGTCGTCGTCCCCGGTGAGCAGCGTTTCTCCAAGGGAGGCACCCTTGATCAAAGTGTCCGCGTCGAAGCCGGCCGCCCGGCCGACGTATCCGTAGTGGACGTTGGAGTAGATGTCGTAGAAGACTTCGCGGTTCGTTCCGGGCTGCTTGAAGTAGTAGTCGTCAAGAGTCTGGAGGTCGTACCGCTCCTGGAGCTGCGGCTTGTGGTCCCAGTCCTGCCCCGGGGCCACCTTCACGCCCCACATGGTCAGTGCCGCGTTGATGTCGGAACCGTAGTTGCGCCCGAATTCGTACCACTCGGGTTCGTCCAGCAGGGAACGTATCTGCCCGACCGTGTCCGACTTTGCGTTCCGTTTCATCTCCTCGAAGATCCACTTCTCGGCGTCGGTGAACTTCTGCTCGCTCCGCGCCGACCCCGTCGGCGGGATGACGGGACTGGCCGAGGCGTTGAACCCCCCGATGGTGCCGTCGAGGGCGTTTCCGTCGACGACCACGGCTTCGAGCGCTTGCTTGACGGCCTTGTCGAACTCGTCCACCGCCCTCACCGCCGCGGCGATGTGCGTGGTCCAGGACTGCTCCACGCTCTTCAGATCCGGGTCGCGCCGCAGCGTCCGCGCTTGAGCCGGGTCCTGGACCCGCGTGAAGTCGAAGGTCGCACGTCCCTCTGCCGAGACCGCCATGCCCGCGGCCACGGCGTCGTCCCGCGCCGATTCGACCTTCTTCTTCAGGTCCACGAAACCGGTGTGCGCGTCCGTCAGGAGCTTGGCCACTGCCTTCGCCTCGGTCTGCGCGGACTTGTACTCGCGCCGAGTCGTCGCGAACTTGGTCTGCGCCGCTTCCACACTGAACCCGAGCCAGTTCTGACCCAGGGTGATCTTCTGGACCGTCTCCCCGTAACGCTCTTCCACCTTCGACAGATCAGCGGCCATGGATTGCCACTTTTCGGCAGCTGTCGTCAGGACGCCGAGGTCAGTCGTCATGACTTCCTGGTATGTCAACACGCGCCCGATCCCCCTACAGTCCTTCGAGCTTGGATTTCGCTCCCAGCGCGCGCAGTTCGTCACCCGTGCGTACGTCGTTCTGCACGAACAGGCCCGAGGTGCCACGCAGTGAGGTCTTTTCGGCGCTCAGGCGTCCCATCAGCATCTTGACCTGCTGGTCCCAGGTCTCCGTTAACTTCTTCAAGCCGTAAGCCGTCTCCCAGCCGCCAAGGTTCCTTGCCGCCGCGCTCGTGTTTTCCTTCGCACCGTCGGCGGCCTTCTTGGTGTTGGGCTCCAGCTCGGTCTCGATGGTGTTCGCGGCTGCCTTCTTCTCCGCCGGCGTCGAGCCGAACACGCTTCCGCCTCCCGGAACCAGGGAGCCGGCCGGTCCACCTTCCGCGCCGTTCAGCCTTGTTCCCGTGCCTTTTGCGTCTCCTGACATGCTCATCCTCCCCAGTTCCCCTGGTTTGGATCGTAGGAGGCCCCCGCGCCGCAGCCAGAAGTACGGCCAGAGGTGTCCGTAAACAGCCGTCGGGCGCCCCAGCACCTTGAAGGCGAATGAACCACCGGACGCCGTTCAGTGGCCTACGGTCGCGACCACATGTCCGACCGGTCAGCTCGGACGGGATCTCGGCGTTCGTGGGTCAGTGCGCCGCGTCGAGGCGGGTGCGCTGGGCCGGGGTGAGGTCGAGGTCCACCGCGGCCAGGCTCTCCTCCAGCTGGTCCACCGACGAGGCCCCGACCAGGGGGAGGATCGGGATGTCGCCGCCCATCAGCCAGGACAGCACCACCTGGTTGACGGTGGCTCCGGTCTCGGCGGCCACCTCGCGGACCGCGCGCAGGCGCGGCTCGGTACCCGCGTGGTCGAAGCCCGGACCCAGCGGCTTGTCCTCGCGGACGTAGGCGCCGGCGATCAGCGGGGAGTACGCGACCTGCGTCAGCGACGGGTTGTCCCGCAGGTAGCTGAGCAGGTCGCCGCCCACCAGGCCCTGGTTGCCGTCGGGCGAGCGCAGGCTGGGGAGGTCGGTGCGCTGGCGCAGGTAGCTGTGGTGGTGCTGGAGCACCTCGTAGCCGGGGACGCCGGCCGCCGCGGCCAGCGCGCGGGCGCGCTCCACCCGCCAGGCCCAGTGGTTGCTCGCGCCCAGCAGGCCCGCCGTGCCGTCCGCGACGACCTCTGCGAACCCCTGGACCGTCTCCTCCAGCGGGGTGTTCTCGTCCATGATGTGCGCGTACAGCAGGTGGATGCGCTCGATGCCGAGCCGGTCCCGGCTGCGCTCCGCGGACTCCCGGATGACCTTCGCGGACAGCCCCTCCACGTCCAGACTGAAGCCGCTGGTCGGCTGGTTGGGGCGGGCTCCCAGCTTGGTGGCGACGGTGATGCCGTCGCCGACGCCACGGCTGCGCAGCCAGCGGCCGACCAGTTCCTCGCTCTCGCCGCCCTGGGTGCCGTTGACCCAGAACGCGTAGTTGTTGGACGTGTCGATGAAGGTGCCGCCCGCCTCCACGAAACGGTCGAGGATCGCGTACGACGTGGCCTCGTCGACGGTGGTGCCGAAGGTCATCGTGCCGAGGCTCAGCACACTCACTTCGCGGCGGGTCTCGACGGCGGTGCCGATGACGCGGTACTTCACGGTGATGCCTTTCGGTTCAGGGATGTCCGGCCCGTAGGCCGGCCGCACAACGTACCTGACACCTCCGGCGGGGCGAACTGCTCATTGCCACGGCTCTGTTGGGAGGGTCGGTCGCGCGAAGATGCGTTCATGACGATCGGTGAGGAACGAAGCAGCGGGACGGCCCAGGCCTGGGAGGCGCTCGGCGGGGCGCCCGAGCTCGTCGGGCGGGTGCGCTACCGCGGTGCCGGCGACCTGGGGGAAGGGCCGCTTCCGGTGGCCGAGTTGGCGCGCGGGACCGTCGGGGTGTGCGGGCTGGCCGCGGCCGAGCTGGCCGCGGTGCGGGCCGGGGGCGGGGCGGAGGACGTGGCTCCGCTGGTGGTGGACGAGGGCGCGGTGGCGACGGCGTTCGTCAGCGAGCGGCACCTGCGGGTCGAGGGGCGCACGGCGGTGACCTTCGCGCCGTTGTCCGGCTTCTGGCGGACGTCGGACGGCTGGGTGCGCACGCACGCCAACTATCCGCACCACGAAGCCGCGCTGGTACGGGCGTTGCGGCTGCCCTCGGCGACACCGGCGGCGGTGAGCGGCGCGGTCGCGGGGCGCGCCGCCGTCGAGGTGCAGGAGCTCGTGTACGGGGCGGGCGGACTCGCCGTCGCCGTGGCACGGGAGTACGGGGAGCCGCAGCCGCTGGTGGAGCCCGTACGCGTGACAGGGGCGCGGGGACGGACCCTCGGCGATGCCCCGGCCGGCCGGCCCGCCACGGGGGTACGGGTACTGGACCTGACCCGGGTCATCGCCGGGCCCGTCGCCACGCGCACGCTCGGGCTGCTGGGGGCGGACGTGCTGCGGATCGACCCGCCGCGGCTGCCGGAGGCGGACGATGCGTACGCGGACACCGGCTTCGGGAAGCGGTCGGCGCTGCTGGACCTGGCGGAGGCGGGGGACCGGGCCGTCTTCGAGGGGCTGCTCGCCGAGGCCGACGTGGTGGTGACGGGCTACCGGCCGGGCGCGCTGGAGCCGTACGGGCTCGGGGCGCGGCAGCTGCTGGAACGGTGGCCGGGGCTGGTGGTGGCCGAGCTGTGCGCGTGGGGGTGGCGGGCGGCGGAGCCGTGGGCGGGGCGGCGGGGGTTCGACTCGCTGGTGCAGGCGGGGTACGGGATCGCCGCCGCGTGTGCCGGGCCCGACGTGAGGCCCGGGGTGCTGCCGGCGCAGGCGCTGGACCACGGGACGGGGTACCTGGTGGCGGCCGGGGTGCTGCGGGCGCTGGCGGAGGGGGGCGGGCGGGGGCTGCGGTTCTCCCTCGCCGGGACGGGGTCGTGGCTGGTGCGGGGGCTCTCCCGAGCGGGGGCGGGGGCGGGTGCGGGTGCGGAGGCGGGGGATTCGGGGTATGCGGCGGAGCCGTGGCTGCGGGTGACTCCGTCGGGGTACGGGGTGCTGCGGCACGCCGCCAGTCCCTTTGGGGAGTGGGGGGTGGGGCCGTCCCGGTGGGGGACGGACCGGGCCGTCTGGCTCCCGCGGTAGGGGTGGGGCGGGTGCGGCGCCGTGCGGGGGCGCTGCCCCGGGCCCCCGCGCCTCAAGCTCCCCCAGCTACCGCTGGGAGGTGCCCCCTGGCGGGGCTGAGAGGCGTCGGCGGGGCTGGTTGGGGCGGGAGGGGGGATCAGGCGTCGGTCAAGGGCTTCGTCATGCAGCGGCTGGAGTCGTGGAAGCGGTAGTGGCCGAACTTCGCGGACAGGGTGTAGCCCGAGGAGAGGTACAGGGCTATCGCCTCCGGCTGCTGGTCGCCCGTTTCGAGGACCATGCGGTGGCGGCCCGCCGCGCGGGCGTCCGCCTCCAGGACCGCCAGGATGCGGCGGGCGAGGCCGAGGCCCCGGGCCTCCGGGACGACGTACATGCGCTTGAGCTCCGCGTCGCCGTCCGCGTAGCCGTGGTCGTTCTCGTCCTGGGTGCGCCAGCCGCCGCTCGCCACCGGGGTGCCCGTGGCGTCGTACGCCAGCAGGTACAGGCCGTGCGGCGGGGCGAACATCGCCGGGTCCAGGAAGGTGGCGTCGCCCTCACCGTCGTACCGCTCCTGATACTCCAGCTGGACCTGGTCGTTGAGTTTGACCGCGTCCGGGTGGTCGTACGGCACGGTGCGGAGGTCTATCCGGTGAGACATTCGAATATCGTACGGAACCCTCCCGCTATGGTGCTGGGATGCTCACAGTGACCTCCGTGAATGTGAATGGGATCCGCGCCGCCGCCAAGAAGGGCTTCGGCGCGTGGCTTGAGGGATCCGACGCCGATGTGGTCTGCCTGCAGGAGGTGCGGGCCGAGGAGGGGCAGATCCCGGCCGATGTCCGGACCCCCGCGGGGTGGCACACCGTCTTCGCGCCGGCCGCCGCCAAGGGGCGGGCCGGGGTCGCGCTCTACACGCGGCGGGCGCCCGAGCGCGTGCAGGTCGGGTTCGGCAGTGAGGAATTCGACACCGCCGGGCGGTACCTGGAGATCGACCTTCCGGGTGTGACCGTGGCCAGCCTCTACCTGCCCTCGGGTGAGGCCGGGACGGAGAAGCAGGACGAGAAGTACCGGTTCATGGGGGAGTTCCTGACGTACCTGGCGGCGCTCGGGGAGCGGGCCGCCGCCGACGGCCGCGAGGTCGTGGTGTGCGGTGACTGGAACATCTGCCACCAGGAGGCCGACCTCAAGAACTGGAAGACGAACCGCAAGAACGCGGGCTTCCTCCCCGAGGAGCGGGAGTGGCTCGGCAAGGTGTACTCGGACGCGGGCTACGTCGACGTGGTGCGGGAACTGCACCCGGACACCGAGGGACCGTACTCCTGGTGGTCCTACCGCGGGCGGGCCTTCGACAACGACGCCGGCTGGCGGATCGACCTCCAGGTGGTCACCCCCGGGCTGGCGGCGAAGGCGGTGAAGGCCTTCGTGGAGCGGGCCGAGACGCACCCCGAGCGCTGGTCCGACCACGCGCCCGTGACCGTGGTCTACGAGCTGGGCGTCTGACCGGAGTCCGTGCCGGAGGCCAGTAGGCGGTCCATCGCCATCGTCAGTTCGGCCTCGACCACGCTCTTCGCCAGCGGGCGCAGCCGGGTGAGCGCGTCCGGTGCCATGTGGGCCGATATCAGCTCGGTGAAGAGCAGGGCCATCGCGTCCGCGTGCTCGCGGACGCGGCGGCCGGTCTCCAGGACGGCCGCCAGCGGGACGCCCTCGCGGACCAGGGCCGAGGAGACGTCCAGCAGGCGGCGGCTGACGTGCACGATCGCGTCGCCGTCGACGGCGACGTAGCCGAGGTCCAGGGAGGCCGCCAGGTTCTCCGGGGTGACCTCGCCCTCGAAGTAGTCGGCCAGCGCCTCCGGGGTGAGCCGGACCGGGGTCTCCTCGGACCAGCCGATGCCGAGCAGCTCGCCGAGCTGGCTCACGTCGCGGCCGTTCTCGAAGGCGGCGGTCAGCTCGGCGATGCCGCCGAGGGTGTGGCCGCGTTCCAGCAGGGCGGCGATGGTGCGCAGCCGGGCCAGGTGATGGTCGTCGTACCAGGCGATCCGCCCTTCGCGGCGGGGCGGCGGGAGCAGTTTGCGCTCGCGGTAGAAGCGCAGGGTGCGGACCGGGATGCCGGCCGCTTCGGCCAGTTCCTCCGTGCGGTACTCGCGCACCGTCTTCGCTCGCGTCTCTTCCTTCGCCACAGACGCACCTTATGGCGTACCGGCAGTAACTTTCCGGGTCGGACCCCTACCCATGGGTACGGGGCTGCTCTACCCTCCCGATTGTGCCAGTGATTGCTGGCAATGTTTCGATGGTGCGTTGCGGTGCGGCGTTGCGGTGCGTGGCTGGGACTGCGGATGAGCGGAAGGCGGCGGGCATGGGTGGCACGAGTGGCATGGGCGGACGCGAGCACGTACGGGTGGCGGTGATCGGGTCCGGATTCGGCGGACTCGGCGCGGCCGTACGGCTGCGGCGCGAAGGGATCACGGACTTCGTCGTACTGGAACGGGCCGACTCGGTCGGCGGCACCTGGCGCGACAACAGCTATCCCGGGTGTGCGTGCGACGTGCCCTCCCACCTCTATTCGTTCTCGTTCGCTCCCAATCCCGACTGGCCGCGGACCTTCTCCGGGCAGCCGGCCATCCGCGCCTACCTGGAGCACGTCGCCGACACCTTCGGACTGCGCCCGCACATCCGGCTCGACTCCGAGGTGCGGACGATGCGCTGGGACGCGGACGAGCTGCACTGGGAGATCGAGACCTCGGCCGGATCGCTTGCCGCCGACGTCGTCGTCTCCGCGACCGGGCCGCTGTCCGACCCGAAGATGCCGGAGATCCCCGGGCTCGCCGAGTTCCCGGGCAAGGTCTTCCACTCCGCGCGCTGGGACCACGACTACGACCTGCGCGGCAAGCGCGTCGCCATGATCGGTACCGGCGCCTCCGCCATCCAGATCGTGCCGGCCATCGCCCCTGAGGTGGAGCGCCTCACCCTCTTCCAGCGGACCCCGCCGTGGGTCATGCCCCGTACCGACCGGTCCATCACCGCCGTGGAGCGCTGGCTCCACCGCCAGCTGCCCTTCACCCGGGCGGCACGGCGCGGGCTGCTGTGGGGGATCCGGGAGCTCCAGGTCAGCGCCTTCACCAAGCGCCCGAACCAGCTCGGCCTGATCGAGTCCCTGGCCAAGGCCAACATGGCGCGCTCGGTCAAGGACCCGGTCCTGCGCGCGAAGCTGACGCCCTCCTACCGGATCGGCTGCAAGCGGATCCTGCTCTCCAGCGAGTACTACCCGGCCCTGGCCCGGCCCGATGTGGACCTGGTCGCCTCCGGGCTCAAGGAGATCCGCGGCTCGGTGCTGGTCGCCGCCGACGGGACCGAGACCGAGGTCGACGCGATCATCTTCGGCACCGGCTTCCACGTCACGGACATGCCGATCGCGGACCGGGTGGTGGGAGCGGAGGGCCAGACCCTCGCGGACGCCTGGAAGGACGGGATGCAGGCGCTGCGCGGGGCCACCGCCGCCGGCTTCCCCAACTGGATGACGATCATCGGGCCGAACACCGGACTCGGGAACAGCTCGATGATCCTGATGATCGAGTCGCAGCTGAACTACATGGCCGACTACCTGCGGCAGCTCGCCCTCCTCGATGGAAGCAGCCTGGGCGGGAAGGTCGCGCTCGGCGCCCGGCCGTCCGCGGTGAACCGGTGGAACCGGGAGGTGCAGGCCCGGATGGAGCGGACGGTGTGGAACACCGGCGGCTGCACCAGCTGGTACCTGGACGCGCAGGGGCGCAACACGACGGTGTGGCCGGGCACGACGGGGGAGTTCCGCCGGGAGACGCGGAGCGTCGATCTGGCGGAGTACGAGGTCCTGCGGGTGGGGGAGCGCGAGCGGGTCCCGGTGGCGGTTTCGGCCGCCGCCGTGGGGGCCGGTGCGGCGCCGCTGCCGGGGGCCCTGCCCCCGGACCCCCGCGCCTCAAACGCCGGCGGGGCTGAAAGGGGCGCCTCAAACGCCGGCGGGGCTGGAAGGGGCGCCTCGAATGCCGGTGGGGCTGGAAGGGGCGCCTCAAACGCCGGTGGGGCTGGAAGGGGCGCCTCGAACGCCGGCGGGGCTGAAGAGGGCGCCTCGAATGCCGGCGGGGCTGGATTCGGCGAGACCGCGGAGGAAGTCGCGTGAGTCGGTTGATGCATGTCGTCTCCGGGCCCTACGCCCCGCCCGTCGCGCGGCGGGAGCTCGTCGCCGTTTCCGCCGACGGGGCCCGTCTGCACGTCGAGGTCCACGGGGACGAGGACGCGCCGGCCGTGGTGCTGGCCCACGGCTGGACCTGTTCCACCGCCTTCTGGGCCGCGCAGATCAGGGCCCTGGCCGCCACCCACCGGGTCGTCGCATACGACCAGCGCGGGCACGGGCGCAGCCCCGCCGCCGCCGGGGCAGCGGGGCACAGCACCACCGCGCTCGCCGACGACCTGGTGGCCGTCCTGGAGGCCACCCTCGTCCCCGGGGAGCGGGCGGTCGTCGCCGGGCATTCCATGGGCGGAATGACGATCATGGCGGCCGCGGGCCGGCCGGAGTTCGCCGAGCGGGCCGCGGCCGTGCTGCTGTGCAGCACCGGCAGTTCCCGGCTGGTCTCCGAGGCGCTGGTCCTGCCGGTGCGCGCCGGGCGCGTCCGGACCCGTGTCACCGGCGCGGTCCTCGGCTCCCGCGCCCCCCTCGGGCCGGTCACGCCGGTCGCCCGGAAGGTCCTCAAGTACGCCACCATGGGCCCCGGGTCCGCGCCCGACAAGGTCGAGGCGTGCGCCCGTATCGTCCACGCCTGCCCCACCGGGGTGCGGCACGCGTGGTCGCAGGTGCTGGCCGGCCTGGACCTCGACGCCGACGTGGCCCGCCTCACGGTGCCCACCGCCGTCATCGGCGGCACCGCCGACCGGCTCACCCCGATCGTGCACGCCCGCGGGCTCGCCGCCGCGCTGCCGAACTGCGTGGGCCTGACCGAGCTCACCGGCATGGGGCACATGACCCCGGTCGAGGCCCCCGAGGCCGTCACCGGCGTCCTGCGCGAGCTTGCCGGGCTGTACCTGGGCACCACCGATCTCGACACCACCGTGAAGGAGAAGACGCCGTGAGCGCTCGCAGGAGTCTGGAAGGCCAGGTCGCCGTCGTCACCGGCGCCGCCCGGGGGGTCGGCGAGCTGCTCGCGCGCAAGCTGTCGGCCCGCGGCGCGAAGATCGCGCTCGTCGGCCTGGAGCCGGAGGCCCTCAAGGAGGTCTCCGAGCGGCTGCACACCGACAGCGACCACTGGTACGCCGACGTCACCGACCACGAGGCCATGGCCCGGGTGGCCGAGGAGGTCAAGCAGCGCTTCGGCAAGGTGGACATCGTCGTCGCCAACGCGGGCGTGGCCGCCGGCGGGCCGTTCGCCGACTCGGACCCGGACGCCTGGCGCCGGGTGATCGAGGTCAACCTGATCGGCGGGGCCGTCACCGCCCGCGCCTTCCTGCCCGTACTGATGGAGAGCCGCGGCTACTTCCTCCAGATCGCCTCGCTCGCCGCGATCACCCCGGCGCCGATGATGACCGCCTACTGCGCCTCCAAGTCCGGGGTCGAGGCCTTCGCGCACTGCCTGCGCGCGGAGGTCGGGTACAAGGGGGTCAAGGTCGGCGTCGGTTACCTCTCCTGGACCGACACGGACATGGTGCGCGGCGCCGATCAGGACGAGGTCATGCGGGAGTTGAGGCAGCGGCTGCCGTGGCCGTCGAACCGTACGTACCCGCTGGGGCCGGCCGTCGACCGGATCGTCGCGGGCATCGAGCGGCGCTCGCCGCACGTGTACGCGCAGTGGTGGCTGCGCGGCATGCAGGGGGTGCGCGGCTACCTGCCGGGGATGATCGCGACGGTCGGGCAGCGCGAGATGAAGCGCTTCGAGCCGCGTCTGGGCGGTGTGTCCAAGGGGCTCGTCGGGGCCGGCGGGGCAGCGGACGAGAAGGCGCGCACACAGAGTCACTGATCGAAATGCGCCCTTTGTCCGCCCGTGCAAGTCTGGTCGAGGCCCAACCACCGACACCCCTCATGGAGTGAACAGCATGGGTATCAAGGACCAGTTCCAGGACAAGGCGCAGGAGCTCAAGGAGAAGGCCCAGAAGGGGCAGAAGCAGCCCGGCAAGGGCCCGCAGGACCCGAAGTCCCAGCGGACCCCGCAGCCGAAGGACTCGCCGCAGCGGTCGTTCGACGACATCCGGGACGAGCTCGACGACCGGACCTAGGCTTCTGGCCCGACCGTTACGGGCCCGCACGCAGCGCCGAGGGGCGCGATCCCCGCTGTTCCCGGGGATCGCGCCCCTCCCGCATGCCGTGCCCGCTCACTCCCTCGGCGGCAGCTTCGGACGGCGCCGGTCCGGTACGTCCGTGTAGCCGGGCGGCACCGCGGCCGGGTCCTGTTCCAGCAGTTCCAGCGCCAGGTGCACGGCGTCGTCCAGCTGGGCGTGGCGCCCCTCCGCCCAGTCGAGGGGGGTGCGCTGGATCTCCAGGTCCGGCTCCACGCCGTGGTTCTCCACCGACCAGCCGTACTCCGGGAACCAGGCGGCATTCATCGGCACCGTGATCACCGTGCCGTCCCCGAGGGTGTGGCGGCCGGTCATGCCGACCACCCCGCCCCAGGTGCGCAGGCCCACCACCGGGCCCAGGCCCAGCAGTTTGAAGGCCGCCGTGATCATGTCCCCGTCGGAGGAGGTCGCCTCGTCGGCCAGCGCCACGATCGGACCGCGGGGCGCGTTGGAGGCGTAACTGACCGGCTGCGCGTTGCGCGTCAGGTCCCAGCCGAGGATGGACCGGGTCAGCTTCTCCACCACCAGCTCGCTGATGTGCCCGCCCGCGTTGCCGCGTACGTCCACGATCAGCGCGGGCCGGGACATCTCCATCCGCAGGTCGCGGTTGAACTGCGCCCAGCCCGAGCCGCCCATGTCGGGGATGTGGAGGTAGCCGCACCGGCCGCCGCTGATCTCCCGGACCGCCTCGCGCCGTTTGGACACCCAGTCCTGGTAGCGCAGCGGCCGTTCGTCGATCAGCGGCACGATGGCGACCCGGCGGGCCCGGCCCTCGCCCGCCGCGGGCTGGAAGGTCAGCTCCACGGTGGTGCCGCCCGCCGCCGCCAGCAGCGGATAGGGCCCGGCGACCGGGTCCACCGGACGGCCGTCCACGTGCGTGAGCACCGCGCCCTCCCGGATGCCGGTGCCGGCCAGCGGGGAGCGGGCCTTGGAGTCCGAGGACTCGCCGGGCAGGATCCGGCTGACCACCCATTCCCCGTCCCGGGGGAAGAGGTTGGCGCCGAGCAGGCCGATCGCCCGCTGGTAGTGCGGGGGGCCTTCGTTGCGGCGTGCGGGAGAGACGTAGGCGTGCGAGGTGCCGAGTTCGCCGAGGACCTCGCGCAGCAGGTCGGCGAACTCGTCGGGCGAGGCGACCCGTTCGACCAGGGAGCGGTACTGGCTCAGGATCCCGTCCCAGTCGATGCCGCACATCTTCGGCTCCCAGAAGTACGCGCGGATGATCCGCCCGGCCTCCTCGTAGGCCTGGCGCCACTCGGCCGCCGGGTCCACCTCGTGCAGGATGCGCCGCAGGTCCAGATAGACGGTCGAGTCGCTGTCGCCCGACTCGGCCGCCGGGACCGCGCGCAGGTCGCCGTCGTCGTTGATCACGAGCCGGGTGCCGTCGCCGCTGACCGCGAACCAGTCCAGCCCCGAGGCCAGTTCGGTCTTGCGGGCCTTGGTGAGGTCGAAGTGCTCCAGCGTCGGCTTGCCGCTGATGTCGGCCGGGTTGGCGAAGGTCTCGCCGAGCGCGCCCGAGATGGGCCAGCGCAGCCACACCAGCCCGCCGCCGTGCACCGGATACAGGGCCGAGTACTTGGACGCGGTCACCGGGAACGGGGTGACGCGGCTCTCCAGCCCCTCCACCTCCACGGTCACGGCGCCGTCGGCCTCGCCCGAGTCGCCCTCCGCCAGGTCGAGTCCGCCGGCCGCGGGCCGGCCCTCGGCGGAGAGCGCGAAGGGGGAGGGGGTCGCGGAGTTCAGCGGCACCAGGTAGGGGCGGCAGCCCAGCGGGAAGGACAGGTCGCCGGTGTGCACGTCGTAGACCGGGTCGAAACCGCGCCAGGACAGGAACGCCAGGTAGCGCCCGTCCCGGGTGAAGACCGGATTCTCGTCCTCGAAGCGGCCGTTGGTGACGTCGACGACGGTGCGGGCGCCGGGGCCGGAGATCCGGGCCATCTTGATCTGCCGCAGCGAACGCCCGATGCCCGGGTGCGACCAGGTCAGCCAGGCCCCGTCGGGGGAGAAGGCGAGGTCGGTGACGGGGCCGTTGATGGACCGGATCAGCTCGGTGACCTCGCCGTTGGACTCCTCGGTGGCGTCGATGAGCAGCAGCCGGCCGTCGTTGGAGGCGATGGCGAGCCGCTCGCCGTCCGGGTCCGAGAGCAGCTCGGTGACCCGCCCCAGCTCGCCCGAGGCCAGCCGGCGCGGCTCCCGTTCCCCGGAGGCCCGCGGCAGGTAGCCGATCTCGATGGCGTCCTCGCCCTCGGCGTCCGTGATGTAGGCGACCTGCCCGCCGCTGCCGAGCATCTCCGGCAGCCGTACGCGTACGCCCGGGGTGTCGGCGATGGTGCGGGCCGGGCCGTCGCGGTGGGTCAGCCAGTAGAGGCTGCCGCGCACCACGACCGCGCTGGCGCGCCCGGTGGCGTCCACGGAGAGCGAGTCGACGTGGCTGGCGGCCGGCACCTGGTACGTACGCCGGCCCGCGCGCGGGCCGCCGAGGCGGACGTCGAGCTTGCGCGGGACGGCGTCCCGGTCCAGGGACTCGACCAGCCAGAGGTCGCCGGCGCACTGGTAGACGACGCGGGAGCCGTCGCTGGAGGCGTGCCGGGCGTAGAACTCCTCGTGGTCGGTGTGGCGGCGCAGATCGGTGCCGTCGGGCAGGCAGGAGTACAGGTTGCCGATGCCCTCGTGGTCGGAGAGGAAGGCGATCCTGCCGCCCACGAACATCGGGGAGTCGAGGTGGCCCTCGACCTCCTCCAGCAGCCGCTGTCCGTGCAGCCACAGCCGGCCGGTGGCCCCGCCGCGGTAGCGCTTCCAGGCGGCGGGCTCGTGCGGCGGCTTGCCGGTGAGCAGCAGGGAGTGCCGCTCGCCCTCTTCCGTGGCGTGCACCTGGATGTCGGAGACGGGCCCCCAGGGCAGGCGCCCGCCGGGGCTGCCGTCGGTCGGCAGGGTGTAGGCCCAGGCGAAGTAGGAGAAGGGCTGGCTGTGCGAGGACACGGCCAGGATGTCGCTGCGGCCGTCCTCGTCGGGCGGGGTCCAGCCGCAGACGCGGGTGTCGAGGGCGCCCCAGTGGCTCAGCTGGCGGGCGGGGCCGCCGTCGACGGGGGCGAGGTGGATCTCGGGGTCGAGGCTGCGCCAGGTGGTGAAGGCGATGTGCCTGCCGTCGGGGGAGAAGCGCGGGTGGCCGACGCGGGTCCGGTCGACGGTGATGCGCCAGGCCCGTCCGGGTGTCTGGCCGTCGGGGACCAGCGGGGCGACCCAGAGGTCGTCCTCGGTGGCGAAGCAGAGAAGGTCGTCGTGCAGGTGCGGGAACCGGAGGTACGCGACGTCGTGACTCACCCCCCAATGCTTTCCGCGTAGGGGGGCCCTGGCAACTCGTACAGGTGATCCATGCCACTCCCTCAAGCGAAACGGAACGGTTTCGTTTCGCTTGGGGTGGGGGTATCGTCTTAAGCGTACGGAACAGTTTCGCTTCGACGGGAGGCACGGACATGACCGAGGCGATGGCGGCCCGGCGTAGCCGGATCACCCCCGAGCGGCAGGCCGAACTGCACGAGGCGGTCCTCGACCTCCTGCGTGACGTCGGCTACGAGGCGCTGACCATGGACGCGGTCGCCGCCCGTACGAAGTCCAGCAAGGCCACCCTCTACCGCCAGTGGGGGAGCAAGCCGGAGCTGGTCGCCAAGGCCCTGCGCTGCACGCAGCCGGTCTCGCTGCGCGAGATCGACACGGGCAGCCTGCGCGGGGACTTCGCGCTCATGGTCGAGCACTCCGACGACGCGCAGATGGCCAAGGACACCGCGCTGATGCGGGGTCTGGCCCATGCCGTCCACGAGAGCCCGGAGCTGCACAAGGCCCTGCGCGACCTGCTGGTCGACCCGGAGATCAACGGTCTCCAGGCGATGCTGCAACGTGCGGTGGACCGGGGCGAGATCCGCCCGGACTGTCCCGCGCTCGACTTCGTACCGCACATGCTCATCGGGGCGTTCATCGCGCTCCCGCTGATCGAGGACCGCCCGGTGGACCGGGCCTTCCTCGGTGACTTCATCGACGCCGTGGTCTTCCCCGCCCTCGGCGTCTGATCCTCACTCCTCCCCGTCCCCGCACAGCCTCTTCGCTGTTCCTGACACGCCGCTCTCGTCGTCGGGCCGGCTCCTCATGCCCTGATCCGATCCGGATCCATCCCACGACCTGAACGGGAGAACCACCGACGTGGCTACCTTCCTCTACCGACTCGGCAGGGGCGCCTTCCGGCGTCGCGGCCTCGTCGCCCTCCTCTGGGTGGCGCTGCTGTTCGCGGCCGGCTTCGGCGCCGCCTCGGCGGGCGCGCCCACCTCCGGCTCGTTCTCGATACCCGGTTCGGAGGCCCAGAAGGCCTTCGACCTGCTGGACGAGCGCTTCCCGGGCATGGCCGCCGACGGCGCCACCGCCCGCATCGTCATCAAGGCCCCCGAGGGCGCCAAGGTCACCGACCCGGGCCCCAAGGCCGAGGTCCAGAAGATCGTCACCGGGCTGAAGACCGGCCCTGGAGCTGCGGAGATCTCCTCCGTCGCCGACCCGTACGAGGCCCAGGCCGTGAGCCAGGACGGCTCCACCGCCTACATCAGCGCCAAGTACACCGTCAGCGGCATGGAGCTGAAGGACGACACCCGCGAGGCGCTCAAGGTCTCCGGTGAGGGCGCCAAGGCCGCCGGGCTGAACGTCCAGATCGGTGGCGACGCCCTGATGGCGGCCCCCGAGACGGGCTCCGGCGAGATCATCGGCATCGCGGTCGCCGCGATCGTCCTCGTCATCACCTTCGGCTCGCTGATCGCCGCCGGTCTGCCGCTGCTGACCGCGATCATCGGCGTGGGCATCGGCGTCTCGTCCATCACCGCGCTCGCCAACGTGCTGGACCTCGGCAACACCACCGCCACCCTCGCGACGATGATCGGCCTCGCGGTCGGCATCGACTACGCCCTCTTCATCGTCTCCCGCTACCGCGTGGAGCTCGCCGAGGGCCGCGAGCGCGACGAGGCCGCGGGCCGCGCCGTCGGCACCGCCGGCTCCGCCGTCGTCTTCGCCGGTCTGACCGTGGTCATCGCCCTGGTGGGCCTGGCCGTCGTCAACCTCCCCATGTTGACCAAGATGGGCTTCGCGGCCGCGGGCACCGTGGTCATCGCCGTGCTCGTCGCGCTGACCCTGGTCCCGGCCATCCTCGCCTTCGCGGGCAAGAGGGTGCTGCCCGCGGGCGAGAAGAGCCGGCTGTTCGGCAAGGGCAAGCCGGCCGGCGCCGAGAAGAAGGCCAACGGCGGCACCCGCTGGGCCCGCTTCGTCCTGCGCCGCCCCGTCATGGTGCTGCTGGCCGGCGTGATCGGCCTCGGCGTCATCGCCATCCCGGCGAGCAAGCTGGAGATGGGCCTGCCGGACGACGGCGCCCAGCCGGTCTCCACCACCCAGCGCCAGGCGTACGACCTGCTGTCCGACGGCTTCGGCCCGGGCTTCAACGGCCCGCTGATGGTCGTCGTGGACGGGGACAAGGCACTGGCCGACTCCACCGTCGACCGGATCAAGGGCCTGGACGGCGTCGTCGCGGTCACCCCGCCGACCCTCAACAAGGCCGGCGACGCCGCGGTGATCACCGTGATCCCGAAGGACCGTCCGTCCTCCACGCAGACCGAGAGCCTGGTCCACGAGATCCGTGACGGCAGCGGGGACGACGTCCTCGTCACCGGCGCCACCGCGATGAACATCGACTTCTCGCAGAAGATGAACGACGCGCTGCTGCCCTACCTGGCACTCGTCGTCGGCCTCGCCTTCCTGCTGCTGATGCTGGTGTTCCGTTCGATCCTGGTCCCGCTGAAGGCGGCCCTCGGCTTCCTGCTCTCGGTCGTCGCCGCCCTCGGCGCCGTCGTCGCGGTCTTCCAGTGGGGCTGGCTCGGCTCGGTCTTCGGAGTGGAGCAGACCGGTCCGATCATGTCGATGATGCCGATCTTCATGGTGGGTGTCGTCTTCGGTCTGGCCATGGACTACGAGGTCTTCCTCGTCACCCGGATGCGTGAGGCGTACGTCCACGGCGAGCGCCCGGGCCAGGCCGTGGTGACCGGCTTCCAGTACAGCGCGCGGGTCGTCGTGGCCGCCGCCGTCATCATGATCGCGGTGTTCGCGGGCTTCATCGGGGCCAGCGAGCAGATGGTCAAGATGATCGGCTTCGGTCTGGCCGTCGCCGTCTTCTTCGACGCCTTCGTGGTCCGCATGGCCATCGTCCCCGCGGTGCTCGCCCTGCTCGGGCACAAGGCCTGGTGGCTGCCGAAGTGGCTGGACCGGCTGCTGCCGAACGTGGACGTGGAGGGCGAGAGCCTGCGCAAGCACCTGGAGTCCGCGCAGTCCCCGGAGGGCCCGGACAAGGACCGCGAGCTGGTCAACGCCTGACCCCGCCCGACCCGTCGGCCCCGCACCTGCCGACAGGACAGCCCGGCCCCGTACCGCCCGATCACCGGGCGGTACGGGGCCGGGCCCGGTTACGCCCGACGGGTGACGGCGGCCGCGGGGGCGTACGTACGCCGCAGGAACCGGCGCAGCGCGGCGATGTCGAACTGGACGACGGCGACGCCCTCGGGGGAGTGGAACTCGACGACCGCCTGGACGCGGCCGCAGGGCCAGATGCGTACGTCCCCGGTCCCGGTCGGGGCCTGGAGGCCCGCCTCCAGGAGCGCCCGGGGGAAGACCCACTCGTTGTCGGTGCCCTCGGGGGACAGGCCCGCGGGGAAGACGATCCGCACGGCCAGCGGTTCGTCGCCGGCGAAGCGCAGGGCGACCGGGATGGTCCGGTAGAGGGGATCGTCCGTGATGACGCGGGCACGGACCCGTTCCTCGACGGCGGTGGCGGTGGCCGTCGCGGTGCCGGTGGCGGTCGCTGGCGGATTCTCGGCGGTTGCTGACATCGACAAGACTCCTCGAAATCAGAACATTTGCGTCCTTTTGTCCCGTCCAGCCTCGCACATTCCCACGAAAGCGCGCGGTTCTATTTGTGATGCGTCCGCTCTTGCCAACGATTTGCAACTGGGCACTATGGTTGAACAGCTAAAGACTGAGTAAGAAGCGGAGCCACTCCATGCATGTGCCCGACGGATTCATCAACGCACCCGTCTCGGTGGCCGCCGGAGTGGTGGCCGCCGCCGCGGTGGCCGTCAGCCTCCGCGGCGCCCGGCGCGAACTCGACGAGCGCACCGCGCCGCTCGCCGGACTCGTCGCCGCCTTCATCTTCGCCGTCCAGATGCTGAACTTCCCGGTCGCGGCCGGCACCAGCGGCCATCTGCTGGGCGGGGCGCTCGCCGCGATACTCGTCGGCCCCTACACCGGCGTGCTGTGCGTGTCCGTCGTCCTGCTCATGCAGGGCATCCTCTTCGCCGACGGCGGGCTGACCGCCCTCGGGGTGAACGTCACCGTCATGGGCGTCGTCACCGTCGTCGTCGCCTACGCGATCTTCCGCGGCCTGCTCGGGATCCTGCCGCCCACCCGCCGCTCGGTCACCGTGGCCGCCTTCACCGGCGCCCTGCTCTCGGTGCCCGCCGCGGCCGCGGCCTTCACCGCCGTCTACGCCATCGGTGGCACCACCGACGTGCCCATCGGCAAGGTGATCACCGCCATGGTCGGCGTGCACGTGCTCATCGGCATCGGCGAGGCCGCCATCACCGCCGCCACCGTGGGCGCCGTGATCGCCGTACGCCCCGACCTGGTGCACGGGGCCCGCGGGCTGGCCTCGCCCCTGAAGCTGCGCGTCGACGGCGCGCTCGTCGACGCCCCGGCCCCGGCCGCCGCGCCCGTCGCCGCCGGCGCCGGATCCACGAAGAAGGTGTGGGCGACCGGCCTGGTCACCGCCCTCGTGCTCGCCGGCTTCGTCTCCTTCTACGCCTCCGCCAACCCCGACGGCCTGGAGAAGGTCGCCGCGGACAAGGGGATCGACGAGAAGGTCGAGGAGCACGCCGCGGCGAACTCCCCGCTCGCCGACTACAGCGTCAAGGACGTCGACGACGCCCGCCTGTCCGGCGGTCTCGCCGGGGTCATCGGCGTCGGCGTGACCGTCGTCGCCGGCACCGGGATCTTCTGGGCCGTGCGCCGCCGCCGGACCGAAGACCTCACCGCCACCTCCACCACCGTCTCGGCAGGCTGACATGGGGGCCGGCCACGCCCACAAGCTCTACCGCCACGGCCACTCGCCGGTCCACGCCCTGCCCGCGCACTGCAAGCTCGCCGCGACCCTGGCCTTTGTCGTGGTCGTCGTGTCCACACCGCGCGAGGCGGTGTGGGCCTTCGGTCTGTACGCCGCCCTCCTCGTGGCGGTGGCCGCCGTCGCCCGGATCCCGGCCGGCTTCCTGCTCCGGCGCCTGCTGATCGAGGTGCCCTTCGTCGCCTTCGCCGTGCTCATGCCCTTCGTGGCCGAGGGCGAGCGGGTGCAGGTGCTCGGCATGTCGCTCAGCGTCTCGGGCCTCTGGGGCGCCTGGAACGTCCTCGCCAAGGGAACCCTCGGCGTGGCCGCGTCCGTCCTGCTCGCCTCGACGACCGAGCTGCGGGCCCTGCTGCTGGGCCTGCAGCGGCTGAAGCTGCCGCCGCTGCTCGTCCAGATCGCCTCCTTCATGATCCGCTACGGCGACGTGATCAGCGACGAGCTGCGCCGGATGTCCATCGCCCGCCGCTCCCGCGGCTTCGAGGCGAGCGGAATCCGGCACTGGGGGGTGCTGGCCAAGACCGCCGGCGCGCTGTTCATCCGCTCCTACGAGCGCGGCGAGCGGGTCTACCTCGCGATGGTCAGCCGTGGCTACGCCGGTTCGATGCCGGTGATCGACGAGGTCGTGGCCACGCGCGCCCAGTGGGCATACGCGGCCGTACTCCCGGTGACGGCGCTCGCCGTCTGTCTGATGGGATGGACCCTGTGACCAGTACCCCCTCCCTCGAAGTCGCCGGCCTCGCCTATGCCTACCCGGACGGCCACCAGGCCCTCTTCGGGGTGGACCTGACCGTCGGGCAGGGCGAGCGGGTCGCCCTGCTCGGACCCAACGGCGCCGGCAAGACCACCCTGGTCCTGCACCTCAACGGCATCCTCACCGGCGGGGTCGGCACCGTGGCCGTCGCCGGGCTGCCGGTGGAGAAGCGGAACCTCGCCGAGATCCGCCGCCGGGTCGGGATCGTCTTCCAGGACCCCGACGACCAGCTGTTCATGCCGACCGTCCGCGAGGACGTGGCCTTCGGCCCGGCAGCGGCCGGAATGCGGGGCGCCGAGCTGGAGGAGCGGGTCCGGGAGGCCCTGGACCAGGTCGGGATGGCGGACTTCGCCGACCGGCCGCCGCACCACCTGTCCTTCGGCCAGCGCCGCCGCGTCGCGGTGGCGACCGTCCTGGCCATGCGGCCCGACATCCTGGTCCTGGACGAGCCCTCGTCCAACCTGGACCCCGCTTCGCGCCGCGAGCTCGCGGACATCCTGCGCTCCCTGGACGTCACCGTGCTGATGGTGACGCACGACCTGCCGTACGCGCTGGAACTGTGCCCGCGCTCGGTGATCCTCAGCGAGGGGGTCATCGCGGCGGACGGCCGCACGCAGGAGCTCCTGTGCGACGACAAACTGATGCGGGCCCACCGGCTGGAGCTCCCGTTCGGCTTCGACCCGCGCACGCCCCTTCTGACGCGCCCCTCGCGCTGATCGGCGCCGGGGCGCCTCCCAGGCTTCGAGCCGCTGCGTCGGACTCCGTCCGCCGGGCGGGGGCCGGGCCCCGGTGAGCCGCTCCGGGGCGACCCGGGAAGCAGGGCCGTCCGGCAGGCGTTGCACTGTGGCGTAGGCGCCGTCGGGGCGCCACAGCAGGTGCTGGGAGTAGACGTGGATGTCCACGGGACGGTGGCGGAGGGCTTCGAGCCCGTCAGAGACGCGTTCCTACGCAACTTCGAGGTGCTCGGGGACCGGGGAGCTGCCGTCGCCGTCTACCGGGCCGGCCACAAGGTCGTCGACCTGTGGGGCGGCACCCGCGACGCGGAGGGCACCGAGCCCTGGACCGAGGGCACCGCGCAGATCGTCCGCTCCGCCACCAAGGGCGTGGCGGCCGCCGTACCGCTGCTGCTGCACCAGCGCGGACTGCTGGACCTGGACGCGCCCGTGGGCTCGTACTGGCCGGAGTTCAAGTCGGGCGGCAAGGAGCGGATCCTGGTCCGCGACGTGCTCGCGCACCGCGCGGGCATACCGGCGCTGGACCGGGGACTGAGCGCCGCCGAGGCCGCCGACGGGGTGTCCGGGGCGCGCGCGGTCGCCGCACAGCAGCCCTTCTGGGAGCCGGGCACCGAGCACGGCTACCACGCGCAGACCTACAGCTGGCTGGTGTCCGAGCTGGTGCTGCGGGCGACCGGCCGCACGGTCGGCTCGGTCCTCGCGGAGGAGATCGCCGAACCGCTGGGGCTGGAGTTCTGGATCGGCCTGCCGGAGACCGAGACCCACCGGGTGGGCCGGGTGGCGCCGGTCGAGCCGCCCGAGAGCGCGGGCATGCTGCGGACCCGGCCGCGGCGCAACGTCTCCGAGGCCTACGCCGACCCCCACTCCCTCACCCGCCGCGCCTTCGCGGCCATCGAACCGCTGCCCGACGAGAACGCCCCCGCCTACCGGGCCGCCGAGCTCCCCGCCTCGAACGGCATCGGGACGGCCCGCGCCCTGGCCCGTTTCTACGGGGCCACCATCGGCGTGGTCGAGGACGGCGCGCGGATCTTCACCCCGGCCACCACCGAGCTGGCCGCCCGGGAGCACTCCGCCGGACCGGACCGGGTCCTGGTCGTCAACACCCGCTTCGGCGCCGGCTACATGCTGCACGGCCCGGCCTCCCCGCTGCTCTCGCCGGCCTCCTTCGGCCACCCCGGCCGCGGTGGGTCCCTGGGCTTCGCGGACCCGGAGGCGGGCATCGGCTTCGGCTACGTCACCAACGCCCTGGCCAAGTCGGTCACCGCGGATCCCCGGGCGCAGGCCCTGGTCCGGGCCCTGAAGTCGGCCCTGTCAGCCCCGTCAGCCCTCTGAGGCCTGCGCGTCGGTGTGCGCGTCAGCCTGCTCGCGCACATCGGCCAGCGTGGCCCCCGCGTACGAGATGAGCTCCTCCGGGGCCATCGGGAACACCGTGGTCGGGGTACCGGCCGCCGCCCAGATCTCCTCGTGGGCCAGCAGCGACCGGTCGGCCAGCACCCGGGTACGCGTGCGGTGCCCGAAGGGAGGGACCCCGCCGATCGCGTAGCCCGTGGTCTCCCGGACCAGGGCGGCATCGGCCCGCGTCACCTTCCCGGCGCCGAGCTCGCGGCGTACGGCGTCCACGTCCACCCGTGAGGCCCCGTCCATGAGGACCAGCACCGGGACCCCGTCCGCCGAGAAGACCAGCGACTTGACGATCTGGCTCAGCTCGCAGCCGATCGCGGCCGCCGCGTCGGCGGCCGTACGGGTCCCTTCGGGAAAGCTCCGGACGGTGAGGTCGAGGCCCAGCTCGGCAAGGGCCTCGGCGAACAGGGGATGCGTGGACGTCGTCATGCCGCGACGGTAACGCCGCCCGGCGCGGCGGCACGACCGATTCCGGCCCGAGCCGGTCGCGCCGCCGCCGGCCGGTCAGCCCGCGTTCAGTACCTGGGCGACGATCGGCCCCGCCGCGTCGCCGCCGTGGCCGCCGCCCTCGACCATGGCCGCCGCGGCCACGTCACCGCTGAAGCCGGTGAACCAGCTGTCCGGGCTGTCCCCGGCGCCGCCGACCTCCGCCGAGCCGGTCTTCGCGCCCTTGTCCGAGCCGCCGACCGAGGCCATCGCCTTCTGTGCGGTGCCGCTGGAGGCCGTCAGTTTCATCATGCCGACGAGCTGCTGCTGCACCGAGGACTTCATCCGGCGCTGGGCCGTCGCGATCTTCCGGTCATCGAGCTCCGGCGAGACCAGCAGCGGCTGGCGGAAGACACCGGTGCGCGCGGTCGCGGTGATGGACGCGATGTTCAGCGGGTTCATGGTGATCTTTCCCTGGCCGATGTACCCGGCGGCCTCCTCCGCGCCGGTCGCCACCGGGACCTTGCCGTCGGAGGAAATGATCCCCGTCTTCCAGTCCAGGTCGATGCCGAAGACCTCCGTGGCCTCCTTCGACATCGCGGCGTCGTCGTGCACGTCACGGATCGGCTTGATGAAGGCGGTGTTGCAGGACCGGGCGAAACTCGTCCCGAAGGTGGCGCCCGGCGCCTCGAAGTTGTTCAGGTTGTGGAAGGTGCGGCCGCCCCAGATCACGTCCTTGGTGCACTGCGCGGGCTTGTCGGCGGCGACCAGCCCGCGGTCGATCAGCATCGCCGCCGTCACGATCTTCATCGTGGAGCCGGGCGCCCGCTTGCCCCGCATCGCCGCGTTGAAGCTGTCCTTGCGGTTGTTCGCGACGGCCAGGATGTGGCCGTTGCTCGGCTGGACGGCGACCACCGAGGCCTCCGGGAACTTGGTGACCGCCTGCTCGGCCGCCGCCTGCACCTTCGCGTCCAGGTACGTCTTGAGGGTGCTCGGCTCGCCCTCGACCAGGGTCAGGAGGGTCCGCTTGGGCGCCTCCTTGGCGACCGGCTCGATCCACACCTCGGCCCCGGGCTTGCCGCCCGCCTTGTTGCCGTAGTTCTGGCGCAGCTCGTCGAGGATCTGGCGCAGCGAGGGGTACTTCTCCGCGGTCAGCTCCTCGCCGTTGCGGTCCACGGCCTTGACGGGCGGGCTCGCGGGGGCGCCGGCGCGCAGTTTCTCGTCCTTCTGGAGCTGCGGGTGGATCACCGAGGGCTGCCAGTCGACCAGCGGCTTTCCGCTGTTCAGCCCGCGCACCACGGTCAGCTGGGAGTCGTAGGCCAGCGGCTTGGTGGTGCCCTCGTACGTGATCTCCGCCTCGACCTTGAACGGCACGGTGGTGCCGTTCGGCGTGCCGGGGGTGATCACGGCCTTGGACACGTACGCCTTGGTCTTGAATTCCCCGACCGCGGCCTGCGCGGCCGCGGCGTTGTTCGTCAGGTCGGCGGCCACCCGCTCGTCCCCGGCCGCCCAGGCGGCCAGGAAGGCCTTGGCGGTCTTCGCGGCGTCCTTCTCGCTGACCGGCCCGCTGCCCTTCTCGGCCTGGACGGAGGTCTCGCCGTCCTTGCCTTCCTTCGTGTCCCCGCCGGCGTCTCCCACCAGCGTGTACACCCCGTACCCGGCGCCGCCGAGCATGGCGAGGAACACCCCGCCGATGACGGCACCCTTCGCTGCCCCGTTCACTTGAGTCCTTCCCCCATGGTCACGGTTCCTGAACATGTTCAAAGAACCCTTGGTGCGGACTTTACTCTGTGCAGCGCTCCGGTACGTCATTGTTACCGGACCGGAACATCCGAACGAAAACTCGCTCGGCGCCGGCCGCACCCGTCCCTAGAGTGCCGCTGTGGACCTCACCTACCGGCGTTATGCCGATGCCGATGCCGATGACCTGGTCGCCTTCCTCACCGGGGACACCTGGCCGTTCCACGGCTCGGCCGTGGTCGACCCGGAGCAGGCCCGGCAATGGGCCGCGGAGGGCCGCTTCGACAACGCGGAGACCAGGTCGTTCTGGATCGCCGACGGCGGCGAGACCCTCGGCCTGGTCCGCCTGATGGACCTGGGCGACAGCACGCCCGTCATCGACCTGCGGATCCGCTCCCGGCACCGGGGCCGGGGGATCGGCGGCCACGCGCTGACCTGGCTGACGGGATACCTGTTCACCGAACTCCCGCGCATCCGCCGGATCGAGGGCACCACGCGCCAGGACAACGCGGCGATGCGCCGCGCCTTCCGGCGGTGCGGGTACGTCAAGGAGGCGCACTACCGGGAGGGATGGCCCTCGGCCGACGGTACGGTCCACGACGCGGTCGGGTACGCGATCCTGCGGCGGGACTGGGCCGCCGGTACGACCACGGCCCCCGCGTGGGACGACGAGCACACGCCGGAGGGCTGACACCGGCGCGGCCCGAAAGTGCGTGCACCGGTGCCGTGTTCTAGCGTCGGAAGGGCGAGGGTGACCGTTGCGCCGAGCCGGTCGCCCACCGGAGTGCCCGCTCCCCACCGCCGCCCCCGCCCGCGGTCCGGCGCGTCGGCGGCCGCGTGACCCACCGAGAGAGCAGGTGCATCCGCATGCGTCCGTCGGCTCGTATCCCCAGCATCCTGGCAGGCCTGGCCCTCGCGGTCGGCGGCGCCGTCGTCGCCGCCCCGTCCGCCCACGCGGACGTCAAGGCGTGCGAGCAGTACGTCGCCAAGCACGCCCCGAAGGCCACGGACGGCGCCGGGGAGGCGTGCTACCAGGGGTACATCGGCAACCTGACCAGCTGCAACGCCAGCCTGGTCGCGGTCGGCGCGAGCAAGGACGTCGCCTCCGCGGCCTGCGAGGCGTCCCGCTAGCCCCGACGACGAAGGCCCCGACGCCGTCCGGCATCGGGGCCCTCGTTTTGGCTGCGAGACCCAGGTGTCCAGCCACATGCGGTCGCCGCGCCAGGAGTCCATCGGGAGGGTCTGGCCGTGTAGATGGGGCCAGAAGCAGATGAGGTCTCGTGCCACGGCTGGCGCACGGCCACGACCAGGGCGTTCGGCTCTGGCCGGGGCTGTCTGGGACGGCTTGGGCCGCCTCTGGGCCGTGATCTTGGCGAAGCGGCGTTAGATGGAGGTCGGTTCGGCCGGTTGCGGACTCGCGAGGTCGCGCCTGTTCCACAGTCGCCCGTCATTACCCTGCGTCTATCACGCCTGCGGGCTTCTTCGACCCAGTCGGAGCAGACGCCCACGTTGCGAGTTCTCGCGTCAACTTGGCCTGCAACCCTGGAGTCGTGAGGTGGTCGAGGTTGACCAGAGGGCGGCGACGGGCCAGGCGCCCCTTCGGATCGAGAAAGCCGATCAGTGCCCGCAGTTCGGCGCCAGTAATGACGACTCGATCCCACACCACTGGATCTTGCGGATGGGCACGCCGCAGGAACAGTTCAAGATTGGCGAACCAACTCGCGAACTGAGGGTCATTTCTGTACTTCGTCACGAACTCGGTAAACTCGATTACCGACTCGCGATCCGCTGCGGTCATCGCCTCGCCGATTGCTGTGAGCATTAGGCGCGGAACTGTGGATTTTCCGACATCGGCTGATTGATGGCTGCGAAAATATTGGAAGCTCGACAGTCCCTGGATGCTCCCGTATAGCCGTGCCGTGAAAACTCTTGTGCGGCGGGCTGATTCGATCGGAATGAAGCCGAATCGGCGTTCGATGATGCGGATCCAGCCTAGGTGTTCGCCGAACACGTAGAGAGTGCTGAGCTGGTAGTAATCGTCCTTCTCGAACCATTGCTCCTTCTCGTTGCGCACGAGGTTATTAATGCGGCGCTCCAACTGCTCCGCGGAGCGGAGCAGGGGTGTTGTGAAGCGACTGACGAGATTCCGGGTGTCGCGCCGATGGCCTAGCCTCGGCCCGAGGAGGTCCTCGAACGTGAACTTAATGCCCGCGCCCACGATGCCGCCGACAATCGACGCGATGAGCGCCCATACAGCCGTGCTCACGTCGCATCACCGGCCTTGGGGTCAGCTTGCGGATGACTGGCGCCGTCAATACACCTCCAGCATCAGCCTCGTGATGGGAGCTGGCAAACGCTCCTCTCTGCGCCGCCTTTGGACTAGACCGCTGGTCCAAATGAAATAGACTGGCAGCATTGGGCGGCATTTGGAGCGCCTATAGCTCACACAAGATGGCCCGGAACGCCCAACGACAGGCGGTGCGGCAGCGCCACCCCCACCCCGCAAGAGGTCGCGCGATTCAGCGACGCGCCGCCGACCGCGTGACCAAGGCGCTAGCTCCGCTGCTGGCGGCAGTTAGTCACACCCTTGCTGGCGAGGCGCCCCGAAGAGGGCATCGACTGCTTTCCGCGTGCGCCCCTCGCTGCTAGGCATGAGGTGCGTATCGGAGCCCGGCAATGACTCTCGGAACCCACGGCGTCCTGCTTGCGTGCTGGCGTGGCGTTCGCCGCGGTGATGGGGTGGCCACCGCGCTGCTGTCCCTCTTTTGGAAATGACGCGGAGCGAGGTCGGACCACCCTGACACCAGCAGTGAGGGAGGCATGGCCTCGTGCATCTGGGCCGTCTGTGGGCCGTCGAGAGAGGGCCGACAGACGGCCTGCAACGACTCACGACAACCACGATGGCCCCGACGCTCGTTAGCGTCGGGCCCGTCGATTGCGCTGCTAGACCCAGGTGTCCAGCCACATGCGGCCGCGCCAGGAGTCCATGGGCAAGGTCTGGCCCGTGTAGATGGGCCAGAAGTAGATGAAGTTCCACGCGATCAGCAGGACCAGCACGCCCGCGCCGATCGCGCCCAGCGCCCGGCGGCGCTCGCTCGACCCGGCCGGGCCCAGCAGGGCGCCGATCATCATCGCCACCGCCAGGCACAGGTACGGGACGAAGACCACCGCGTAGAAGTAGAAGATCGTCCGCTCCTGGTAGTTGAACCAGGGCAGCAGGCCCGCACCCAGCGCGCACGCGATCGCGCCCGCCCGCCAGTCGCGGCGGAAGAACCACCGCCACAGCACGTACAGCAGCGCGAAGCAGCCCGCCCACCACAGCAGCGGGGTGCCCAGGGCCAGGACCTCACGGGCGCACTTGCCCGCCGCGGTCGCCGGGCAGCCGTCGGTGCCGGCCTCGGGGGACTCGTAGAAGTAGGAGACGGGCCGGCCCAGGACCAGCCAGCTCCACGGGTTCGACTCGTAGGTGTGCCCCGAGGTCAGGCCCACGTGGAACCTGTAGACCTCGGTCTCGTAGTGCCACAGGCTGCGCAGCCACTCCGGCAGGAACCCCAGCGAACTGCCCTGGTCGTACTTGGCCGCCCAGTCGCGCAGATAGCCGCCCTTGCCGTTGTCCGGACTGAGGATCCAGCCCGACCACGAGGCCAGGTAGGTGGCGATCGCCACCGGCACGGTGGAGACGAAGGCGGGCAGCGCGTCACGGCGCAGCATCGAGGCGTACGGAGCACCCGCGCCCGCGGTGCGGCGCGCGGCGGCGTCCCACAGCACGGTCAGGACGCCGAAGAAGGCGAGGATGACGAAGCCGTTCCACTTCGTGCCCCCGGCCAGACCCAGGCAGACGCCGGCCAGGATCCGGTACGGCCGCCAGCCCAGCCGCAGCGTCTCGGCGATCTTCACGTCCGGCCGGGTCCGGCCCTCCTCGTCCACCGGCAGCGCGTCCGCGAGCCGGGCTCTGGCCCGGTCACGGTCGATGAGCAGGGCTCCGAAGGCGGCCAGCACGAAGAACATCAGCACCAGGTCCAGCAGCGCGGTGCGGCTCATCACCAGGTGCAGGCCGTCCACCGCGAGCAGCGCGCCCGCCAGGCAGCCCAGGAAGGTCGAGCGGAAGAGGCGGCGCCCGATCCGGCACAGCATCAGCACCGACAGGGTGCCGAGCACGGCGGTCATGAACCGCCAGCCGAAGGGCGTGAAGCCGAACATCCACTCGCCCAGCCCGATCACCCATTTGCCGACGGGCGGGTGCACGACATAGCCCGGGTCGGCCGGAAGGGCGACCGCGTCCGGGTTGGCGAGGATCGAGGCGTCGATGTCCTTGGGCCAGCTCGCCTCGTAGCCCTGCCGGATCGTGGCCCAGGCGTCCTTGGCGTAGTACGTCTCGTCGAATATCACCGCCTTCGGGCTGCCCAGGTGCACGAACCGCAGCACCCCGGCGACGAGCGCCACCAGCAGCGGCCCCACCCACGAGGCGATCAGCCGCCAGGTCCCCCATACCTGGGGCGGCAGCCCGAAGGTCATCCACAGCTGCTTGGACGGCCTGGTGTACGGGGGCACCAGGCGGGTGCGGACGTCCGCGCGCGCGGAAACGGCGGCGGGCGGCACGTAGCCGAAGCCGCGCAGCCGGCGCAGCCAGGTGGGCGGCTCGTCTTCGCGTCCCACCGATGAGGCGGGCGGGGCCCCCGCGGGGCTGGGCGGCGGCGTCGCGGTACTGGTCACCGGCACATCGTAGGGAAGAGATCTGTGTGCGCCACCAGTGGCGGGGGGCGGCGGGCCACGGGGCTGAGAGGATGGGCGGGTGACGACTGACCAGCCCCGCGGTACCGAAGCCAGCACGACAGCAGCCACGGCCGGAGGCCTGATGGGCACGCTCGTGCTCGCCGGCACCCCCATCGGCGATCTCGCGGACGCGCCGCCGCGTCTGGCGGCCGAGCTGGAGCGGGCCGATGTGATCGCCGCCGAGGACACCCGGCGGCTGCGCCGGCTGACCCAGGGGCTGGGCGTGCACACCACCGGGCGTGTCCTGTCGTACTTCGAGGGCAACGAGTCGGCGCGCACCCCGGAGCTGGTCGAGGCCCTGGCCGGCGGGGCGCGCGTACTGCTGGTGACGGACGCGGGCATGCCCTCGGTCTCCGACCCCGGCTACCGGCTGGTCGCCGCCGCCGTGGAGAAGGACATCAAGGTCACCGCCGTCCCCGGGCCGTCCGCGGTGCTCACCGCCCTCGCCATGTCGGGGCTGCCGGTGGACCGGTTCTGCTTCGAGGGGTTCCTGCCGCGCAAGGCGGGGGAGCGCCTGGGCCGGCTGCGCGAGGTCGAGGGCGAGCGGCGCACGCTCGTCTACTTCGAGGCCCCGCACCGGCTCGACGACACCCTGGCCGCGATGGCCGAGGTCTTCGGCGCCGACCGGCGGGCCGCGGTCTGCCGGGAGCTGACGAAGACCTACGAGGAGGTCAAGCGCGGTGGGCTCGGCGAACTCGCGGCCTGGGCCGCCGAAGGGGTGCGCGGTGAGATCACCGTCGTGGTCGAGGGCGCCCCGGCCGCCGTGCCCGGAGATGTGGACGACGAGGAGCTGGTGCGCCGGGTACGGGTGCGCGAGGAGGCCGGCGAGCGGCGCAAGGAGGCCATCGCGGCGGTCGCGGCCGAGGCCGGCCTACCCAAGCGCGAGGTGTTCGACGCTGTGGTCGCGGCAAAGAACGCGGCACAAAAGGTGCCGTCGGTCGGTAAAGAGCTAGCCTGAAAAGCAAAGCTCAGACCGCGCACCGGGCGCTTTTGACATGAGTCGCCCAAAGGCCGTCCAACAGTAGACAGGGCCTGATGCGCTCCCGCCCGTTGAGGCGTCCACTGGCAATGGCACCAGTGGAACAAGAGGAGCTGGCATGAGTGAGATCGCAGACACCCCGGTACCCGTCCCCGCCGCAGTCCCTGTCGCTGTGACCGCTTCCGACGTGCACACCGTGCACGAGGCCTACTCCTTCGCGTGCATGAGGTGCGGGTACGGCTGGGAGCAGGCGTACGCGATCGAGCACCACGTCGACGGCAAGGGCGAGCCGTTCATCATGTACAAGGTCAACGGCGAGCGGGTGCCCTCCCCCCTGTCCAACCCGACCTGCCTGAACTGCGGCGGACACGTCGTACGGATCATGCGGGCCGGGCAGGTCTCCTCGGTGCTGGGCATGATCGACCACATCTACCACCACCAGATCGCCCCCGGGATCGCCGGACCGGTGCCGGCCGGTGCGAACGTCCCCCGGACGCCGAAGCCGCCGAAGCAGCGCAGGCCCGCCCGGTCGCACGCCTCCCCGGGGCCGGTGGCCGCCGACCCGGCCGGGGAGCGCCGGGGCCTGCTCTCCCGTCTGAAGGGGCTCTTCCGCCGGTCATAAGATCGGCCGTATGAGCACACGCGTGGAGAAGACGCAGCCCAAGGACGCACCGCCGCCGCTGCCCGAACCCCTCCGGGTGGCGGTGGCGGACTCGCACACCCACCTCGACATGCAGGCGGGCACCGTCGAGGAGGGCCTCGCGAAGGCCGCCTCGGTGGGCGTGACCACCGTCGTCCAGGTGGGCTGCGACGTGAAGGGCTCCCGGTGGGCCGCCGAGACCGCGGCCGCGTACGAGAACGTCCACGCGGCCGTCGCCCTTCATCCGAACGAAGCGCCGCGGATCGTGCACGGCGATCCGGACGGCTGGTCGCGCCAGGGCGCCCGGGCCGGCGGCGGCGAGGCCGCGCTGGACGAGGCGCTCGCCGAGATCGAGGCGCTGGCGGCCCTCGACCACGTCAAGGCGGTCGGCGAGACCGGCCTGGACTACTTCCGCACCGGACCGGAGGGCATGGCCGCGCAGGAGCGTTCCTTCCGCGCGCACATCGAGATCGCCAAGCGGCAGGGCAAGGCGCTGGTCATCCACGACCGGGACGCCCACGCGGACGTGCTGCGCGTCCTGCGCGAGGAGGGCGCCCCCGAGCGGACGGTCTTCCACTGTTACTCCGGGGACGCCGACATGGCCCGCGAGTGCGCCGCCGCCGGGTACTACATGTCCTTCGCCGGGACCGTCACCTTCAAGAACGCCGCGCCGCTGCGGGAGGCCCTGGCCGTGGCCCCGCTGGAGCTGGTGCTCGTCGAGACGGACGCGCCCTACCTCACCCCTGCGCCGTACCGCGGACGGCCCAACGCGCCGTACCTCATTCCGCTGACGGTCCGGGCGATGGCCGCGGTCCGCGGCATCGACGAGGACGCGATGGCCACCGCGCTGGCGGCCAACACGGCCCGCGCCTTCGGCTACTGATTCCCCGCCCGCTCCAACACGCTGAGTAGCCGTCCCGCTTTGGAGCGTGACGACTCCTCCGCTAGGGTGCCGTGCCCGCACCAGAGGGTGCCGGATCACCAGTGGAGCGAGCGTCGTGAGCGATACGCAGGGCAGTCACCGCCGTGGCGGTCCCGTCCCCGAGGCGTACGAGGCCCAGCCCTTGGCCCAGCCCGTGGCCTGGCCGTCCGGTACGGGGGATCCCGGGCCCGCCGCGTGGGACCCGGAGTCCCAGGCCCAGGCCCCGGTCCCGGCCCCGGTCCCGGCCCCGCGCGGCGGGCGCCGCCGCCGGGCCGGTCTGTCACCGGCCGAGCTGTCGGAGGCCGACACCCTGGCCGCGGCGCCCGTCGCGCCCGGCTCGGGCCGCCGCAGGGCCGCGGCCCCCGTGGCCGTGGCCGTCGACGTGGCCGTGGACGTGGCCCCGGCCGCACCCGCCGCCCCCACCCCCACGGTGCCGGGCCGCCGCCGCGCCCGGGGCCGCGGCGCCCCCGTCGAGACCCTCGGCGGGAACTGGCGGCGGATCGTGCCGCAGGCCCTCGTCGTCGCCTTCCTCGCGGGCGGCACCACGGCCTTCGTCGCCGCCGACAAGGCTGTACGGCTCACCGTGGACGGCGTCCCGCGCAACCTCCACACCTTCGCCGACGACATCGGCGAGCTGCTCGCCGCCGAAGGCCTCGGCGTCGGCCCCCACGACCTCGTCGCCCCCGCCCCGGGCGAACGCCTCGACGACGGCGAGGAGATCGTCGTCCGCTACGGCCGCCCCCTGCACCTGACCCTCGACGGACAGCAGCGCCAGGTGTGGACCACCGCCCGCACCGTCGAGGGCGCCCTGCGCCAGTTCGGCATCCGTGCCGAGGGCGCCCACCTCTCCGCCCCCCGCACCGCCCCCGTCCCGCGCGCCGGGCTGGCCCTCAGCGTCCGCACCGAACGCAGCGTCACCTTCATGGCCGACGGCCGCGAACGCACCATCCGCACCAACGCCGCCACCGTCCAGGAGGCCCTCGACCAGGCCGGCATCACCCTCCAGGGCCAGGACACCACCTCCGTACCGCCCACCGACTTCCCGCGCGACGGCCAGACCGTCACCGTGCTCCGCATCACCGGCACCCGCGAGGTCCGCGAGGAGCGGATCCCGTACGAGACCGAGAAGCTCAAGGACCCCGAGCTGTTCGCCGGCACCGAGGTCGTCGAACGCGCCGGCCGCCCCGGGGCGCGCAGGGTCACCTACAGCCTGCGCACCGTCAACGGGGTCCGGCAGAAGCCGCGGCCCATCGCCGACGAGGTCGTCCGCGAACCCGTCACACAGCTCGTCAAGGTCGGCACCAAGGCGCTGCCGAGCTCCGTCGCCGGCGCGGACGGCCTCAACTGGGCGGCCCTCGCCCAGTGCGAGTCCGGCGGCCGCCCCTCCGCCACCGACGCCTCGGGGACCTACGGCGGGCTGTACCAGTTCGACGTCCGCACCTGGCAGGGCCTCGGCGGCAGCGGACGCCCGCAGGACGCCTCGGGCACGGAGCAGACGTACCGGGCGAAGAAGCTCTACGTGCAGCGGGGGGCGAGTCCGTGGCCGCACTGCGGCCGTACGCTTTACCGGTGAGCACCGCAGAGCAGCAGCCCGAGAACACCGAGAACACCTCCCCCGCCGCGCCCGACGCCCTCCTCGGCCCGGCCGACATCAGGGAGCTGGCCGCCGCCCTCGGCGTACGCCCGACGAAGCAGAAGGGGCAGAACTTCGTCATCGACGCCAACACGGTCCGCCGGATCGTGCGCACCGCCGAGGTCCGCCCGGACGACGTGGTCGTCGAGGTCGGTCCGGGGCTCGGCTCGCTGACGCTCGCGCTGCTGGAGGCCGCGGACCGGGTCGTCGCCGTGGAGATCGACGACATCCTCGCCGCCGCCCTGCCCGCCACCATCGAGGCCCGGATGCCCGCGAAGAAGGACCGCTTCGCGTTGGTCCACTCCGACGCGATGCTGGTGACCGAACTGCCCGGCCCGGCGCCGACCGCGCTCGTCGCGAACCTGCCGTACAACGTGGCCGTGCCCGTCCTGCTCACCATGCTCGACCGCTTCCCGACCATCGAACGCACGCTGGTGATGGTGCAGGCCGAGGTCGCCGACCGGCTGGCCGCGGAACCGGGCAACAAGGTCTACGGGGTGCCCTCCGTCAAGGCCAACTGGTACGCGCACGTCAAGCGGGCCGGCGCCATCGGCCGCAAGGTCTTCTGGCCCGCCCCGAACGTCGACTCCGGTCTCGTCTCGCTGGTGCGCCGCACCGAGCCGATCAAGACCACCGCCACCAAGGGCGAGGTCTTCGCGGTCGTCGACGCCGCCTTCGCCCAGCGCCGCAAGACGCTGCGCGCCGCACTGGCCGGCTGGGCCGGCTCGGCGGCGGGCGCGGAGGCCGCGCTGGTCGCCGCCGGTGTCTCGCCGCAGGCCCGCGGCGAGTCCCTGACGGTCGAGGAGTTCGCGGCGATCGCCGAGCACAAGCCGGCGGCGGAGAGGCCCGCACTGTGAGCGCGCACCAGGCGTCCGTGACCGTACGGGTCCCCGCGAAGGTCAACGTCCAGCTGGCGGTGGGCGCGGTCCGCCCCGACGGCTTCCACGACCTGGCCAACGTCTTCCTCGCCGTCTCCCTGTACGACGAGGTCACCGCCACCCCGGCCGACACCCTGACCATCACCTGCACCGGCCCCGACGCCGACCAGGTCCCCCTGGACCGCACCAACCTCGCGGCGCGCGCCGCCGAGATCCTCGCGGCCCGGGCCGGGATCGAACCCGCCGTCCACCTGCACATCGCGAAGAACATCCCGGTCGCGGGCGGCATGGCGGGCGGCAGCGCGGACGGTGCGGCGGCCCTGCTGGCCTGCGACACCCTGTGGGGCCTGGACACCCCGCGCGCCGAGCTCCTCGACATCTGCGCGGAGCTCGGCAGCGACGTCCCCTTCAGCCTCGTCGGCGGGGCCGCGCTGGGCACCGGCCGCGGTGAGCTGCTCACGCCGGTCGGGGCGGGGACGTTCCACTGGGTCTTCGCGGTGGCCGACGGCGGGCTGTCCACCCCGGCGGTCTTCCGCGAGTTCGACCGCCTCACCGCCGACACCGCGGTCCCGGCCCCCGAAGCCTCCCCGGCGCTGCTGGCGGCCCTGGCCTCGGGCGACGCGGACGCGCTGGGCGCCACCTTGGCCAATGACCTCCAGGCCGCGGCGCTTTCCCTTCGGCCGCAGCTGGCGCGGACGCTGGCCGCGGGCGTGGACGGGGGCGCGCTCGCCGCGCTGGTCTCCGGCTCGGGGCCGACGACGGCGTTCCTCGCCGCGGACGAGGAAGCCGCCGCCAAGGTCGCTGCCGCGCTCGAAGCCTCCGGCACCTGCCGGGCCACGCGCGTGGCCTCCAGCCCGGCCCCCGGAGCCACGGTCCTGCCGTCCTGACCCCGCGGGCCGTTGCCGGGGGCCGGCCCCCGGACCCCCGCGCCTCAAACGCCGGCGAGGCTGAATGAAATTTCAACCGCGCCGGCGATTGAGGCGCGGGGTACGGGGGCGGAGCCCCGGGCCGGTACTCAGGCCGGAGTTGAGTACCCGCACCCTGTCGGGAGACACCCGGCAGGGGAGACCGTGGCCCCATGACAGCTAGCGCACGCGCCATGGCCGAGGCCACCCCCGCCGACCGTGACCGGTACGTCGACCTGCTGCGCGTCGCCTCGCTCGGCACCGTCATCGCCGGACACTGGCTGATGGCCGCCGTCAGCGGCGAGGGCATAGGGAATCTGCTCGCCCTCGTGCCCGCCCTCCAGGTGCTCACCTGGGGGCTGCAGATCATGCCCGTCTTCTTCTTCGTCGGCGGGTTCTCGCACGCCCTGTCCTACCGCTCCCTGGCCCGCCGCACCGACGGGCCCGTCTACGCCGTCTTCCTGCGGGCCCGGCTCCAGCGGCTGCTGCGCCCCACCCTCGTCTTCGTCCTGGTGTGGGCCGCCGCCGCACTCGCCGTGCAGCTCGCCGGTCACGGCGGCGGAACGCTGACCGGGGCCGCGCTGCGGCTCGTCACCCAGCCGCTGTGGTTCATCGGGATCTACCTCGCCATGGTCGCCTTCACCCCGCCGCTGCTGAAGCTGCACGAGCGCCACGGCTGGGCCGCCTTCGCCGCCCTGGCAGGTGCGGCCGCCCTGGTCGACGTACTGCGCTTCGCGCTCGGCGTCCCCTACGTGGAGTTCCTGAACTTCGCCCTCGTCTGGCTCGCCGTCCACCAGCTCGGCTTCCTGCGCGCCGACGGCCGCATCCGCAGGCCCGCCCTCCTCGCCGCCGCGGGACTCGCCTGCGCCGCCCTGCTGGTGGCGTACGGCCCGTACCCGCTGTCCATGGTCGGGATGCCCGGCGAGAAGGTCTCCAACATGGCTCCGCCCACCCTCGCCCTGCTCTGCCACGGCCTGTGGCTCGTCGGCGCCGTCCAGCTGGCGGCCGGGCCCGCCACCGCGTGGCTGCGCCGCCCGCGCGTCTGGCGCGGGGTGGTCGCGGCCAACGGCCTCGCCATGACCGCCTTCCTGTGGCACCTGACCGCCATGCTCGGCGTGTACGCGGCCCAGCTCGCCCTCGGCCTCGACCTGCCGGCCCCCGCCACGGCCGCCTGGTGGGCGCAGGTCCCGGTACGGTTCCTGGCCGCGGCCGCCCTGACGGGTGTGCTCGTCGCGCTGTTCCGCCGCTTCGAGGCGCCGCGGCCCAGCGCGCCCGCCCCCGCGCGGAGCTCCGGCGGCCCGGTCGCCGCCCTCGGGATCACCCTGTGCCTGCTCGGCATCCTGGGCCTGTCCATGACCGGCCTGGGCGGCCTGCTCGACGGGCACAGCGCCACGCTGATCGCCCTGCCCGTCACCGCGCCGGCCGCGATCGCGATGGCACTGGGCGGCTGGTATCTCGTGGAACGGTCTGCCCCGGCCCGGAGGGTTAGGCTGAGGGGCTGATCCACACCCTTTCTCTGGAGCGCGTCTGATGGCCGTCAATCTGGTCAATGTCGAGGCAGTCAGCAAGGTGTACGGCACACGTACCCTGCTGGACGGCATCTCCCTCGGCGTGTCCGAGGGGGACCGGATCGGCGTCGTCGGCCGCAACGGCGACGGCAAGACCACCCTCATCCGGATGCTCGCCAAGCTGGAGGAGCCCGACACCGGCCGGGTCACCCAGTCCGGCGGCCTGCGGATGGGCGTCCTCACCCAACACGACTCCCTCGACCCCCGGGCGACCGTCCGCCACGAGATCATCCGGGACATGGCCGACCACGAGTGGGCCGGCAACTCCAAGATCCGTGACGTCCTCACCGGACTCTTCGGCGGCCTCGACCTGCCCGGCTTCGGCCAGGGCCTCGACACCGTCATCGGCCCGCTCTCCGGTGGCGAGCGCCGCCGGATCGCCCTCGCCAAGCTGCTCATCGCCGACCAGGACCTCCTGATCCTCGACGAGCCCACCAACCACCTCGACGTCGAGGGCATCTCCTGGCTGGCCAAGCACCTCCAGGAGCGCCGCTCCGCGCTCGTCTGCGTCACCCACGACCGCTGGTTCCTCGACCAGGTCTGCACCCGCATGTGGGACGTGCAGCGCGGCGACGTGCACGAGTACGAGGGCGGCTACAGCGACTACGTCTTCGCCCGCGCCGAGCGCGACCGCATCGCCGCGACCGAGGAGTCCAAGCGGCAGAACCTGATGCGCAAGGAGCTGGCCTGGCTGCGCCGCGGCGCCCCCGCCCGTACCTCCAAGCCGCGCTACCGCATCGAGGCCGCCAACGAGCTCATCGCCGACGTGCCGCCGCCGCGCGACACCTCCGAGCTGATGAAGTTCGCCAACGCCCGCCTCGGCAAGACGGTCTTCGACCTGGAAGACGTCAGCGTCCACGCCGGCCCCAAGGAACTCCTCAAGCACCTCACCTGGCACCTGGGCCCCGGCGACCGCGTCGGCCTCGTCGGCGTCAACGGTGCCGGCAAGACCTCCCTGCTGCGCGCCCTCGCCGAGGCCGCCCGCACCCAGGGCGAGGCCCAGCCCGCCGCCGGAAAGATCATCGTCGGCAAGACCGTCAAGCTGGCCTACCTCTCGCAGGAGGTCGGCGAACTCGACCCCTCCCTGCGCGTCCTGGAGGCCGTCCAGCGCGTGCGCGACCGCGTCGACCTCGGCAAGGGCCGCGAGATGACGGCCGGCCAGCTCTGCGAGCAGTTCGGCTTCACCAAGGAGAAGCAGTGGACGCCGGTCGGCGACCTCTCCGGTGGTGAGCGCCGCCGTCTGCAGATCCTGCGCCTGCTGATGGACGAGCCCAACGTCCTCTTCCTCGACGAGCCCACCAACGACCTCGACATCGAGACCCTGACCCAGCTGGAGGACCTCCTCGACGGCTGGCCCGGCTCGATGATCGTGATCTCCCACGACCGCTTCTTCATCGAGCGCACCACCGACACGGTGATGGCGCTGCTCGGCGACGCGAGCCTGCGGATGCTGCCGCGCGGTCTGGACGAGTACCTGGAGCGCCGGCAGCGGATGATCGAGGCGGCCGCCCCGGCGCCCCTCCAGTCCGCGGGCACCGCGAAGTCCACCGCCTCGGGGGACTCGCGCGCCGCGAAGAAGGAGCTCCAGAAGATCGAGCGGCAGCTGAACAAGCTGTCCGACCGCGAGGGCAACCTGCACGCCCAGATCGCCGAGAACTCCACCGACTACGACAAGGTGGCCAAGCTCGACGCGGAGCTGCGCGAACTCCTCTCGGACCGCGACGAATTGGAGATGCGCTGGCTGGAGCTGGCCGAGGAGGCCTGAGCGGGACCGGGCCGGGTCAGTGATAGAAAGGTCATTCTCCCCGACCTCCTGATGCCGAAAGCGTGCGCTGATGACCGAGCTGCCCCAGCCGCCGAACCAGCCGCCGACGCCTTCCGGTTACGGGCATCTGCCGGGTCCGCCGCAGCAGGGGTACGGGTTTCCGCCGCAGGGTGAGAACCCGTACGCCCAGCAGCCCGGCCATCCGCCGCAGCCGCCGACCGTGCAGCAGTGGCAGGCGGGTCCCGGCGGCCCTGGTCCCGGTCAGGGTCCGGGTCCGGGTGGTGCGCCGAAGAGGAAGCGGACTGTGCTGATCGCGGCTTCGGTGGCCGCGGTCCTCGTCCTCGGGGGTGTCGGCTACGTGGCGTTCTCCGGCGACGACAAGGACCCGAAGCCGGTCGCGCAGGAGCCGGCCGACGCCAAGCCCTCCGGGTCCCCGTCCGTGGACAAGGGCGACGGCAACGGCAACGGCGGCGGTCCGCAGACGGACCTGAACTCCGGCCGCAAGCAGGGCGAGGACAAGGTCCTCTGGCTCAAGACCACCAAGATCGACGGCCCGGGCATGGGCGTCGACGCCGCCGCCCAGTGGGTCACCGGCGACACCGTGGTCAAGAGCCTGTGGAAGAACCTCACCGGCTACTCGGTCACCGACGGCAAGGAGAAGTGGACACTCCCCTTCCCTGCGCAGATCTGCTCCGTCGCCTCGCAGACCACCGCCGAGGGCAGGACGGTCGTCATGTACCGCGACGGCGAGGGGGAGAACACCTCCTGCACCCAGCTGCGCGTGGTCGACCTCAAGACGGGCAAGGAGGTCTGGTCGAAGGAGGTGCCCAAGGAGGGGCTCTTCGACATCTTCACCAGCCCCACCCTGTCCATGATCGGGGACACCGTCACCGTCAGCCGCGGCGGCACCGCCAGCGCCTTCAAGATCAGTAACGGCGACAAGCTCTTCGCGAACCCCCTGGGCGACGGCTGCAACCCGGACTCCTACGAGGCCGGCAACGGCAAGATGATCGCCCTCGCCACCTGCTCGGACGAGGACTCCACCGCCGAGGTCCACGGCATCGACCCCGTCACCGGCGCGAAGGGCTGGGCCTACCGGCTCCCCGCGAAGTTCAAGGTCACCAGCATCTACTCGGTGAACCCGACCGTCATCGACATCGGCAACGAGCAGACGAAGCAGCGCTCCGTCGTGGTCCTGGGACCCGACGGGAAGCAGACCGCCACCCTCGCCGGCGAGGGCAGCCTCGCCGTCGGCTGCGGCGACACCGGCCTCTTCCGGTCCCTGGTGACCTGCCCCTCGGCCGTCGTCGACGCGGGCACCCTCTACCTGCCCACCGCGGCGGGCACCGGCAAGGCCAACGAGATCGTCGCCTTCGACCTGGCCACCGGCAAGGACAAGTGGCGTGTCCCGGCCGGGGACAAGCGCACGCTCACCCCGCTCAAGGCCGTGAACGGGCAGCTGATCGCCTACCGCAAGGCCGAGGAGGAGCAGGGCGGCGAGGTCCTCTCCATCCCGGCCGCCGGTGGCACCCCGACCGCGCTCCTGCGCCACCCCTCGGGCCCCGCGGCCCCGATCGAGCGGACCTTCACCCTCCCGAAGCTGGACTACGTGGACGGACGGTTCTTCATCTCCTCCACCCACCTGCGGGCCCAGGGCCAGGACGAGAAGCTCCTGATGGTCTTCGGCAAGTGAGCACGCGTCCGGGCCGGCGCAGGGCTCCGCGAACTCCGTCCGGACCGCGCGGATTTGGCGACGCGCCGGGGCGAGCCGGCCGAGGAGGCCTGGGTTCCGCCGGTCTTCGGGGGCAACTGGCCGGATAACGGCGGCGTCACGGGCCGGTCCTCCCTTGGGAACAGGGGGCGGACCGGCCCGATGTATGAGCGCTGTCAGTGATAGAAAGGTCATTCTCCCCGACCTCCTGATGCCGAAAGCGTGCGCTGATGACCGAGCTGCCCCAGCCGCCGAACCAGCCGCCGACGCCTTCCGGTTACGGGCATCTGCCGGGTCCGCCGCAGCAGGGGTACGGGTTTCCGCCGCAGGGTGAGAACCCGTACGCCCAGCAGCCCGGCCATCCGCCGCAGCCGCCGACCGTGCAGCAGTGGCAGGCGGGTCCCGGCGGCCCTGGTCCCGGTCAGGGTCCGGGTCCGGGTGGTGCGCCGAAGAGGAAGCGGACTGTGCTGATCGCGGCTTCGGTGGCCGCGGTCCTCGTCCTCGGGGGTGTCGGCTACGTGGCGTTCTCCGGCGACGACAAGGACCCGAAGCCGGTCGCGCAGGAGCCGGCCGACGCCAAGCCCTCCGGGTCCCCGTCCGTGGACAAGGGCGACGGCAACGGGAACGGCAAGGGCATGGACATCCCGACCGACCTCAACGAGGGCCGCAAGCCCGGTGAGGACAAGGCCCTCTGGCTGAAGACCGCCAAGATGGAGGGCCCGGGAGCCGGTATCCCGGCCAAGGGCCTGTGGGTCGTCGGCGACGCCGTCGTCAAGACCGTCGACAAGTCCGTCATCGGCTACGGGGTGAGCGACGGCAAGGAGAAGTGGAAGATCGACCTCCGCACGGAGATCTGCGGACTCACCGGTCAGACCACCCCCGACGGCAGGACCGTCATGGTCGTCAAGAACGCCGACGGCTCCAACTGCAACCAGATGAAGCTCATCGATCTCAAGGCCGGCAAGGAGGGCTGGACGAAGGAGGTCGTCATGGAGGGGCTGTTCAAGACCGCCGACTCCGCCATGGTCACCCTCACCGGCGACACCGTCGCCCTCGACTGGATGGGGGGCCGGAGCGCCCACCGCCTGAGCACCGGCGACAAGCTCTTCTCCGACGCCGGCCCCGAGGGCTGCAAGCCCACGAGCTACGCCGCGGGCAACAACAAGATGATCGCCGTGGCCCTCTGCATGGACGCCGACCGGACCGTCGAGATCCAGGACGCCGACCCGAACACCGGCAAGAAGACCTGGAGCTACCGCCTGCCCAAGGGCTACCAGGTCAACGCCGTCTACTCGGTCAGCCCCACCGTCATCGACGCCGGCAACCGCGACACCAAGGAGCGGGCCATTCTCGTCCTCGACGAGAAGGGACAGAAGCGCAACACGCTCTCCGGTGAAGGCAACTTCCTGGTCAACTGCGGTGGCAGCAGCGGCAGCGAGGGTCTCCAGAACTGCGGGAACTCCGTGGTCGACGCGGACACCGTCTACCTCGCCGCCGGGGACGAGTCCGCCGGCAGCGAGATCGTCGCCTTCGACCTCGGTACGGGCAAGGTCAAGTGGCGCACCAAGGCCGGTGACAAGAAGGCCCTCATCCCGCTTGAGGCCGCGAACGGCCGGCTGACCGCCTACCGCGCCAGCGTCGGCCTCGCCGACGAGCCCGGCGAGATCGTCTCGTTCCCGGCCGACGGAGGCGCGCCCAAGACGCTGCTGAAGCTCCCCTCGGGCGCCTCCGCACGGATCGCAAGCTCCTTCCTGCCGTTCCAGAGCGCCGCCTACGTGGACGGGCGGTTCTTCCTCGCCGTCAACCAGCTGCGGGGCGAGAACAAGGACGAGAAGCTCCTGATGGCCTTCGGCAAGTGAACACGCGTCCCACGACCCGCCCACCGAGAGGCAACAGCAACCGATGAGTATCCCGCCGCCCCCCAGCCAGCCGCCGTCCGGTGGCTTCGGCGCGCCCCAGGACCCGCCGCCGGGCGGGTTCGGCGCGCCCGTGCCGCCGCCCGGACCGGCCGCGGCCCAGCCCGCGTACGGGTACCCGCAGACCGGGCCCGGCTACGGCTACCCGCAGCAGCCCGGCACCCCGCCGCCGTACGGGGCCCCCGGCGCCCCCGGCGGCGCGCCCGTGCCCGCCCCGCAGCCCCCGGCCCCGGCCGGCGGCAACGACAAGCGCACCCAGCTGACGATCGTCGGGGCGGCCGTCCTGGCCATCGTCCTCATCGTCGGCGGCGGCCTCTGGTACACCTCCGGCGACAGCGGCGGCGGGAACAAGGCCGACAGCAACCCGAGCGCCTCCCCGGGCAACGACAAGCCCCAGGACTACGTGCCCGGCACCGAGAAGGCGCCCGGCAACCCGAAGTCGAAGCCGCTCCTCAACCTGCCGAGCCCGGTCCCGGCCGACATCGCCGTCGTCGCCGGCTCCTGGCTGACCGACTCCACCTACATCAAGTCCGACCTGTCGAAGGTCGTCGGCTACAACCTCGTCGACGGCGGCAAGAAGTGGGAGCTGCCCTTCCCCGGCGAGCTCTGCGGCGCCACCAAGCACGTCAGCGAGAACAAGGCGGCGGTCCTCTTCAAGGCCTCCCAGCCGACGCCCGAGAACAAGTACATCCAGTGCACCGAGGTCGGCGTCATCGACCTGGAGAGCGGCAAGCTCGTCTGGTCCGGCAACGCCAAGAGCGCCACCGGCGGCGACAAGCCCGTCGTGTACTCCAGCGTCACCCTCAGCGGCAAGACGGTCGCAGCGGCCGGCATCTCCGGGGGCGGCGCCGCCTGGAACCTCGCCGACGGCAAGTCCCTGTGGCTGCCCAAGGTCGACGGCGAAGGCTGCCGTGACGTGGGCTACGGCGGCGGCGAGGCCCTCGCCGCCATCCGCAAGTGCGGCCAGAGCCCCAACTACACGCTGTACGGGCAGCTCCTCGACCCGGCCACCGGCGCGCCCACGGCCTCGTACAAGCTCTCCCAGGGCATCGAGGACGCGTACATCGTCGCCACCAAGCCGCTGATCGTGGCGGCCGACGTCGGCAAGACCGCGAAGAACGCCACGGGCATCAGCGACCTCTTCGTCGTCGACCCCAAGGGCGAGCTGAAGGCCCGTATCCCGCTCGCCTCCGGAGACTTCGGCGGCAAGTGCGGATCCGAGGTCGAGAAGTGCACGAACATGGTGGTCGGCAACGGCAAGCTCTACCTGCCGTCGTACGAGCACCAGGGCCAGGCCTCCAGCAGCCGCACCAACGAGCTGCTCTCCTTCGACCTGGAGACCGGCAAGCAGACCACCGACCGCGCCGACGCGGGCGAGCAGTACACGATGTTCCCGCTGCGCATGGACGGGTCGAACATCATCGCCTACAAGAACCCCCCGTACGACAAGGGCGGTCAGATCGTGAGCATCGACGGCAAGACCATGAAGGAGACCGTCCTCATGGAGAACCCGGCGGACAAGGCGAGCCGGCGCGCCGAGACCGGCTACTCGCCCGAGTACTCCGAGTACCGCTACCACAACGGCAAGTTCTTCATCTCGCGCACCACGCTCTCCAAGCCGTACTCGGACAAGGCCGACCCGGAGTACCTCTTCGTCTCCTTCACCGCGAGCTGACCGGGCCGCGCCGATATCGCACAGCACCGCCGAAAGCCCCCGAACGGTCCGCACCGATCGGGGGCTTCTGCGCGGTATCCCCCGCGCACCGTCGAACAAGCGTGTAGCTTGCCGGGTCAGAAGGGTGGGGGGTGTTTCCTCGATGGGCGTACGGGTCGTGGTGGTCGACGAGCACCGGCTGCTGGCCGAGGCACTCGCCTCTGCCCTGAAGCTGCGCGGCCACCGGGTGCTGGCCGCGGCCGCCCCGGCGGCGGGCGCCGCCGACCTGGTCATCAGCCGCGCCCCGGAGGTCTGCCTGCTCGGCACCGCCACCCCCGCCGAGCCCGGGGTCTTCGAGCCCGTCGTCCGCATCAAGCGGGAGCGCCCGCAGATCGCCGTGGTCGTCCTCGGCCCGGTGCCCAGCCCGCGCGGGATCGCGGCCGCCTTCGCCGCCGGCGCCTCGGGGTACGTACGCCAGGACGAGCGCATCGAGGGCGTGGAGCGGGCGCTGGCCAAGGCCAGGGCGGGGGAGGTGGCGATCGCCCCGCAGCTGCTGCAGGGGGCCTTCGCGGAGCTGCTGAACCCCGCCGCCCAGCCGGACGACGAGGGGAGCCGGCTGCTGCGGCTGCTCACCCCGCGCGAGGTGGAGGTGCTCGTCCGGGTCGCCGAGGGCGAGGACACCCGGCTGATCGCCGCGGGCATGGAGATCGCCCCGAGCACCGCCCGTACGCACGTGCAGCGGGTGCTGATGAAGCTGGGCGTGGGGTCGAGGCTGGAGGCGGCCGCGCTGGCCGCCCGCACCGGCCTGCTGGACCGGGCGCTGCCCGTGCTGCCGTCCGCCGCCGCGCGCGGCTGACGTACCGGCTGACGTACCGGCCGGGGCCCGGCCCCGATTTCCCCGTGGGCGCGGAATCGGGTATGCCAGTGTCCAAGCACGCGCACGTACCCGCGCGTGCTCCCCCGCGAGAGGCAGTAGGCGAGTGAGCAAGTACCTGGTAACCGGTGGTGCAGGATACGTCGGCAGCGTGGTCGCGGCCCACCTTCTGGAGGCCGGCCACGAGGTCACCGTCCTCGACGACCTGAGCACGGGCTTTCGCGCAGGGGTCCCGGAGGGCGCCACCTTCATCGAGGGCCGGATCCAGGACGCCGCCCGGTACGTGGACGGCTCCTACGAGGCGGTGCTGCACTTCGCGGCCTCCTCGCAGGTCGGCGAGTCCGTGGTGAACCCGGGCAAGTACTGGGAGAACAACGTCGGCGGGACGCTGGCCCTGCTGGCCGCGATGCGCGGTGCGGGCGTGCGCAAGCTGGTGTTCTCCTCCACCGCCGCCACCTACGGGGAGCCGACGGAAGGCCTGCTGACCGAGGCCTCGGTGACCGCGCCGACCAACCCGTACGGCGCCTCGAAGCTGGCCGTCGACCACATGATCGCGGGGGAGTGCGTGGCGCACGGCCTGGCCGCGGTGTCCCTGCGCTACTTCAACGTGGCCGGCGCCTACGGGGAGTTCGGCGAGCGGCACACCCCCGAGACGCACCTGATCCCGCTGGTCCTCCAGGTCGCGCTGGGCGAGCGGGAGTCGATCTCGGTGTTCGGCGAGGACTACCCGACCCCCGACGGCACCTGCGTCCGCGACTACATCCACGTCGCCGACCTCGCGGAGGCCCACCTGGCCGCCCTGCGGGCCGCCACCGGCGGGGAGCACCTGATCTGCAACCTGGGCAACGGCAACGGCTTCTCCGTCCGCGAGGTCGTCGAGACCGTCCGCAAGGTCACCGGCCGGGAGATCCCCGAGGTGGTCGCGCCGCGCCGGGCCGGCGACCCGGCGATGCTCGTCGCCTCCGCGCGCACGGCCCACGAGCGCCTCGGCTGGACCCCGAGCCGCTCGGACCTCACCGGGATCATCACGGACGCGTGGAACTTCGCGCGTACGCACACCTCCTGAACCTCCTGAACCTCCGGTATCCGTCCGGACCTCCCCTTGCCCTGCGCGCCCCCCGCACCCCGATCGGTGCGGGGGGCGTGTGCGTGTCGGCCGTGCGCTGCGGACGGGCGCTGTGCGCGGGCGCCCGGCGTGCACACGCCGGGTGAAATGCCCCCCGTGCAACTGCCCGCGGCACACGCCGGTACCGAAGCCGCCATCAGGACCTTCGGTGCAGGCGATTTCAAGCCATCGCAAAGCGGATTCGGGACGCCCGCGCCGGAAAATCCCCGGGAAAACTTCTGCTATTCGGCCAACCGCCGGACGCCCCCGGCCCTACGCTGATGCGTGACACCGGTGGGGGCCGGTGTTGATTCAGGGGTCGAGACAAGTCGGGTACGTCGTCCGGTCCGGGGTAGTGCAGATATGTCACGGCGGCGGCCGAGGCAGCTGCGGATCACCCGGTCCGGGCGCCGTACCCGCCGTCGTCCGTTCCCCTACCCTTGGGGGTTTTGTGGTTCGTATCCGGGTTCTCGTCGTCGACGATCACCGCATCTTCGCCGAATCGCTCGCAGCCGCGCTCGCGGCCGAGCCGGACGTGGACGTGTCCGCGGCCGGCAGCGGCCCCGCCGCGCTGCGCTGCCTCGAACGCGCGGCGGCCGAGGGCCGCCGCTTCGACGTCCTGCTGGTCGACGCCGATCTCGGCGCGGTCCCGGGGGCCGTGCCCGCGCAGCGGGAGTCCGGCTCCGGGCCGCCGCCGCCCAGCCCGGACGGGATCGCGCTGGTCGCGGGGGTGCGGGTGTCCCACCCCGGGGTCCGCACCGTCGTGCTCGCCGAGCGCGACGACCCCCGCCGGGCGGCCCTCGCGCTCCAGGCGGGAGCCTCGGGCTGGGTGGCGAAGGACTGCTCGCTCTCCCGGCTGCTGGCCGTGATCCGCGGGGTCCTGCGCGAGGAGACCCACCTGCCGCCCGCACTGCTCACCGGGGTGCTCCGGGAACTGACCGCGGCGCGCAAGCACCGTACGGACAGCGAGCGGCTGGTGGAGTCGCTGACCCCGCGTGAACACGAGGTGCTGCGCTGCATGGTGGCGGGGCTGGGCCGCAAGGACGTGGCGGCCCGGCTGTTCCTGTCCCCGCACACGGTCCGCACTCACATGCAGAACGTGCTGGGCAAGCTCGGGGTGCACTCCACGCTGGCCGCGGTGGCCCTGGCCCGGCGGGCCGGCGTACGACCGGCGGACCTAGCCGGGGATGTTGTCGAACGGAGCGGTCAACTGGCGTAGCAGCCCGGCGAGATCGCCGCGCTGACTCTGCGAGAGCTGGGCCAGGATCGCCCGTTCCTGGGCCAGCAGCCCGGCGAGGGCCTGGTCGGCGCGGTCCCGGCCCTCGGGGGTGAGCCGCACCAGGACCCCCCGGCGGTCGCTGGGGTCCGGGAGCCGTTCGACGAGGCCCTTCTTGGCGAGCCGGTCGATGCGGTTGGTCATGGTGCCGGAAGTGACCAGGGTCTGGGTCAACAGCTGGCCGGGGGAGAGCTGGTAGGGCGCTCCGGCCCGGCGCAGAGACGTCAGGACGTCGAACTCCCAGGGCTCCAGGCCGTGCTCGGAGAAGGCCAGCCTGCGGGCGCGGTCGAGATGACGCGCGAGCCTGCTGACGCGGCTCAGTACCTCGAGCGGTTCCACGTCGAGGTCAGGGCGCTCCCGCCGCCATGCCGCCACCAGTCGGTCGACCTCGTCCTCCATGCCGATCAGTGTACGGGGTCTGTCGATGTGAAGTCTCTTCATACCGAGTATCTCGACCACGAGTATCTTGACATCGAGATATAAATGAGGCGAGCATGGGGCATGGAGGGGGCCGGAACGGATTCCGCTTCCGATCGCCCCGCCAGCAGGGAGGCTCGAACATGTATTCCGATACCGCGCGCGCCGGGACCCCCACGTCCACCGCGCCATCCGCCCCCACCTGGGATCCCCAGCAGTACCTCCGGCACTCGGGCCACCGCACACGGCCCTTCCTCGACCTGCTCACCCGCATACCCGAGCTCCCCCACCGACCCGCACGCATCGCCGACCTCGGCTGCGGCCCCGGCAACGTCACCACCCTCCTCGCCGAGCGCTGGCCCGAGGCCCGCATCACCGGCTTCGACCTTTCCCCGGAGATGCTCCGCCGCGCCACCGAGGAGTACGCCGGGCCCACCCCCGGCGGCGGCGGCCTCGACTTCCGCCACGGGGACCTCGCCACCTGGCTCCCCGAGGAGCCCTACGACCTGATCGTCTCCAACGCCGCCCTGCAGTGGGTCCCCGGCCACGCCGGCTCCTTCGGCGCCTGGATCAACGGCCTGCGCCCCGGCGGCACCTTCGCCTTCCAGATCCCCGGCAACTTCACGGCCCCCAGCCACGCCCTGCTCGCCGAACAGTGCGACACCCCGCGCTGGCGGGCCCGGCTCGCCGGTCACGGCGCCCGCTACATCCATCTCCTCGAACCCGCCGAATACCTCGCCCGGTTCACCGAGCTCGGCTGCGCCGCCGACATCTGGGAAACCACCTACCACCAACTGCTCCAGGGTCCCGACCCCGTGCTCGACTGGGTCAAGGGCACCGCCCTGCGCCCCGTCCTCACCGCCCTCGGCGACGACCGCGACGCCGTGGACGCCTTCCTCACCGAATACCGCGACCGGCTGCGCGCGGCCTATCCGACCGGCCCGCGCGGCACCGTTTTCCCGTTCCGCCGCATCTTCGCCGTAGCCCGCAAGGAGGCATGACCGTGCTGACCGCAGTCGACCATGTGCAACTCGCCGCGCCGCCGGACTCGGAGGACCGGCTCCGCGCGTACTACACGGACGTCCTCGGCATGACCGAGATCCCCAAGCCGCCCGTCCTCGCCGCCCGCGGGGGCTGCTGGTTCGAAGCCGGGCCCGTCCAGCTGCACCTCGGCGTCGAGGAGGACTTCCGGCCCGCCCGCAAGGCCCATCCCGGGCTACGGGTGACCGACATCGAGGCGTACGCGAGCAGACTGCGGGAGCGGGGAGCCAAGGTGGTCTGGGACGACGACCTGCCGGGCCACCGCCGTTTCTACTCGGAGGACCCCGTCGGCAACCGGCTCGAATTCCTGGAACGGCACCGCCCGGAACCGGCAGCGCTGGAACCCTGCGCCTAGCACGCCCCACACGACGGCGCCCCGCCACCGGATCTGCCGGTGACGGGGCGCCGTCGTGGTCCGCGGGCGGGGCTCAGTTCTTGCGCCGGCCCACCAGCTGAGGTTTCGACTCCAGCCCGTCCAGCCCGTGCCAGGCCAGATTCACCAGGTGCGCCGCCACCTCCGCCTTCTTGGGCCTGCGCACGTCCAGCCACCACTGCCCGGTCAGCGCCACCATCCCGACCAGCGCCTGCGCGTACAGCGGGGCCAGCTTGGGATCAAAGCCCCGCGCCTTGAACTCCAGACCCAGGATGTCCTCGACCTGCGTGGCGATGTCGCTGATCAGCGAGGCGAAGGTGCCCGTCGACTGGGCGACCGGGGAATCGCGCACGAGGATCCGGAAACCGTCCGTGTACGACTCGATGTAGTCCAGCAGCGCGAACGCCGCCTGCTCCAGCAGCTCCCGCGGATGCCCGGCCGTCAGCGCACCCGTCACCCCGTCCAGCAGCTGGCGCATCTCCCGGTCCACGACGACCGCGTAGAGGCCCTCCTTGCCGCCGAAGTGCTCGTACACCACCGGCTTGGACACCCCGGCCTTCGCCGCGATCTCCTCCACCGAGGTGCCTTCGAAGCCCTTCTCCGCGAACAGGGTCCGGCCGATGTCCAGCAGTTGCTGGCGCCGCTCCGCGCCCGTCATCCGGACCCGGCGGCCGCGCCTGGGCTTGTCGCTGCTGGAATTGCTGCCGTCGATCGCCACGCCCCCCATCATGCCGCGTTCGACTCGTTTTCCCTGCGCCGGGCGTCGATGCGGGCCGCCGACGGCCAGCGGACGTCCGTCGCCCATCCCAGCTGCTCGAACCAGCGGATCAGCCGCGCGCTGGAGTCGACCTGGCCGCGCAGCACACCGTGCCGCGCCGAGGTCGGGTCGGCGTGGTGCAGGTTGTGCCAGGACTCCCCGCACGAGAGCACGGCCAGCCACCAGACGTTGCCACTGCGGTCCCGGGACTTGAACGGCCGCTTGCCCACCGCGTGACAGATCGAGTTGATCGACCACGTCACGTGGTGCAGCAGCGCGACCCGCACCAGGGAGCCCCAGAAGAACGCCGTGAACGCGCCCCACCAGGACATCGTCACCAGACCGCCCACCAGCGGCGGGATCGCCAGCGAGAACATCGTCCAGAAAATGAAGTCCCGCGAGATCCGGCGGATCGCCGGGTCCTTGATCAGATCGGGGGCGTACTTCTGCTGATCGGTCTGCTCCTCGTCGAACAGCCAGCCGATGTGCGCCCACCACAGCCCCTTCATCAGGGCCGGCAGCGTCTCCCCGAACCGCCACGGCGAATGCGGGTCACCCTCGTGGTCGGAGAACTTGTGGTGCTTGCGGTGGTCCGCCACCCAGCGCACCAGCGGCCCCTCCACCGCCATCGACCCCATCACGGCGAGGACGATCCGCAGCGGCCGCTTCGCCTTGAAGGAACCGTGCGTGAAGTAGCGGTGGAAACCGATGGTGATCCCGTGGCAGGCCAGGAAGTACATGAAGACCATCAGGCCCAGGTCCAGCCAGCTCACCCCCCAGCCCCAGGCCAGCGGAACCGCCGCCAGCAGGGCCACGAAGGGCACGGTGATGAACAGCAGCAGAGCGATCTGCTCGATGGAGCGCTTGTTCTCGCCGCCCAGTGTCGCGGACGGCTCGGACGTGTCGGAGGGCGCGGACGCACCCTCGATCAGATCGGGACTGGTGGTCATGGGTGTCCCCTGGGGGGTGAGAGAAGTCGGCGGGCTCCCGGGTCACGAACCCTACGGACCCGTAACCTACGGCATCGTAAGTATGGCAAAGCCGGGTACACAGGCAAGAGGGGAAGCGCCGGGAGGGGGAACGCGCGCGAGGTGTTCACGCGCCGCCTGATGAGACGTTTGTCCAGGCACACGCATCGGACACCTATCCTGGGTCCCGTCGGACAGCGCGGTCCGCACGGGCAGCCCGAGCTGCGCATCAGGAGCGGAGATCCCGCCCCCGGACGGAGTCCTGGGAAGGCATCGCCGCACGTCGCCGGGAGCCCACCGCCCAGTAGCGCTCGAACACTGCAAGGAGCCGCACCTGTGAGCAGTGCTGACCAGGCCCCCCAGGGCCAGGCCCCCGTCACCCAGGCCGCCACCGCCAACGCGGAACTGCGCGCGGACATCCGCCGCCTCGGCGACCTCCTCGGGGAAACCCTCGTACGCCAGGAGGGCCAGGACCTCCTCGACCTCGTCGAGCGCGTCCGCGCCCTCACCCGCACCGACGGCGAGGCCGCCGCCGCCCTGCTCGGCGACACCGACCTGGAGACCGCCGCCAAGCTCGTGCGCGCCTTCTCCACCTACTTCCACCTCGCCAACGTCACCGAGCAGGTGCACCGCGGCAAGGAACTGCGCGCCCACCGTGCCGCCGAGGGCGGGCTCCTCGCCCGCACCGCCGACATGCTGAAGGACGCCGACCCCGAACACCTGCGCGAGACGGTCAAGAACCTCAACGTCCGCCCCGTCTTCACCGCGCACCCCACCGAGGCGGCCCGCCGCAGCGTCCTCAACAAGCTGCGCCGCATCGCCGCCCTCCTGGAGGAGCCCGTCACCGGCGCCGGCGACCGCCGCCGCCACGACCTGCGGCTCGCCGAGAACATCGACCTCGTCTGGCAGACCGACGAACTGCGCGTCGTACGCCCCGAGCCCGCCGACGAGGCCCGCAACGCCATCTACTACCTCGACGAGCTGCACGCCGGCGCCGTCGGCGACGTCCTCGAAGACCTCGCCGCCGAGCTCCAGCGCGTCGGCGTCGAGATCCCCGCCGGCACCCGCCCGCTGACCTTCGGCACCTGGATCGGCGGCGACCGCGACGGCAACCCCAACGTCACCCCCGAGGTCACCCGCGACGTGCTGATCCTCCAGCACGAGCACGGCATCACCGACGCCCTCGAACTCATCGACTACCTGCGCGGACTCCTCTCCAACTCCATCCGCTACACCGGAGCCACCGAGGAACTCCTCGCCTCCCTCCAGGCCGACCTGGAGCGCCTCCCCGAGATCAGCCCGCGCTACAAGCGGCTGAACGCCGAGGAGCCGTACCGCCTCAAGGCCACCTGCATCCGGCAGAAGCTCCTCAACACCCGCGAGCGCCTCGCCAAGGGCATCCCGCACGAGGAAGGCCGCGACTACCTCGGCACCGCCGAGCTGCTCACCGACCTCACCCTCATCCAGACCTCCCTGCGCGAACACCGCGGCGCGCTCTTCGCCGACGGCCGCATGGACCGCACCATCCGCACCCTGGCCGCCTTCGGCCTCCAGCTCGCCACCATGGACGTACGCGAGCACGCCGACGCCCACCACCACGCGCTCGGCCAGCTCTTCGACCGCCTCGGCGAGGAGTCCTGGCGCTACGCCGACATGCCGCGCGAGTACCGGCAGAAGCTCCTCGCCAAGGAACTGCGCTCCCGGCGCCCGCTGGCCCCCACCCCGGCCCCGCTCGACGCCGCCGGAGCCAAGACCCTCGGCGTCTTCGGCGCCATCAAGGACGCCTTCGAGAAGTTCGGCCCCGAGGTCATCGAGTCCTACATCATCTCGATGTGCCAGGGCGCCGACGACGTCTTCGCCGCCGCCGTCCTCGCCCGCGAGGCCGGCCTCATCGACCTCCACACCGGCTGGGCCAAGATCGGCATCGTCCCGCTCCTGGAGACCACCGACGAGCTGCGCGCCGCCGACGTCATCCTCGACGAGATGCTCGCCGACCCCTCCTACCGGCGCCTCGTCTCCCTGCGCGGCGACGTCCAGGAGGTCATGCTCGGCTACTCCGACTCCTCCAAGTTCGGCGGCATCACCACCTCCCAGTGGGAGATCCACCGCGCCCAGCGCCGGCTGCGCGACGTCGCCCACCGCTACGGCGTGCGCCTGCGCCTCTTCCACGGCCGCGGCGGCACCGTCGGCCGCGGCGGCGGCCCCTCCCACGACGCGATCCTCGCCCAGCCCTGGGGCACCCTCGAAGGCGAGATCAAGGTCACCGAGCAGGGCGAGGTCATCTCCGACAAGTACCTGGTCCCCTCGCTGGCCCGCGAGAACCTCGAACTGACCGTCGCGGCCACCCTGCAGGCCTCCGCCCTGCACACCGCGCCCCGCCAGTCCGACGAGGCCCTCACCCGCTGGGACGCGGCCATGGACGTCGTCTCCGACGCCGCGCACGCCGCGTACCGCGAGCTCGTCGAGGACCCCGACCTGCCCGCGTACTTCTTCGCCGCGACCCCCGTCGACCAGCTCGCCGACCTGCACCTCGGCTCCCGGCCCTCCCGCCGCCCCGACTCCGGCGCCGGCCTCGACGGCCTGCGCGCCATCCCGTGGGTCTTCGGCTGGACCCAGTCCCGCCAGATCGTCCCCGGCTGGTACGGGGTCGGCTCCGGCCTCAAGGCCCTGCGCGAGGCCGGCCAGGAGGACGTCCTCGCCGAGATGGGCGGACGCTGGCACTTCTTCCGCAACTTCCTGTCCAACGTCGAGATGACGCTGGCCAAGACCGACCTGCGGATCGCCCGCCACTACGTCGACACCCTCGTGCCCGAGAACCTCAAGCACGTCTTCGCCCGCATCGAGGCCGAGCACGAGCTCACCGTCCGCGAGGTCCTGCGCATCACCGGCGCCGAAGAGCTCCTCGGCTCGAACCCGGTGCTCCAGCAGACCTTCGCCGTCCGTGACGCCTACCTGGACCCCATCTCCTACCTCCAGGTCTCCCTGCTGGCCCGCCAGCGCGCCGCGGCCGCCGCGGATGAGGAAGCCGACCCGCTGCTCGCCCGCGCCCTGCTCCTCACGGTCAACGGGGTCGCCGCGGGCCTGCGCAACACCGGCTGAACGCCCGCGGGGCCCCGACGCCCCGGACACGAGGAAGCCCCCGCACCGGCCGGTGCGGGGGCTTCCTCGTGTCCGTCAGGAGTTGTACGCCGACTGGGCCCGCTCCAGGCCCTCCTGGATCAGGCACTCCACCGAGTCGGCGGCCCGGTCCACGAACCAGTCCAGCTCCTTGCGCTCCGTGGAGGAGAAGTCCTTCAGCACGAAGTCCGCGACCTGCATCCGGCCCGGCGGCCGCCCGATGCCGCAGCGCACCCGGTGGTAGTCCGGGCCCATGGACTTGGTCATCGACTTCAGCCCGTTGTGCCCGTTGTCCCCGCCGCCCAGCTTCAGCCGCAGCGTCGGGTAGTCGATGTCCAGCTCGTCGTGGACCGCGACGATCCGCTCCAGCGGCACCTTGTAGAAGTCGCGCAGTGCCGTCACCGGGCCGCCGGACAGGTTCATGTACGTCATCGGCTTGGCCAGCACCACCCGGCGGTTGGCCGGCCCCGGCGGGCCGATACGGCCCTCGACCACCTGGGCCCGGGCCTTGTGCGCCTTGAACTTCCCGCCGATCCGCTCCGCCAGCAGGTCGGCCACCATGAAGCCGATGTTGTGGCGGTTGCCCGCGTACTCCGGCCCCGGGTTCCCCAGGCCCACGATCAGCCAGGGCGCCGCTTCGTCCGACATCAAAAGCTCCTCGGTTCCTCTACGAAGACGACCGCCGTCCCGCTCCAGTGGAGCCGGACGGCGGTCGGTCAGCAACTGCTGAGGTGATGGGGCGAGGCTCAGGCCTCGGTGCCCTCGGCGGCCTCGGCGGCCGGCTCCTCGGCCTGCGGGGCCACGACCTGCAGGACGGCGATGTCGCCGTCGACGGCCAGGGTGGTGCCCGCCGGGAGGACCAGGTCCGAGGCGTGGATGGTGGCACCGGCCTCAAGGCCCGCGATGGAGACGGTGACCTCGGTCGGGATGTGCGTGGCCTCGGCCTCGACGGAGATGGTGTTCTGGAGGGTCTCCAGCATGTTGCCGCCGGCGGCCAGCTCGCCCTCGGTGACGATCGCGACGTCGACGGTGACCTTCTCGCCCTTCTTGACGATCAGGAAGTCGACGTGGGAGATCGAGCGCTTCAGCGGGTGCTTCTGCACGGCCTTCGGGATGACCAGCTCGGTGCCGGCGTCGCCGAGGTCCAGGGAGAGCAGGACGTTCGGGGTGCGCAGCGCCAGCTGAAGGGCGTGGGCGTCGACGTTGACGTGCTTCGGGTCGGTGCCGTGACCGTAGATGACGCCGGGGGTCAGGGCGTCGCGACGGGCCTGGCGGGCAGAGCCCTTGCCGAAGGTGTCACGGATCTTGGCGGAAAGCTTGACCTCGGACATGCTCACTCCTCGTGGGGTGACGGAAGAAGGACGGAAGTCACCCGGCCGGAACGGCCTGCTACGAAGAGCGCGTCGATAACGGAGTACCCGTACCGGAAAAAGGTACGGCCTCCCTCGCCGAGCAACTCATGGAGTGTACCCGGCGGGGGAGGCCGCACCAAAAGGATCTACCGCGGAGCGGTCACCGCTGCGGTTACCGCTGTGGTTACTGCTGCTCCTCGAAGAGGCTGGTGACCGAGCCGTCCTCGAACACCTCGCGCACGGCGCGCGCGATCATCGGGGCGATCGACAGCACCGTGATCTTGTCGAGCTCCAGGTCGGAGGGGTCCGGCAGGGTGTTCGTGAACACGAACTCGCTGACCTTGGAGTTCTTCAGGCGGTCGGCCGCCGGGCCCGACAGGATGCCGTGCGTGGCCGTCACGATGACGTCCTCCGCGCCGTGCGCGAACAGCGCGTCGGCCGCGGCGCAGATGGTGCCACCCGTGTCGATCATGTCGTCGACCAGGACGCAGACGCGGCCCTTGACCTCACCGACGACCTCGTGGACGGTCACCTGGTTGGCGACGTCCTTGTCGCGGCGCTTGTGCACGATCGCCAGCGGCGCGTCCAGACGGTCGCACCAGCGGTCGGCCACGCGCACACGGCCGGCGTCCGGGGACACGATCGTGAGCTTCGTACGGTCCACCTTGGCGCCGACGTAGTCCGCGAGGACGTTCAGGGCCGAAAGGTGATCCACCGGGCCGTCGAAGAAGCCCTGGATCTGGTCCGTGTGCAGGTCGACCGTGAGGATGCGGTCCGCACCCGCGGTCTTCAGCAGATCGGCGACCAGGCGGGCCGAGATCGGCTCGCGGCCCTTGTGCTTCTTGTCCTGGCGGGCGTACCCGTAGGACGGGACGATCACGGTGATGGAGCGTGCCGACGCGCGCTTCAGCGCGTCGATCATGATCAGCTGCTCCATGATCCACTTGTTGATCGGAGCCGTGTGGCTCTGGATCAGGAAGCAGTCCGCGCCGCGAGCCGACTCCTGGAAGCGGACGTAGATCTCGCCGTTCGCGAAGTCGAAAGCCTTGGTCGGCACGAGGGCGACGCCCAGCTGATGCGCAACCTCCTCGGCCAGCTCGGGGTGGGCGCGGCCGGAGAAGAGCATCAGCTTCTTCTCGCCGGTCGTCTTGATCCCGGTCACAGCACAGTCTCCTCAGACGTGTTGAAGCTGCTCGCCCCCATGTGCGTCCGTCCCGCACACGGTGAGCCAGCCGAATTGCGTGCACCTATCACGGTACGCCGTAACGGGCGTACCTGTTTCCGGTCAGTTCACCTCAGGGGCGCTCGGCGTCCTCCGGGGCCGCCGACTGCGCCGCCGTGGCAGCCGCACTGCCCGGACGCTTGCGGGCCACCCAGCCCTCGATATTCCGCTGCTGGCCACGGGCCACGGCCAGGGCGCCGGGCGGCACATCCTTGGTGATCACGGAGCCGGCGGCCGTGTAGGCGCCGTCCCCGATGGTGACGGGAGCCACAAACATGTTGTCCGAGCCCGTCTTGCAGTGTGAGCCGACGGTGGTGTGGTGCTTGTGCTCACCGTCGTAGTTCACGAAGACGCTCGCGGCGCCGATGTTGGTGTACTCGCCGATCGTCGCGTCGCCCACGTACGACAGGTGGGGGACCTTGGTGCCCTCGCCGATCGTCGCGTTCTTCATCTCGACGTACGTACCGGCCTTGGCCTTGGCGCCGAGGTTCGTGCCGGGGCGCAGGTAGGCGAAGGGACCGACGCTCGCCTGCGGGCCCACGACCGCGCTCTCGGCGACCGTGTTGTCCACCCGGGCGCCCGCGCCCACGTGGGTGTCCTTCAGCCGGGTGTTGGGGCCGACCTCGGCGCCTTCGGCGATGTGCGTGGTGCCCAGCAGCTGGGTGCCGGGGTGCACGATCGCGTCCTGCCCGAAGGTGACCGTCACGTCGATGAAGGTGCCGGCCGGGTCGACGACCGTGACGCCCGCGAGCATGGCCTGCTCCAGCAGGCGCGCGTTCAGCAGCGCGCGGGCCTCGGCGAGCTGGACGCGGTTGTTGATCCCGAGGATCTGCCGGTGGTCGCTGCCGACGGCCGCGCCGACGCGGTGCCCGGCCTCGCGCAGGATGCCGAGGACGTCGGTGAGGTACTCCTCGCCCTGGCTGTTGTCGGTACGGACCTTGCCGAGGGCGTCGGCGAGCAGGGCGCCGTCGAAGGCGAAGACGCCCGAGTTGATCTCGCGGATCGCGCGCTGGGCGTCGGAGGCGTCCTTGTGTTCGACGATGGCCGTCACGGCGCCGCCGGCGTCGCGGACGATGCGTCCGTAGCCGGTGGAGTCCGGGACCTCGGCGGTCAGCACGGTGACGGCGTTGCCGTCGGCCTCGTGCGTCCGCGCGAGGGCGGCCAGGGTCCCCCCGGTCAGCAGCGGGGTGTCGCCGCAGACGACGATCACGGTGCCGGTGATGCCGCCGCCGAGCTCTTCGAGGGCCATGCGGACGGCGTGCCCGGTGCCGTTCTGCTCGTACTGGACGGCGGTGCGGACGTCGGCGTCGATGCCGGCCAGGTGCGCGGTGACCTGCTCCCGGGCGTGCCCGACGACCACGACGAGGTGCTCGGGGTCCAGCTCGCGGGAGGCGGCGACGACGTGACCGACGAGCGAGCGCCCGCAGATCTCGTGCAGAACCTTGGGAGTCGCCGACTTCATGCGGGTGCCTTCACCCGCTGCGAGTACGACGACGGCTGCCGGGCGGTTGGCGCTCACGGGGATGCCCTTCGGCTTCGGGGGTGGACCCGTGAAGGATACCGGGGCGTCGGTGCCCCCGAACGAACGCGGGTCCCGACCGTGAAGGTCCGGACCCGGAGTCGATCAGCTCCCCCGCCAGGACTCGAACCCGGACATAAGGCACCAAAAGCCTCAGTGCTGCCAATTACACCACAGGGGATAGTTTAGGTGGCCCAATCGGACATTTCGGCGTACCGATCAAGCTGGCCGTCCCTACTATGCCGTACCACCTGCCCTCACCGCGACGGTACCCGTCCCCGCCGTTTCGGTGGCGGGTATTTGCCCGGGGCGTCGCGAAGGCCGCCCGTACGCTGGACGGCATGACCAAAACGGGGGAAGTGGAAGGCCGGGCCGGGCCGCCTTTGTGGTGGGCGCGGCGGCGGGACGCCGTGGGGGACGTGGTGCTCGGCGGGGTGTCCGCCCTTGAGTGCGCGTGGGAGGGCGTGCCCTTCGCCGCCGAGGCGGGGCTGCCGACGGCGGTCGGAGTGCTGTTCGGGTTCGTGGTGGGGGCCACGCTCGTGCTGCGGCGGCGGTGGCCGATCGCCGTGGTGCTCGTCGGGATCGCCGTGTCCCCGGCCGCGATGGGGTTCCTGCTCGCGGTGGTCGGGATGTACACGCTGGCCTCCTCCGAGGTGCCCCGGCGGATCACGGCCACTCTGGCATCGATGTCACTGGCCGCCACCTTCGTCGTGATGTACCTGCGCACCCGCGGGGACGTCGAGGCCGACACGACGCTCGTGGTCGTGCTGTCCGGGTTCGTCGCGGTGGCGCTGACCGTGCCGCCGGTGCTGTTCGGGCTCTACATCGGGGCCCGGCGGCGGCTGATGGAGAGCCTGCAGGAGCGGGCGGACTCGCTGGAGCGGGAGCTGTCGCTGCTGGCGGACCGGGCGGAGGAGCGGGCCGAGTGGGCCCGTACGGAGGAGCGCACCCGCATCGCGCGGGAGATGCACGACGTGGTCGCCCACCGGGTGTCGCTGATGGTGGTGCACGCGGCCGCGCTGGAGGCGGTGGCGGTCAAGGACCCGGCGCGGGCGGCGAAGAACGCGGCCCTGGTGGGGGACATGGGGCGGCAGGCGCTGACGGAGCTGCGCGAGATGCTCGGCGTGCTCCGGGCGCCGCCCAAGCCGGCCCCGGCTCCCGTGCCCGCGCCTGACTTCGTGCCCGTCGCCGCGGTCGCGGCCGCCGGGGGTGCCGCAGGTGCCGGGGGTGCCGGGGGTGCCTGCGGTGCGGAGGACGGGCCCTCGCTCGGTGAGCTGGAGGCGCTGGTCGGCCAGTCGCGGGCGGCGGGGATGGTCGTGGAGATGCTGGTGCACGGCGAGTGGGCGGCGTACGCGGCGGAGGTCGAGCAGACGGCGTTCCGTGTGGTGCAGGAGGCGCTCACCAACTGCCACAAGCACGCCCCGGGCGCACGGGTCGTGGTGCGGCTCGCGCACCGCGCGGGGGAGGTGGCCATGCAGGTGGAGAACGGCCCCTGCGACGGCAAGGCCCCCGAACCGGGCCTGCCGAGCGGAGGGAACGGACTGGTCGGGATGCGCGAGCGCGTCCTGGGCCTCGGCGGGGTGTTCGTGTCGGGCCCGACGGACGCGGGCGGCTTCCGCGTCTCGGCGGTCCTCCCGACGGCCTAGCCAGTCCGCTCCCGCGGGGGTGACGGTGACGGCCCGGGGCACCCCGGACCCGCCGGTCCGCTCCCGCGGGGGTGACGGTCCGAACGCGCTCGGGCTGCGCCCCGGGCTCCCCGGCACTCTGCCGAGCCGGTCCCGCATCGGCCAGCGGACCGGGATCCGGGCCCGGTGGGGGCCGGTGCGCGGGGCCGGGGAGGGGTGTCTCCTCGGCTCGGCGCGTGCGGGCCGTCTCGGCGCGCGCTCGTGCTGCGGGCCGGGATCCGGGCTCGGTGGGGGCTGGTGCGCGGGGCCGGGGAGGGGTGTCTCCTCGGCTCGGCGCGTGCGGGCCGTCTCGGCGCGCGCTCGTCCTGCGGGCCGGGATCCGGGCTCGGTGGGGCTGGTGCGCGGGGCCGGGGAGGGGTGTCTCCTCGGCTCGGCGCGTGCGGGCCGTCTCGGCTGTGCTCGGTGGTCGCGCGCTCGTCCTGCGGGGACACCCCTCCCCGTCCCCGCTCCCCACGCGTCGGGGCGGCTTCGGGGCACTGCCGGAGCCCCGCCGTGGGGC
>NZ_JBIAVW010000024.1:0-129085 GCF_042894785.1 Streptomyces sp. NPDC001502
ACGGACCTCGGAGGCGGAGAGCTTCTTGCCGGCATCGGCCGCGGTGTTGGCGGACTTGTCGTCCTCCTTCTTGGCCTCGGAGCCGTAGCCGCAGGCGGTGAGCAGGAGGGGAAGGGTCGCTGTGAGGGCGATGGCACGCAGGGCGGTGAGCGGTCTTGCGGCAGACACGGAGGTGTCCTTTCACGTGGTGGTGGTCAGGGAGGTGCGGGGACGGAGAAGGGCGACGCGAAGCCATCGGCACACACGGAAGTCACTCCCGGCCGGCGGGGGCGGGTTCGCGGTTGCAGGCCGGGGAGGGGATGCCGGACGCCCGCGCTCGAAGACAGGCGGTGGGCGAGGTCGGCCGAGGGACCTGGGCCGGCGCTCGGTGGTGACCTGGGTGTGGGGCCAGGCCCGGCGAGGTGTGTCAGCCGGGCTGACAGATGGCGCTGGACGTACGGACCAGGTCGATGTGCCGGCGGGAGGTCAGAGGCAGCATCCGGCCTGCGTGGTGCAGTGTTCGCACGGCCACCTCCCTGGATTCCTAGTTTTCCCACCTGGTTGGTAGGCATAGTGGCAGAGGCGGAGGGCCGCCCCAAGAGGCAGTCCGCATGCTGGATGCCGAGATCTCGACATGCGAGAACATGCAGGTGGGGCGAAGGGCGTGGGGTTAGGGATTGGTCCAGGCGCCGGGGGTGTCGGCCAGTGCCGATACGTCAGCGGGCAGATCGGCCGACGCGACGTCGGCGAGCGTCACGCCGTCGAGGATCTCGCGCACGTTGGCCCGCAGCGCGATCCACAGGGGGAGCAGCGCCTGGGCGGGGCCGGTGTAGGACAGGTCCGGCGGGCGGACCCCGCGCACCGAGACGAGCGGCCCGTCCACGACGCGGATCACGTCCGCGACGCTGATGGACTGAGCGGGCTTGGCCAGCCGGTAGCCGCCGTTCCCGCCCCGCTGGCTGAGCACGAGACCGCCCCGGCGCATGTCGTTCAGGATGCCCTCAAGGAACTTGTGCGGGATGTCCTGGGCGTCGGCGATGGCCTCTGCCTTCACCGGCCCGTCATCCTGCGACGCGGCAAGCTGCAGCGCGGCACGTACCGCATAGTCCGCCCTGGCTGAGATCCGCATACGGACATTATCTGGCATGGCCGCGGCCCGTGTCCGCCGTGGGTGGCAGTCGGCTGCCGGGTACCCGTACCCGTACCCGTACCCGTACCCGTACCCGGCAGCCGGGGGCAGGTCGCGGGCCCGCGACCGGAGCCGTGCCGTGCCGTGCCGTGCTGTGCTGTGCCGTGCGTCAGCGGAAGGCCGCCACCGCGGGGTGGGAGCCGTTGAGGTAGTGCTCGCCGATGGAGCGCAGGCGGTGCGCGACCGGGCGGTGGGCCGTCAGGACCCGGGCGTTGCGCCAGAACCGGTCCAGGCCGGGCGCGTCGGCGAGCTCCAGCACCCGGGCGGTGATGCGCAGGGCGGCCTTCGACGTCACGGTCTCGGCCGTGGCGACCAGGGCGGCGAGGCCCGCGGCTCCTTCCGCGTCGAGGTGCGGCCCCGCGTCGAGGGCCTGCGTCATCACGTCCGTCGCCCGGTCGACCACGGCGGTGGCCGTCTGGGCGGCGGAGGCGAGTTCCCCGTAGGTCAGGAAGAGGTCCGGGTCCTCGCCGGGAAGCCGGTGTGCGCGGCCGCCCCTGCTGAGGTCGCGCGCCTCGGTGAGGGCGCCCTCGGCGATGCCGAGGCCGACGTGGCACAGGGCGAGCCGGAGCGCCGGCTCCGCGAGCGCGGTGAAGGGTGCGGTCGACTCCTCGTCGTGCGGCCGGCGGCCCAGCACCTGCTCGGGCGTGACGGTGACCCGGTCGAGGACGACCTCGCCCGCACCGGCGACGCGCTGCCCGAGCCGATCGTGTGCGGGCTCGACGGTCACGCCCCGTGCGCCGGGTGGGATCCGTACGACGAGGACCTCGCCGTTCGCGGCGCAGACGGCGTCGACCACGATCTGATCGGCTGTGGCCACCGCCGTGTCCACGGCCCGGCGCCCGCTCAGCACGTAGCCGGTGGCGTGCCGCCTCAGCGCGAGGTCCGGTCCCTCGGTGTCGTCGTCGGGCCAAGGAGTGCGGACCGCGCCGGTCCACAGCCACCGCTCGCGCACCGACTCCTCTTCGAGGGCGGTCGCCTGCTCGGGGCTCGCGTAGAAGCGTCCGCTCCACGTGTGCACGTAGTGGCGGGCGAGTACGTCGCCGACCGAGCTGTCCGCCGCGGCGATCTCCCGTATGACGGCGCATCCGGTACGCCAGTCCGCCCCGCGGCCCGGCCCGGGCGGGGTGAGGGCCGCCGGCAGGCCGGCCTCGCGCAGCCGGGCCGTCTCGTCGGTCGGCTCCTTGCCCGCCTGATCGCGCACGATGGCGTCCGCCGCGAGGTCGTCCGCCACATCGCGGGCGGTACGCAGGAGTGCGTGGCGCCGTGCGTCGGCGGATCGGTGGCCGGCGGTGCCCGGTGTCGTCGGCACCGGCGTCACCGACAGGCCCGAGCGTCGCTGCATGGTGTGTGAGCTGGGTGGACGGTGGTGCCATGGGGGATGGCGGTCGTCATGTCGACTACTCCGGAACATGGTCGGGCGGCGTCGGCCGGTTGCTGAACGTGAGGGAGGGGCGCGAGGGGTGGGAGGCGGGGGTGGGTGGGCAGGCCGGTAGACCTGGACGTTCCGCCGTGCTGCGCGGGCGCGTGCGGTGGGCTCCGGAGATCATCCGAGGCAACTCTCCGACGCAGCGGGCGTATTCCTACCTTTCCCATCGGAGTGATAGGAATACTCGCCCCAAGCGGCCTCCCCGGCAAGAGTGTGACCGGATGGTGGACGCTTCGATCTCGAAATGAAAGACGATGCAGGTCAGAGGCGGACCCGCAGTTATTTCCTATGAAATCAGTAGGGAAGTGTTGACGCGTGCCCGCCGCGCACCCCACCATGTGGTCATGTCCCCGTCGCAGCCGTTGCTCGTACGCCGCAGGCACGTTGACTTCCGTCTCGTCGCCAGCGCCGTCTGCCGACCCGTTTAGGGCTTCTTCGACAGGGTGATTCCCCGACGCGCGCCGGTGTGCCGGCTGCCGTTCGTCTCTGTGCGCCGCGCTCGCCGTTCCCCCGGCCCCTCAGCCGTACGGGTCCGCCCGGCGTAGACGCGCCGATCCTCCCGCTCGCATCCGTTGCGGAGACCCCTGCCCCGTCGTGGCCGAACACCCGGCATCCGTATCCGACTCCGAGCAGCCGAAGGGGTTCATCGTGACCACCGCAATTCCCGCACCCGCCCTCCGCCGTTCCCCGGCCCCGCGCCTCCAGCTGGTCGGCGACCGTCCGCCCGTCGCCTCCGTCCACGAGACCGACGGCGGCCGCGTCGCATACCTCGTGTTCCTGCCCGCGAACGTCGACCCGGTGGCGGTGATGAGTGCGCACGGCATACGCCCGGAGATCCGTCCCCTCGCGCCCGGGACGTCTCCGGCCCCCGAGCCGGAACCGGCTCGGCACCTGGAAGCCGATCACTCCGACGACGCGATCCGAGTCGATCACGCGCGGCGGCTGGTCGAGGTCGACGGGCGCGAACTCGATCTCACCTTCCTGGAGTTCGATCTCCTGGCCCACCTCGTGGCGCACCCGTACACGGTGCACACGCGTGATGCCCTCATCACGGGCATCTGGGGTTATGGGCACATCGGCGACGGCCGTACCGTCGATGTCCACGTGGCCAGGCTGCGCCGCAAGCTCGGCCCCGCTCACCGGGACCGCATATCCACCGTGCGCCGCGTCGGCTACCGCTACGTTCCCGACCACCGGTAGGGGGTGTCCCGGCGGACACGGCCGAGGCCGTGAGTCACCCTCTCGGAAAGTGGGAGATTCCCGATTCGGCCAGCGAACGTCTGTTTCGCGCCGGTTAGGGTGGATGCGGGTGTCGGGCTGTCCGGTGAGTGTTGTGCTGGAGGAGATGCGCCCGTCGGGGGCAAGCGTCGGACAGCGTGATCAGGGGGTCTTCAGCGATGGCTTCTCTGCACTACGACATACTCACCGATCCGGCTCCGCTCCAGGTGCCGGTCGCGGGTGAGGAACGCCAGGGATCGGTCTACATCGTCGTCTCCAATCCGACCATGGACGAGGTGATCTGGTACTCCATCGAGATACGGGTGCCCTGCGGCCAGGCGGACGGTGATCTGACGGCACACCCGAAGACGATCACCGCGCGGGTCGAGCGGAACACCGCGACGAAGAAGGGGGAGGAGCCGGTCGTCGCCTGGGACGACAACACGGGTGTCCTCACCGTGACCGCCCAGCAGAACACGCTGTTCTAGGAGGCCGGCTCCATGGTCCTGGCCCTGGACGGCTTCCCCGTCTCCAGCGCATCGGGACTGGTGCTGCTGCGCGTGACGGAGAGGGCGGCGAACGGAGCCTGGGTGAAGAAGACCCCCGTGACCCTGAGCCTGCTGAAGCAGTTGCCCAAGGTCCCGCGCAACTTCCGCGCGCAGCAGTCCCTGGTGGCCGGAGGCCAGGACATCGTCCTGCGGTGGGACGGGCCCGACACCCTCACCTACCGGATCCAGGGTCCGGACGGATCCTCGGAGACCGTCGCGCCGACGCTGGGCACGACCGGCTGGCAGTGGTCGCCGGCGGCGGGTCAGGAGCCCAAGCGGGACGCCACGTACACCCTGATCGCCACCTCCCCGGGCGGGCAGCAGCCCGGGTACTTCCTCACCACCACCGTCCACCTGCGCAGCCCCGAGTTCGAGAGCGTCACCGCGACGACCGGTGTCCACAGCCCGTGGGTCGAGGGCACGACGGACCGGGGCCGGATCGTCTTCACCACGCAGGGGGCCCGGATCCGCGACGCCGCCGACGACCTCGGCACCCTCTCCGCCGCCAAGGCCGACGTCGAGACCGTGACCGCGGCGTTGGTCCGGGGGCGCGAGAGTGACGCCGGGTGGATCGGTTTCCCGTCCGACGGAATCAGGGTCGGCCGCGGCGGTGGAAGCGACTTGGGGACCGTCACGGCCGACAAGATCAGCGTGAACGGCATCAACACCCAGTGGGTGGGGGACCGGGACTCGGGCAAGGGATGGGTCGAGTTCCCGCAGTCGGGGGTGAACGTCCGCAAGGGCGGCAAGCAGGACTGGGGAACCGTCGCCGCTGATCTGGCGGACCTGAACGGCATCAACACCAAGTGGGTGCAGGGCCGTACGGCCGCCGACGGATGGATCGAGTTCCCGGCTTCCGGGATGAACGTGTTCCAGGGCGGCGCCGGGAGCCGCCAGTGGGGGACCGTCGCGGCCGACAAGGCCGACCTGAACGACGTGGTCACCCACCGGGCCCAGGTCAAGGAACGCCTCACCCTCCAGGGCGGGCTGAGCGTCGACAACGTGCTGGAGACGCAGGACGGCCCGCCGCGGCTGATCGTCCACGGCCGCCTGGACGCCGAGGGCGAGGTGAAGGCGGACCGCACGGTCACGGTCACCGGAGACCTCACCACCCTCGGCATGCTGCGCGTTCAAGGGGAGTCGCGCCTGCAGGGGAAGGTGAACGCCGGCGCCCACCTGTCGGTCCGTAACGCAGGCGCCTGGATCATGCACACGAACGACGGGAAGGTGGCGATCAACGGCGACCTGCGCGTCCACGGGGCATTCCGCTCCGATTCATGATCGACGAGCGGATCAAGAGCGACTACCGGGCGTGGAAGGAGTCGGCGGGCGGTGCGCTCGACCCGGAAGAGGTGGCCGCGGCCATCGCGTACGCCTGCGGCCGGCCCCGCCACGTCAGGAGCGATTCATTCAGGGTGCGGACGAGGACTCGGCGAGGTCGCGCCGTCGCGAGGAGCTCAGGGCTCAGGCAACGTCGCTAGTGGCAGGTGTAGGTGAAGGTGGTTCCGGCGCGGGCACGGTTCGGCGACAGCACCTCAAGCACAGCGGTGGCCTGCATGGAGCCGGGGCCGTGGAAGGTCCAGCGGAGCGTGACCTCGGTCAGCCGTGCCTTCGGGGCGATGCGCTGCCGCACCGGGCTGGTGACCGTGCCGTCACTGCGGTGCCAGCGGTAGCTCACCGTTCCGTCTTCCCCGTTGCTGCGGATCGTCGCCAGCACCGCCACGGTGCTGTCGCAGCCCGCAGTCGAGGAGCTGGGACGTACGGTGACTCCCGTCACCGACAGCGGATCGCCGGTCTGCTGCCGGACGAGGAGCAGCGCAGCCACGAGCACGGCCCCCGCCACGAGAAACCGACGCCGGAGGACGCCGCGCCTACGTCGGGCACCGGCGGTGTACGGCGCGCCCGAAGGCTCGGGGACGGTGCCGTGCCACACCGCCGTGAGGTTTCCCAGGCTGCCGGGCGCGGGCACGGTGGGCGCGGGCGCGGTGGAGTGCACGTCGCCCTCGGACGACGGCATGCCCCAGACAGCATGGTCCAGGAGGGTGGCGCTGGTCGCCTCGTCCGTCGGGTGCGAGCGGGGGAGGAACGAGGTCAGCTCTTCGTCGTACGGTCCGGGTTCCATGGCCGGCTCAGAGGATCGGGTTGCAGTCATCGGCGTAGAGCACCTTGTACGTGCCGCTGCCCGTTGCCGGCGCCGGGTCGCTCGACACCTGAACACCCCAGTACGGGAACGGATCGCCGGATCCGAACGTGTGGGCGTACGTCTTGCTGAACGAGGTCTGCCCGGCGGGGATGGTGATTCTGTCCGTCGCCACGATCGGGCCCAATCCCCGGGTGTTGCCGTGGAACCAGGTGAGGATCAGCGTTCCGGCGGAGACGCCGTCGGATTTCACGGATGCGACGGCCTGGGTGCCGAACTTTCCGGAGCAGCCGTATTGGGAAAGGGACACGGCCAGCACCCGCACGGTGGGGGACGTGGCGGGCGGTGCGACGGGGGGTGTCCGAGGGGCCGCGTTGGTCGTGGAGGGCGTCGGCTGAGCTGCCTGTTCCGTGGAACCGGGTGCTGCACCAAGAGAGGACGACGACCCCCCGGCCACCGTGGAATTCTCCATGCCACTCCCGGCCCCGCTGCCGGCAGCAGTCCCCGACTGTCCAGGAGTGGGGGCGATGGTGGAGCCGGGCCCCGTGGTGCGGGTGCCGGCCGAGGGGCCGGGCATGCCGGGTGAGACGGTCGAGCCGGCGGCGTGGGGGGCGTCGGGAGCGCCTGTGGCGCCTGTGGCGCTGTCCTCCGTGTCGTCCTGTTCGGCGATCGCAGACAGCGCGAGGATCCCGGTGAGCAGAAGGGCGGCAGACGCGGCGACGGCCGTCGACTTGCGTCGGCCGACAACGCCGCCTCGGGATCGGGGCCGACCGGACGCCCGCGCCGAGGCATGTGCCTCTGCCGTTCCTGTGGTTGTCGTGGCGAGCGTGGTGTCCGCCAAGGCCGTCGTCGCGGTCACGACGTCGTTGGGAGAGCTCACCAGCATCGGCATGAGTGTGAGGAGCGCGGCCATTCTGCGGTGCCCACGCACTTCCCAGTCCTCGCCGTACGCGCTGGACGCCAGCGCATCCAGCTCACGGACGAACGCGGCAGCACTCGGCGGCCGTTCCACGGCCCGCTTGGCCAGGCCACGGCGAATCAACGGCCGCAACGCCTCAGGAACTCTGTCGTCGGGTATGGGCGCCTCGATGTGCTGCACCGCCAGTTCGAGAGCCGTGGTGCCCGGGTACGGCTTGGAGCCGACCAGGCACTCGAAGAAAACGGCCGTCGCGGCGTAGACATCGGTGACGGGGGCGACGGGGCCCCCGGTCCACTGCTCGGGAGCCATGTAGGGCGGGGTGCCGGCGACGCCGGAGGCATCCCCGCCGGCCACTGCGATCCCGAAGTCCACCAGCTTGGAGCAGCCGTCAAGGTCCACCAGAACGTTCTCCGGCTTGTAGTCCCGGTGCACCAGTCCCGCCTCGTGAGCTGCGGCGAGGCCGAGCAACGATCCCTTGAGCACGGTGAGGGCCGCCTCAGGACCCGTGGGGCCCTCCTGGCGCAGCAGCGTCCTGAGGGAGACGCCGTCCACCAACTCCATGACGATCGCGGCGCCTTCTGGGTGCTCGACGTAGTCGTCGATCCGTACCACGTACGGCGACCGCAGGCCCATCAGCAGACGGGCCTCGGCGCGGAAGGCGGTGCGCGCGCCGTGGGTCAGATACTTGATCGCCACCGGGGTACCGGAAGCCTCGTCCAGAGCTTCGACGACCCTCCCGCAGGCACCGGCGCCCAATTCCCTGCCATGGGTGTAGCCGGGAACCTTCCACTGTGGATGTGCGCTCATGTCCCCGTGGTCCATTACTGCCCTCGCATGCATTGTTGCCGTGCGCGCCGGGGAGTATGCCTCCCGCCGCACCGGCAGCCGGCCGGCCGACTGCTGCGGTCAGTCAACCGGTCACCTGCGTCGAGGCGCATGAGCAACTGCTACTCACCCAACTCGCGACATCGGCCCGCGTCCACGAGATGCGACAAGCTCGCCGTCCGCTACGAGGCCGCCGTCACGATCGCCGTCATCAACGCATGGCCATGACCTCGCTCGCCAAGCCGGGCCGGCGGGAAACCCGGTATCGATGCAGGTGGCCAGGCATTTGGCCTGTGGCGCATGCATCAGCCCCGAAGACGCGACAGGCGCCCGGCTCGTCGTGTGTCGCCGGAGCCGGCCCGGCGCCAGGCGTTCCGGCTCACGACAGAGGGCGCTGATGTGGTCCTGGTCGGCTACTTCTCTGCGAAGCAGAAGGACTTCGACACGCTCATGTCGTCGGCCGCCACAGAACCGGCAGCGCGTGGCGCGCGGGTCGCCGTGCAGATCGTGCAGCGACGAGGCGTTTCGGACGGCGGGGTCCGGAAGATGACTCTGCCCTACTCCTCGCGGACCCTGCTGAGTTACGGGAAGGTCCGCGAGGTGGCTCAGGCCTGCGACCAGGCCAACGCTGACGCAGTGGTCTTCGTCGCCACCTTGGCCGAGCGCCGGCGGCGCACGCTGACAGCCGTGCTCGGCCCCCCGCCGTGAGTCTTTCCGACGTCCTGGCTGCCGGCTGACCGCTCACTCGAAGTGGCCTTTTGCGCAGGACCTGGTACTGCCGTGGCTTTGCGCGTGGCTCACTCGTCCGGGCAGATGACGAAGAGAGGGAAGGCGAGCCGGCGGGGCTGGTTGCCGATCTCGTCGAGTGCGGCGCGGATCTCGTGAAGGTGGCCGGTGGTCATCTGCAGTGGGGGTTCGTGGGGCTGGTAGGTGGTGCGGACCGGGTAGTCCACGCCCGGTTCGGTGGTCATCTCGATGTGACAGCCCATGACGTGGGTGACCGGTCTGCGTTCGCAGAACTCGATCAGCCGGTCGATGGTCCGGGCGAAGGCGTTCCGGTCCTGGATGTAGAGGCGGCCCGGATAGACCGTGTCGCCGGTGAGCAGGAACCCGGTCCACGGGTCGTAGAACGTGACGGCTGCCTCGTGGTGCCCGGGGGTGGCCAGGCAGTCGAGCCTGCGGCCTCCCAGATCGACGCTCGCCGTGGCGGTGGGGTTCTCGTCGAATCCGAAATACTTCCAGGCCGAGGGGAGTTCTGCCGAGACCACTGTGGTGTCGGGACGGTCGGCGAACTGGCCGTCGCCCGCGATGTGGTCGCCGTGGGCGTGTGTGTGCAGCACCAGCAGGTGGTACTCCTGGCGGGGGTGGCGGGCGAGCCAGCCGTCGACGAGCTGGTCCACCACCAGACGCAAGGGGAAGAACTCACTTGACGCTGTGGCGCCGGTATCGATCAGCACTGCCCGGTCGTTGCCGAACAGCAGGAACAGGAACGGCGCTTCGTAGTTGATCGCCATGTTCTGCCGCAGGATGACGGTGTGCTCGTCGTACTCGTAGACCTGGATGTCCGGGTCGGTGTTGTGCTTGGACGAGGGCGAGCCGTGGATCCAGCGGACGTCCAACTCGCGAGGCCGAGAAGCCGGGCCGTCGAAATCGATGAAGGATGTACCTGCAGCCATGACGCCTCCTGAGTGCGTCGTCTTGGCGGGCCGGGTACGGCGCACATCTCGTCCGGGGTGGGCACCTACGGGCCTCCGCCGCGACGCTACCACGAGAATGATCTACGGCTCTGCTGCCCGGCATCTGTGGCTGAGTGCTCGCGCTTCCTACCGACCGGATGTCCGGAAGGCAACACCGGTCCCCTCCCGCAGCAGGTGACTGCCACCGGGTGACCGGGTCTCCACGTGGTCAGAAGGGCACGACGGATTGCGTGAGCGCAGCCAGAGCGGCCTGCGGCCGGATACTCTTGCCGGCCAGGCCGGGAAATCCGCCCCATGCGAGGCATCCCCGCAGGTGTCCGACGAACGGGGCGGTCCCACCGCGCCCGCGGTGAAGCTCCACGTCCGCGAAGGGTCCGGGGAGGCGGACGGTGTCGACCGGCTCCGGCTGCGCGTCGCGGGGGTTCGCCTTGAACGACGGGCCAGGACCGATCGTCAGGTCCAGCGGCGCATTCATGCCAAGACCATCCCTCTCCTCGCGGGCCCACCTCTCCGCCTCGGCGACAGCCTCTTCGAGGGGAAGGACGACGAGGGGATCGAAGTGCGAGAGGTACATGAACGGGTACTTCTCCGGGACGTGGACGATCTCGTGCCTCTTCGGCTCCGGGCCGTGCCTGTTCGGGTCGTGGCGGAACTTTTCCGCACTGCCGGACAGGTCCACTGAGCCGACGACGAGATAGAAGGCGCGCAGCGAAAGCGGCAGGCGTCCGCCCGTGAGCCTCTCCACCCTCTTCACGGACCGGAGTGCGTCGCGCGGGGGCGGGACGAGGGCGCGCGCCTTCTTGTGGAAGGGGTACGCCTCGGCGCGCAGCCTTTCAACGACAGCCTCCAAGCCGCACCGCACCCACTCCATCGTCTCCATTGCGACGGCCTCGGCCTGCGCGGCGAGCGCCTTCGGTGGTCTCCGGTCAAGCGCGGCCAGTTCCTCCCACACGCGCTCGTGCTCGCCGGCGCGATAGCGCTCGATGAGATCGCCAGCAGGTGGCTTCACCGTGCTCCTGGCCGCTGCCTTGCGCTTGCGCTTCCTCACACGAGCCGCGGCCTCGTCCACGATCCCGGGGTCGAGCCGGCCGAGGAGTGCTCGCGCCGTCGCGCCGAGCTCGCGGTCTTGCGCGGCCATCAGGGATCGTTCGATCCAGCGAGGCTCGGCAGTCGCCTGCGCGGGCGCGAGCTTTTCGAGTACGGTCCTGGCGGACTCGCTCCGGTTGTCGCCGGAACGGAGCGCCTGCTCCTCGAACAGAGGCGCCAGGACGTCAAAGGCACGCGAGGGGTCGGCGCGCAGCAGCGCATCGATCGCGATCGTCTGGCGATCGTGACGGTCGTACTCGTCGATCGGGACGCCCGCCAGCGACAGAGGCGAGGCTGCGGCTTCGAGGGCCTCCGGCGTCCCGATCTCAAGCAGGCTCTGCCCGGCGGTGGCAAGGAATCGCCGTTGCCGAGTGAACAGCTCGCGCAACGCGGGAACAGCAGGTGCGTAGCGGGCCTCGGCCAGGCGATGCGCGAGCCAGTGCGTGAGGCCTCCATCGTGGCCGTCCACCGCGGAGAACCAGCGCGTCTTCAGGAGCGCGTCGAGCAGCCCCGCGCCATCCTGAAGTGCCGGATGCTCGCTGAAGAGGCCCGCGCCCTCGGCTTGGTCGAAGCGGAGCTCGCCGGCGCTCACGCAGGCGATGAGGGCAGCGACCGGTATGTCCGCGATCTTGCTCTTCGGGATCTCGCCGGGAGCGAGTGACCGGCGACGGAGCATGTCGAGGAGGATCTCAGGCGACGCCGAGCGGAGGTCTCGCTTGATGATCTTCTCGGCGCGCCCCCGCATCACGAGCTCGAACGGAACGCGGTTGTGTCCGAAGGTGAAACCGCCGAGATCGATCCGCATCACTTCCAGCGCAAAGGACATGGCTGCGGCGGGCGCGACCACGGCGAGGACCTCGACGGCCGCGCTCAAGGCATCGGGACTGCCGTCCGTGAGCGCCGCCGTGAATGCCTCGCCCGTCGGGTAGCGCCGGACCAGAGGGCAGACGCCGCCCGTCCAGAGGCGACCGGCGAAGGTCTCGCCGACTCCGACACCCGTGCACGCCGCGGCCGCATGCAGTTCGGCAGGGTCGTGCGCGCTGAGCGCCTGGACGATACGGGAGTTGACGTCATCGATCAGGGCGGTCGGATCGACGTGCGCTGTTCCGGGATCCGCGGGCATGACCTGATTCCCTCCTTGCCGAGCCTCACCCGGCCGTGTCCTGGTGATCCACCCGGTCCGGCGGCCGCCTGCCGGGCCGCGGACGGCTCACATACTCCGTACGGACTTGGGCGGTCGGGCCTCCGCCAGGGGAGACGCGGCATTCCGCTTTCCGGCCAGCGCGGCGTAGAGGATGCCGCTCACCAGCAGCCCCACGAGGAACGAGACGTCGGCGCCGTCCATGGCTTCCGCGACCGGTCCGCGGAAGAAGGTGGTCGAGATGAACGGGATCATCGCGACCAGACCGATGACGTACGAGGCCAGGCCGCGCCAGGACCAGCGTCCGTAGATGCCCTGGTCGTCGAAGATGTCACGGATCACGTACCGACCCTTGCGGATGGCGTAGTAGTCGACGAGGTTGACCGCGGTCCACGGGACCAGGAAGTAGAGCATCAGCAGGACGAAACTGCTGAAGCCGGCCAGGTAGTCGTCGGGCAGGGACAGGGCCACCGCGAGCACCACCGCGCCGACGGATACGACAACGGCGGCCCGCAGGCGGCTCGTCGGCTGCTCCCGCCGGAAGGCGTCCACCGCGCTCACCGCTGTGAGCATCGCACCGTAGGTGTTGACGCCCATGACGCTGATCAGGGCCAGAGCCGATACCAGCACGACGAGTGAGCCGAAGCCCGCAACGATGCCGTTCCCGGTCCGGAGCAAGCCGGTGACGGCGTCGTCGGCGGGCAGACGGCTGCCGATGAAGGCGCCCAGGGACATCAGCCACACCGCGGAGCCGGCCGCACCCGCGTAGGTCCACCAGATGACGGAGCGGGAGTTGGCGTCCGCGGGCAGGTATCGGGAGTAGTCGGACACGTAGACGGCGTAGCTGATCTGGTAGCCGGCCGCAGCGGCGAAGACGGTCAGGAACGACGTCCACGGGCTGCCGGTCGCGGGCGCGGAGATCGGCGCGTCCCACCACTGAACGACGGTTCCGACGGTGAGTATCCCGAACACGAGGATGAGGAGCCCGGTCAGGACGCGTTGTACGAAATGGATCAGATCATGGCCCACCACGGCCAGCACGACCGACACCACGGCGAGGACGGGGTACCAGAGCCAGGGGCCGCCGCCGACGATCCGTCCCAGTCCTTGGGCCGCGAGCACGGTGTTGAAGACGTTGAAGCCCAAGTAGACGAAGATGACGGCCGTGAAGGGTACGACGGCCCCCCGGACCCCGAACTGGGCCCTGGACTGGATCATCTGGGGCAGGCCCATACGGGGGCCCTGGTTGGCGTGGACCGCCATGAAGAACGTGCCGAAGCAGGCGCCAAGGACCACGGCCGTCACCGACCAGCCCACGCTGAGGCCGATCGAGGGGCCGATGAAGCCGATCACGAGAGTGGTCAGGACGAAGTTGCCGGAGAACCAGAACGGGCCCTGGTGCCAGAGCCTGCCGTGACGTTCGTCCGGGGAGATGTAGTCGATGGAACGCGTTTCGGGGGCGGTCGGCAGGGTGCGACCGCTGCGCGGGGCTTGCTGGTCGTGCACGGGGGTCCTTTGCGCTCAGAGCCGGGAAGAGCGGCCACACCGCGACGGGGGCGGCTGCCGTGGAGGACTCAACCGTGCGCGGGAGCCCTGGCACATGAGCAAGCACTACTCATCCAGGCGCGATCGGGCCGGCCGAAGTCCTTCGCCGGTCGATCCGATGCTTGGGAAACGTTCGCGAACGTTTCAGGAGATCGCATCCTGGACGTCGGGTTCGTTGATTTCGACGCCATTCTGATGAACAACGACGAACAACGCCACGGGCCTGCATCGGTGGAGGGAAAGGTGAGCCGCATTTGAAATTCGATGCCGAATGACATGACAGTTCATCCCGGCGTTCAGAGGTTCAGTTGGGTAAGGGTCCGGTCTTCATGACGATCCTGACGCGGAATCACGCTCGCGGCGACGGGGCCGGCCCGCTCGGCGTGCTCCCGATGTCTGGACCAAGTCGTCCGCTGTCCGGGCTCCTTGCGCATGCCGAACGGGCTGCGCCGCCCACGCGATCTCGGCATCGTCAGGGGTGAAGACCTTTGCTTGCTCGCGGTCGGTTATGATCCGCTTGAGTCGCGGATACGCCGCCTGCTCCCGCGACGCCGCATATCCCCTCCGGCCCCTTCTTCGATGGTATCGAAGGAGAATTGCCGCACGGGGAAAGGCGGGCGAGGAGCACCGGAGCCCGCATGGCCGTGTTCTCCTTGCCGACACACCAACCCGGTCGAGCTCGTAAAGCGCTCGATCAGCTCAGGTTGCCGAGCGCGGCCGCGCAGACCGCGGATGTCCGCACAACCGGGCAAAGGCCAATCAACGGGGGGCCAGAGGAATGAACCGAAACCGTGTGCTGCAGCGTTGGCCGCTGGTCGGGCGCGAGGCCGAAATGAGGGATTTCGACGAGGTCGTGCCGGAACCCCGCAGCGCCGGTTTCCTGGTCTTCGGGCCGGCCGGAGTGGGCAAGTCCCGGCTGGCCGAGGAGTGCCTGGACCGTGCGGTCGCGCTCGGGTACCGGGTCGGCAGGGCGGTTGCCACAGCGGCGGCGGCGTCGGTTCCCCTGGGCGCCATCGCCCATCTGCTGCCCGACGGTGCCGATCTGTCCGACCCGGTCTCGGGGTTCGCCAGTGTGGCCAGGCTGCTGTCGCGGCCGGGTGCGCCGCGGCCCCGCATGGTGATCCTGGTCGATGACGTCCACTTGCTCGATGCGACCTCGGCGATGCTGCTGCGGCAGTTGATGGACGCCGGGGTGATCTTCCTGCTGGGAACGGTCCGGTCGGGAGAGGGCCAGGCGCTGGCGGTGACCGCGCTCGGGCACGGGGACGCCGTGCGACAGGTGGACCTCGCCGGGTTCGGCCGCGAGCAGGTCGTGACGGTGCTGGAACAGGTCCTGGAGGGGCCTGTCGGGAGGAGCGCGGTCAACCACCTTCTGACGACCAGTGGCGGCAACCCCCTCTACCTGCGGGAGCTGGTGGTGGGGGCAGTGGCTGCCGGAGTGCTGACCTGCGACGGCGAGATCTGGGACATGACCGCGGACCGGCTGCCGGGCACGCGGCGTCTGACCGATCTGATCCGTTCCCGGCTCTCCGTCGCCCCACCCGCCGGCCGACAGGTGCTGGACGTTCTGTCCCTGTGCGAACCGCTGTCCTTGGGCCACCTGGAAAGGGACGCCGAACCGCAGGTGCTGAGCCAGTTGGAACAGTCGGGGCTGATCGTCGTCGTCCAGGAGGAACGACGCTCAGCGGTCCGGCTGGCCCACCCCCTCTACGGAGAGGTGCTGCGCGCGGACATGACTGCCCAGTGCCGCAGGGACACCTTGCTGCGGCAGGTCCATCTGCTGAAGCGGATCGGGGCCCGTCGCCGGGAGGACGCGGTCCACCTCGCCACCTACAAGCTCGCGGCCACCGGCACGGCCAACCCGGCTCTGCTCGTACGCGCGTCAGCCCTGGCAGCGCACGCCCGCGAGTACCCCCGCGCGCTCAGTCTCCTCCGGGCGATCCCGCAGGAGCACCGGGGCTTCCGGATCCAGCTGCTGCTGGGGAAGACGCTCTACGAGGCCGGTGACTTCCAGCAGGCCGAGGACGTGCTGTCCCAGGCCGACGCCATGGCCACGACAGAAGAGGAAGTCCTGTCCGTGCTCCCGGTCCGGACACAGAACCTCATGTGGGGGGTGGGAGCGCCCTACGCAAGGCTTCTCGACGTCATCGAGTCCGCCCGTTGCCGGGTCACCAGCGCCTTCGGTCTCCGCGTCCTGCTGGTCAACGAGGCTGCCGGCGCGCTCACCGTGGGAGACGTCAGGCACAGCCTCGCCCTGAGCGAGGACCTCGAACATGAGGGCACGCAGGCGCCGGACGCCACGACATGGCTGTGGGCCGCCATGACGAGGTCCATGGCCCTCGCGGTCACGGGGCGTGGGGAGGAGGCCGAGGGCTGGATCCGACGTGCCATCGCTTTCAGCTCGGCCGCCGGCGAAACCCACTCCACGGCCACGCACGAGGTCGCCCACCGGGCGGTTCTCGTCCTGGCCCTGTCGGAGAGCGGTCGCCTGGCCGAGGCCCAGGAAGCGGGCGAGCGGGCCTTCGCGGGCCTTACGGACGCGAGTGTGACCGCGGACCGCCGGCTGCTGGCCTTCTATCTGGCGCGTGGCGCATGGGCCGCCGGACATCCGGCTCAGGCGCGGCGCTGGTTCGCAGAGGTGGTCCGGGCGTCCCGCCCGCACACCCCGGTGGTGCTGTCGATGGCATTGGCGGGTCTGGCGGCAGCCGCCGCGCTGCAGGGGGATGGCGAAGCGGCGGAAGCGGCCCTGGCCGAACGCGGTCGGCTTCCCGCTCTGGGGTTCTTCCCCGAAGAGAGACTCGGCGAGGCCTGGCTGTACGTCGCCCGCGGTGAGCTGACCCGCTCACGAGCAGTGCTCACCGCCGCCGCCCGGGAGGCGTTCGAGCGCGGGGAAACAGCGTCAGAAGCGGTTCTGCTGACCGATCTTGTCCGGCTCGGGGCGGCCGGGGAGGCTGCCGGGCGGCTGACGGAGATCGCTGCGGAGTGCCCCGGGCGCCTCCACCGGTCCCGTGCCGATCTTGCCGCCGCATGGGCCGCGCACGACCCCGACGGGTTGCTCGTCGCCGCCGACGAGATGGAGGCCATGGGAGCGGACCTGCTGGCGGCTGAGGCGGCGAGCACCGCCGCCTCCCTTCTGAGGGTGGCGGGGGAGACCCGCCGGGCCAGCGCCGCCGCCGTCCGGGCCGAGGATCTCGCGGCCCGGTGCGAGGGAGCCAGAACCCCGGCTCTCATGGCCCGTGAGGCTGTCGTACGGCTCACCGGGAGAGAGCGCGAAATCGCGCTGCTCGCCTCCAGGGGCCTGCTCAGCAAGGACATCGCCGCTGCACTGACCATATCCATACGTACCGTCGACAATCACCTGCAGCGCATCTACAACAAGCTCGGCATCACCACACGCAAAGAGCTGGCCGACCGACTGCTTCCATGAACCGTGATACGGCCGCACGAGCCGTGAGGGGCCCGTCAGGTGTGCCGGGCCGCAGTGAGCAATTCACGGAACTCTTCCATGAATTCCTCGCCGGCAGCGCCGCCGTCGAGGGGGAAGGGGTAGCTCGACGCCTCGGCGGAACCCAGCCACGCCGACCTGACGTGTATTCCGTGCTCTCCCGCACCGGCCTCCCGGTCGGACAGCCCGCTCACCATGGTCTGCTGAAGCCTCCCCACGAGGGCGACTCCGTGCCCCTCGGTGTGGATGATCGCAATGAGGACCAGCGTCTCGGTGAGAATGCAGGCCTCGATCAAGGGAACTGCCCCGACGTATGCTCCCCGCTGAAAGACTCCATTGTCCGAATACCGCGTTTCGCAGCACAGCCTCGTCGCAGCGCGGAGCTCCCCCAGCGAGTACCTGTGCACCGTGTCTTCCAGTAGCGGAAGGAGGCGTTCGTCGAGATCGGGGAGGCGGCACAGCCTGGTATGACACTCCCTCGGCTCCGCGCCGGCGACCACCCCCAGCCCCCATGGCGTGTCGAGGGAGAAATGGGAGAAGCGCACCATGAGGAACATGGACGACAGCCCGGCGGCGAGGCACACCGCCCCCATGACCGCATTGATTGTCTCGCCGCGCTCAATCCCTGACGCCAGGATTCCCAGCCCCACCGCGACAAAGGATGCAGGGCCGATCAGAGTAACTCCGCGCACGGCGAGGATCACCGAGAGCAGCAGGCTCAAGGAGAACGCCGCGGCAATCCATCCGATGGACCGTTCCATGCCAGGGCGGTAGAAGGCGGAGAAGGTGGCATATGCGGAGAACATTTCTCCCAAGAGAGCTGCCACTGCCAGAACGGCAACAGGGAACTTTCTTCTTCGCATGACGGAAACGCACTCCTCTGGATTGTTCCCGCAACCGCCGGTTGAGGGTTGGATGATGCCCTTCGACAGGCCCATGGGTCGGAGTTTTACGCATGCGCGGCCGGGCGTCGTGAGCAATGCCTACTCAGCCGGGATCCACCGATCCCCGGCGGCGGGCGGACCGGGGCATCCGGACCGCCCGCCCCGCTTACGACGTCGGAGCGACGACGTGGAGGAGGTCCGGTACGTGCCCTTCCCGGCCTTGTTGATCACGACGACGGCGCAACCGCCCGTCGCCTCGAAGGTGACCGTCTCGGTCGCGCCGCGTCCCACGGCGTTCGCCCGGGCCACGTTGTGCGCCCGGTTGGCCACGACGTGGTCGCGTCCGCGGTGGAGCACATCACGTAGAGCTCCCCGTCCTGGGTGGAGTGGGCCTTCCCCGACCCCACTCCAGCTGGGCGGCCAGGCACCGGTCCAGCTGGAGTGGGGAGGCGCGAGCTCCCCACGGGAGGCACAATGACGGGGTCCTTCTGCGCGTGACCGGCCGGGAGGCGGAGGCACGCGCAGGGCTCGAAGGTCCGTGATACCCGCGCCCGCCTTCAACGTAGAGCGCCGGAGGAGGAGTTGATGGAGACGGGGGACGTTCCCGGCTGGTTCTGGGAGGTTCTGGAGACGGCCAGGCCGAGCCTGTCCGTCCTGGAGTCATGGCTGGAGTCGCAGCCGAGAGGCGTTCTGGAGGACTACGCGCTGGTGTATCTGGAGGCCGCCGAGTCGCTGATCGACTTCTCGGAAGGCGTCACCGTCGACGGAGCGGTCTGGTCCGAGGACAGCACCGAGGACCTCTGCATGTGGGTGGTCGGCCAGGGGCGTGCCTTCTGGCGTGCGACGGTCGAGGGGACCTGGGATCTGGCGGAAGCCGCACAGGCGTACCTGGGGCGCCCCTCACCCCTCATGTGGGAGGTGAGGCATTGGGACGAGCAGGTCAGCCGCCCGGAGCACGCCGGCTACCGGTCCCCGGGAGCCCTCGTCCACGGCGTGTACAGGGCGCGCTTCGGGCAGGACCTGCACGAGCGGCTCACGGCCGGATGACCTGCCCCCGGCGAGCGCGCCCGTCACCCGCTCCGCCGAGTTCGGCAAGGAGATGGCTGCGCGTGCGCATCAGGATCCGGCCGAGCATGTTCTTTCCGGTCCCCGTCCGGCCGCGTCCCCAGTAGTGGTCGGACGTCGTGTCCTCGACGATCTCCTCGTCTCCCGTGGCCAGCAGGATCGCGCCGATGTCGGCGTGCGTGCGGAACTTGGCCGCCACGGCGCGGCGCATCACGTCGTCCTTCACCCGTTCCCAGTCCCGCCGCATCGGCTTCGACCGGTCGCGGCCCAGCTCCGCCGCGCGCAGCGGGGTGCCCGCCCGGCGGATGAGTTCGGCGTGGCGGGTGCCGGTGAACTTCTGTGCCTGGAAGTAGTGTTCCGTGGTCGGCCACCCGTGTCCGTCGAGGTCCACGCCGTGTGCGGAGAAGTTGGAGAAGCAGCCGTAGGGAACTTCTTCGGCACCGTGGAAGTAGATCGTCATGCGAACCTCGTGTCAGGGGCGGGACCCGCACCGTGCCAGGCGCCGGTGGGCGGTCGCAACCGACTTACCGCCCGGGCCGGGACCCGCGGCCGGGCCTCCGTCGCCCGGAGCGGGGCGGCCTGGCACTTCATCACCGGGACCGGCCGCTTGTTATTCTTTCCGGTCATGCGAGCCCTCTTCCCAGGATCCTTCGACCCGGTCACTCAAGGGCACCAGGACGTTCTCCGCCGCGCCGCCCTCCTGTTCGACGAGGTCGTCGTCTGCGTCATGTTCAATCCGAACAAGAACGGCCGCTTCCCCGTCACCGAACGGCTGGACCGGCTCCGCGCGGCAGCGGCTGACCTGAGCAACGTCACGGTCGACTCCCACACCGGCGGCCTGCTGGTCGACTACTGCCGCCGAGTCGGCATCGACGTCGTCATCCGCGGTGTACGCGGCGTTGCCGACCTGGACTACGAAATGCCGATGGCCCGCATGAACCACGAACTGGCCGGAGTCGAAACGTTCTTCATCGCCGCAGACGCCGACCTGGCCCACATCTCCTCCACCCTCGTGACCGCGGTGAGTCAACAGCAGCGTGTCCCGAATCATGAGGCGAGCTAGCTTCTTCCCGCAGGCGAGGGCGACAGTTGAGCACCGTCAACCCCTTACATGAGACCGTGCGCGGTCTTCCGCAGCTCGTCGCTGAAGGCGAGGGGCCGCAGCGTTTCCGGGTCCACCCGGACCTGGACCCGATGGCCGTGGGCATGGACACCACGGCCGTCTTCGGATCTCACCTGGAACTCGTACACCACGCTGGTGCGGCCGAGCCGTGATATCCGAAACCGCACGCCCACGTCCCCCGTGCCCCGAATCGGCTCCTCGTATGTGACGAGGAATTCACGCACGACGAGATGGGTGTCGGGAAATCGTGAGCGATCAGGATCCAGACTCCAGCCCTGTTCTTGCCAATAGGCCCCGATGGCGCGTTCGACGAAGAGTGCATGGCGCGAGTTGTGCACCATTCCCATGCGATCCAGGTCGTCGAAATGGACCTGGACCAGTCGGGTGTGTCCCGCTTCGGCGGACAGTTCCTGCATGACCTGTTCCCCCTGCTGCCTCGTCTTCCAGGTCCGGGGCGAATCGACGCCCTGCCGCAGTCGACCACGGCTGCCGGGTGGTCTGCATGAGTAGCCGGTACTCAACTCCGCGGACCCCTTGCGCGCCCCGCGCGCCGGTTCGGCCACCGGCTACTGTGACCGCCATGCATTCGATCGAGTTTCGTGTGGCTCTCCACTCCGGCGGGGGGCAAGGCCGGGGTGAAACGCCCTTTGTGCTGGAATTCCTGGTGAGCGGGGTTCCGTTCCTGGAACTGGTACGCAGGGCGGAGCTGCCCGACGCGCTCGCAGAACAGGAGGAGCGGGCCGCCGAGTTCGCACCGGACCCCTCTCCGCTGCTCGCCGGCGCGTACACGTATCCGGCTCCGCTGTCCGCCCGGCACCTGCTCGGCGTCGAACCCGACCGCGTGCCCCACGGCACCGGGCGGGGAGAAATGCTGCTGTTGTCGTGCACGTGCGGAATTGACGACTGCTGGGCGCTGACGGCACACATCACCGTCACGGACACCACCGTGACGTGGTCGGGCTTCCGCAACAATTCCCGGGACTGGAACTACGACTCCCTCGGCGTCCTGGCCTTTTCCCGGCCTCAGTACGAACAGTCGCTCCGCGCGGCCCTCGACGCCCTGCCGGCGCCCCGGTCCTGATGCGCGCCCGCCGACGCTTCCAGGCGTTCCGGTTCCGCCGCTGAACGGCCCGACAGGCCCTGCCCGTTGCCCCGGGCGCCCGGCGGCCGGACAGCCGCCGACGACACACCACACGGAGGGGAATCCCATGGAGAACGAAGCGATACGAGCCGGCCTGGACCTGCTGGAGCAGGCATGCCGGCTGCCGCTGGAGGACGAGCGGCGCCGTCTGCTGGAACAGGCGGCCAGCGACCTCGTCCGGGACGGGCGGCGCCGTCGGCGTGCCGCGAGACGGGCCGTCCGGGCGGCGGCCGACGCGAAGGTGCTGGCCACCACCGCGACCGGAGCGCTTGACCGGATCATGGATGCGGCACTGTCGGCCGAGACTCCGCACCGATCGGGCCTGTCCGTGCACGAGTACGTCCAGGAACCCAGCGGTCCCGGTGCAGTGACCCGCCGGCCACCGGGCCGCGCACCGGACGGCGACGGGCCGCCCAGACTGCTCAACCGCCCCCAACGCTGCTACGTCTGCAAGAACCACTACCGGCAGGTCCACCACTTCTACGGTCAGCTGTGCCCCGGCTGCGCGGACGAGAACCTCACCCGGCGCACCGCCCGGACCGATCTCACCGGCCGGCGTGCCCTGCTGACCGGCGGGCGGGTCAAGATCGGCTTCCACCTGGCCCTGATGCTGCTGCGCGACGGAGCCGAACTCACCGTCACCACCCGCTTCCCCCAGGACGCGGCGAGCCGCTTCGCCGCGGCGCCGGGGGCCGCCGACTGGTGGCACCGACTGCGGATAGCCGCGCTGGACCTGCGCGACCCCAGGCAGGTGCTCGCGCTCACCGACCACCTGCTCGGCCAGGCCGCGCCCCTGGACATCCTCGTCAACAACGCGGCCCAGACACTGCACCGGTCCCCCCGGGCGTACCGTGCGCTGGTAGCGGCAGAGGCCGCCGCCGTCGGGAGGGCCCAGCCCTCCACCGCGCCGGAGCTCTGGACCGCCCCGGGATTCACCGTTCCCGGATCGCACGCCGCAGCGCTCCCGCTGACGGCGGAACTCGCCGCGCGCCCCCGGGCGTCCGGCGCCCTGACCGGCTTCCGCAGTGCGACCGAAGGCGCCCTCGCCGTGGACCCGGACCCACAGGAGCGCACCGACGAGGCGGGGCTCCTGCAGGAGACGGGCGACAGCAACTCCTGGACCCTGCGGCTCGGCCAGGTCGAACCGGCCGAACTCCTCGAAGTGCAGCTGGTCAACGCCGTCGCACCGTTCCTCCTCGCCGACCGCCTGCTCCCCTTGCTGGAGGCGTCGCCGCACCCGCGTCGCTACCTGATCAACGTCTCCGCCGTCGAGGGCCAGTTCGCCGCCCGCAACAAGACCAGCGGTCACCCGCACACCAACATGGCCAAGGCCGCACTCAACATGCTGACCCGTACCAGCGCGACGGACCTGGCCGCCCGAGGCATCCACACCTGCAGCGTGGACACCGGCTGGGTCACCGACGAGAAGCCGTTGCCCGCACGGGAGCGGCACGCAGCCACCGGGTGGCGTCCGCCCCTGGACGTCATCGACGGCGCTGCGCGCATCTACCACCCCATCGTGCAGGGGCAGGCCGGCAGCCCCATCCACGGCGTCCTGCTCAAGGACTATCGCCACGTCGCCTGGTGACCTGCCCGCGGGTTCGTCACTTCGCCGGTCAGCAACCGCCGGAAGCGGCGGGGGCCCCGATGGCGAGGGTGGCGGGCGCCGCGCAGCAGCCACCACCGGTCGCCTCGGCGGCGTCGGGCTCGTCGAAGAGGCCCGCACCACCGCAGACGCCGGTCTCGGGGAGGGTGAGCTCGACGCGCTCGGCGGCCTCCATGTCACCGGCGAGGGCGGCGGCGATGGAACGGACCTGCTCGTAGCCGGTCATGGCGAGGAAGGTCGGGGCGCGGCCGTAGGACTTCATGCCGACGAGGTAGACGTCCTTCTCCGGGTGGGCGAGCTCGTTGACACCGTGCGGGTAGACGGTTCCGCAGGAGTGCTGGTTGGGGTCGATCAGCGGGGCGAGTCCGGTCGGGGCCTGGAGGCGCTCGTCGAGGCCGAGGCGGAGCTCGTCGAGGAAGGTGAGGTCGGGGCGGAAGCCGGTGAGGACGATGACCTCGTCCACCGGGTCCAGACGGCGGCCGTCCTCGGCGACGAGGACGAGCTGGTCGCCGGTCTGCTCCACGGCGGTGGTGCGGAAGCCGGTGACGGCGTCGGCGTACCCGTGGTCGACGGCGGCCTTGGCCGCCAGACCGAGGGCGCCGCGGGCGGGCAGCTGGTCGGCTTCGCCGCCGCCGAAGGTGGAGCCGCTGATACCGCGCCGCAGGATCCAGGTGGTGTGCGTACCCGGCTCGCCCTTCGCCAGGTCGGCCAGGTAGGCGAGCGCGGTGAACGCGGAGGCGCCGGAGCCGATGACTGCCGTTCGCCTGCCGGTGTACCGGGCGCGGACGGCCGGGTCCTTCAGGTCCGGGACGCGGTACGAGATCCGGTCGCCCGCGGAGCGCTCACCGAGGGCGGGCAGGCCGTCACCGCCGATGGGGCCGGGGGTGGACCAGGTGCCGGAGGCGTCGATGACGGCGCGGGCGGTCAGCCGTTCCTCGCTGCCATCGGTGTGTGCGATGTGAACGGTGAAGGGCTGGGTATCGCGGTCGGCATCCACGACACGGTCGCGGCCGAGGCGGGAGACACCGGTGACGCGGGCGCCGAAGCGGAGGCGCTCGCCCAGGACGGCGGCCAGCGGCTGCAGGTACTCCTCGGCCCATTCGCCGCCGGTCGGGTACGTGGCCTCGTCCGGCTTCACCCAGCCGGTGGGGGCCAGGAGCTTCTCCGCGGCCGGGTCGACGACCTCACCCCAGGTGGAGAACAGGCGTACGTGGCTCCAGTCCCGCACGGCGCTGCCGGCGACCGGTCCGGCCTCCAGGACCAGGGGCTCGATGCCCTGGTCGATGAGGTGTGCGGCGGCCGCCAGGCCGATGGGGCCGGCTCCGATGACGACGACGGGCAGCTCGATGTCGGCAGGCGCGTTCACGGTCGACTCCTCGGTGTTTCGATATCCGTCGATGGCTTGTGCGGCCAGCATGGCCTTTGATTAGATGGATGTCAACATAGACATTCATCAAATCTGCAGATCACCCAGTGGGGCGTGCCGACGTCGTCCTGGCTGACTGGTTCGACATGTGTCAACATAGACGGATGTCGAATGTGAACGTCTTGCCGCTGCTGGAGCCGGACGCTGTCGTGCCGTGCTGCCCGCCACTCACCGAGCGCCCGCTGACCGCGGACGAGGCGGAGCGCACGGCCACGATGTTCAAGGCTTTGGGCGATCCCGTGCGCCTGCGGCTCTTCTCCGCGGTGGCTTCGCACGAGGGCGGCGAGGCGTGCGTCTGCGACATCTCCGACGTGGGCGTCTCCCAGCCGACCGTCTCCCATCACCTGAAGAAGCTCAAGGAAGCCGGACTGCTCTCCTCCGAGCGGCGCGGCACCTGGGTCTACTACCGGGTGGAGCCGGCGGTCCTGGCGGCCATGGCCCAGCTCCTGACCCGCGCAGCCGGCGCGTAGGGGGCGCCGGCCCCGGCCGCCGGCTCCCATTCGGCTTCATCGCCGGTGACTCGGAGCGCCGTCAGCGCGCCTGGCTGTGTCTCTCTAGTGCTGTGACCGGCAAACCTTGCCGGTCACAGCACTAGAGGCGACAGGACACGCTCGTGGGGGCACCGGCCGACGTGAACGGGTCGATGTCATCGAGCGGCACCGTCGGCGAGTCCGTCATTCCCCACCGGGCGGCCGCCGCTTCATTCCGCACCTCGACGGCTTCCACCCGCGCCCCGCGACTGTCCAGCGCTTCGCAGGAAGATGACCGCCACCAGGGCCAGGCCGACGACGGCACCGGCGAGCTGGGCGCCGATGAAGCCCGGGACCGAGGCGGGGGCGATGCCCGCGAACGTGTCGGTGAACGCGCGGCCGATCGTCACCGCCGGGTTCGCGAAGGAGGTGGAGGAGGTGAACCAGTAGGCGGCGCCGATGTACGAGGCGACGGCGACGGGTGCGAAGCGCAGGCGGTCGGTGCGGGCCAGGCCGAAGATCAGCAGGATCAGGCCGGCCGTGGCGACGACCTCGCCGAGGAGGAGGTTCCCGGCGGAGCGGTCGTGGGTGGACCACTTCACCAGCGGTTCGCCGAACATCGCGTCCGCGAGGATGGCGCCCGCGATCGCGCCGACGATCTGCGAGGGCACGTACACGGCGAGCTCCCGCGCGGTGACACCGGCGCCCCCGCGGCGGGCGGTCCACCACTCGGCCAGGGTGACGGCCGGGTTGAAGTGGGCGCCGGACACCGGGCCGAGGAGGGCGATCAGGACGCCGAGGCCGAAGACGGTGGCGGTGGAGTTGGCCAGCAGCTGCAGGGCCACGTCCTGGGTGAGCTCGGTGGCCTGGATGCCGGAGCCGACCACCACCGCCACGAGCGCCGCGGTGCCGACGAGCTCGGCGGCGGCGCGTGCGGTCAACGGGGTCTGGGGCGGGGTCGCGCCGGGCGCGGGTCGGGGCGCGTCGGCGGCTATGCCGGACGCCGCTGCGGGGGCGGCGTCGACGGGCTCGGTGACGGACAAGGGTTCTCCTCGGGCAGGTGAGGCGAAAGACGGGCTAGGGGCAGGACCGCTTAAGGTTCGCTTCGGCGGTGGCGCGGGCGGTCCGAGCGAGGTCGGTGAACTGACCGGCGATGGCCTCAAGGACCTCCGGGCGCAGGCGGTAGTAGACGTACCGTCCGCATGGCTCCGTATCCACGACCCCGGCCTCGCGCAGGACCTTCAGGTGGTTCGAGAGATTCGTCTGCCTGGCACCCGTCTCCTCCACGAGATGGGTGGTGCAGAGCGTCTCCTCGGCGAGGAGGGTCACGATCTGGAGCCTGAGCGGGTCGGCCAGCACCCGGATCAGTTCAGTGTCGACTGACGTCATCATGGACTGATACTGTCACATCACTCAATCCTGATACCAGCCTGGGCTGATCCATTGGAACCCGTGGAGGGTTCCCATGTCTTCGCCCCGCCCTTTGGCGGGCACCGAACAGGCCGCCGGCATCGCGATCACGGCGGGTTGCGGCGATGCCTGTCCCGTCGTCACCGGTCGGCCCCGCAGTTGACCCCACCCCAAGGAAGAACGATGTCCTCCACTCCTGTCGCGTCCGTGCTGTTCGTCTGCATCCACAATGCCGGCCGCTCGCAGATGGCCGCAGGCTTCCTGCGTCACCTCGCCGGCGACCGCGTCGAGGTGCGCTCCGCGGGCTCCGTCCCCGGTGACCGGATCAACCCCTCCGCCGTGGCCGCCATGGCCGAGCTGGGCATCGACATCTCCGACCAGAAGCCGAAGGTCCTCACCCCGGAGGCCGCGCAGGCGTCCGACTACATCATCACCATGGGCTGCGGCGACGCCTGCCCGTACTTCCCCGGCAAGACCTACCTCGACTGGCGGCTTGAGGACCCGGCTGGTCAGGGCGTCGAGGCCGTCCGCCCCATCCGCGACGAGATCAAGGGCCTCATCGAGGGTCTGATCGCCGAGATCGAGGCGAAGCCGAAGCCCTGAGCCGACGGGACGGCCACGGAGGGTCAGGCCAGCGGGGTGGCGGTGTATCCGGCGTCCGCGATGGCTTCGACGATTCGCTCTGCCGGGAGTGGGCCGGTCAGCTCGACCACCGTGCGTTCTTTGCGCACGTCGGTGGTACTGGAGGTGACGCCGGGGAGTTCTTCGACCTCGTCGTCGATGAGCAGGCCACAGCTGTCGCAGTGCATGCCGGTGACGGCGAATTCCATGCGGATGGTCACGAGGTCGTCTCCTGAGTGGCCGTGGTCCGGGGGGCCTGGGCGGCGGGCTGCCGGAAGGTGATCTGGCCGCCGTACATGCCCATGCCACAGGTGTAGTCGAGGCGGCCGGGCGCGGGGTTCCCGAGGTCGATGGTGGTGGTGCCGGCGGTGGGAAGGATCTTCTGGATGCCCAGGTCGGGGATGACGAAGGCGCGGATGCAGCCGCCGGTGTGGTCCGTGGCGACGACGAGGGTGGTGGGCACTCCGGCCGTCGCGGTGATCGCCGCGGGTGTGTAGGACGTCGTGCGGGCTCGGACGGTGATGGTCTGGCTGCCGTCCGGGTGCGTCACCACGGCCTGAGCGGCGACGGCTTCCGCTGCGACGGCGGGAGCCGTGGCGGTGGGCCACCAGCCGCCGAGCCGCAGGCCGGATCCGAGGGTCCAGACCGCGACCAGCAGGACCACGACGGCGGTGACCAGGGTGAGCCGTCCCTGCCACAGCTTGGCGGCGGAGCGAAGGAAGAAGCCGAGCACGGCGAAGAGCGGACCGGTGCCGAGAACGAAGCCGGCCATGACCGCGGCCCCGGTGAGCGCGGAGCCCGAGGTGACGGCGATCAACTCGACGCTGAGGGTCACCCCGCAGGGGATGAGGACCGTGAGGAAGCCGAGGACGGCCGGGGCGGTGACGGCGGTGGACTTCGCCGAGCGGCGCACCCTCCGTCCCCAGGAGGCGGGCGGGCGGGGCACGAAGCGTCGTACGGCCTTCACGCCGAACAAGTCGAGCGCGAACAGCACCATGAGGACGCCGGCCCCGATCAGGAGCGCCGCCTGGGTGCGGGGGCCGGGCTGGACGGCGGCGCCGAGCAGGCCGAGGGCCGCGCCGAGCAGGGTGTGGGAGACGAGTTTGGCGCCGAGGAACGCGCCGACGGGCGCGAAGAGCCCGCTGAGTTCCCATGCTTCGGCGGACCATCGAGTGGCGCGGCGGCCGACGGCGCCGGCGAGGAGGCCGCCTTGGACGGCTGCGCAGGAGGCGCCGCCCGCAAAAAGACCGGTGGTCACACCGGTGACGAACAAGGTGGTGCCGGAGGCCATGGAAGAAGCTCTCTCATCTGCGTCGCGAGCAGGATCGTGGACATGCCGAGGCCACCCGCCGCCGGAGAAGGCAGGGCGGGATGGTGGAGGGCTGTCTAGGTCCGGCTGATGCAGAGGAGGGATACGGGATCAGGCGCCCGTGGCCGGGGGCACTCGACGGCCGATGCCCAGGAGGCGGGCATGTGGTCCGCGAGAGCCGGCGGCAGAGGTGAAGCCAGGGGAGAGGCGAGTGCCACAGCCCCCGGGACGTGTGCCGAGGCCAGCGGACAGTCCATGGCCATGGCCGGGCACTCGCCGCCCATGCCGTCGGTGACTGTCTCTCCGCCGGGCATCTCAACCATCGCAACCATCTCAGCCATCTCGGCCGTGTCGGCCGACGAGGCGACGGCAGAGGCGGGTTGCGGTGGGTGCGTGCTCATCGCGCCGGCATGCCCCGCGCCCCACATGAGGAATCCGCACGCCAGCAACAGACCGGCCGCCAAAGAGGCGACGGTCGGCAGGCACCGGTGGGCGGAACGGGAAGGCACGGGGCGATGCTACCCAGCCGCCGGACCGGGCCTTCACTCGCCCGCTCCGCAGAGCCATGCCGGTGCCGGTGCCGGTGCGGTGCCGGTGCCCGCGCGGGTGAAGGTCTCGAAGGCCCCCGAAGAGGGGCAGGTCGGCATACAGCCGCTGTGTAGGTGGCGCCTTCAGGTCCGAAATAGGCTGCGGCGGCCCGCGAGATCGTCCCTCTGCCGGAATGCCACGAACCCGCCCGCCCTTTCCTCGGAACGAACTACTGCCCGCACAACGGTGGGGAACGGTGATCAGTCATGAATCTGTCTCGGTTGGGTTCCGATGGTGAGCAGCTCCTGCCACTGACGGGCGCCCAGGCCGGAGTCTGGTTCGCGTCGCAGGTCGATCCGGACAGCCCGATCTTCCGCGCGGCCGAGTACCTGGACATCCACGGCCCCGTGGACCCCGGGCTCTTCGAGAAGGCGCTGCGGCTGATGACCGCCGAGGCGGACGCGCTGCACATCCGCTTCGTCGACACCGAGGACGGTCCTCGCCTGGTGATCGCCGGAGAGCCCGCCTGGGACCTGTGCGCCGTCGACGTCTCGGGCGAGGCGGACCCCCGTCGTGCCGCCGAGGAGTGGATGGGCCGCGACCTGCGCCGACGCATCGATCTGACGAGCTCGTCGCTGTTCACGTACGCGCTCTTCAAAGTCTCCGAGAGCCGCTGGTTCTGGTACCACGCCTACCACCACATCCTGCTCGACGGCGCGGGCGCCGCACTCCTGGTCCGCCGAGTCGCCGACCTCTACACCGCGCTCACCGCGGGCACCGAGCCCGGGCCGACCCCCTTCACCTCGGTCCGCTCCCTCCTGACCGAGGACGCTGACTACCGGACGTCCCAGGACTTCGCCGACGACCGGGACTTCTGGCGGGGCCGGTACGCCGACCGGCCGGAGCCGGTCTGCCTCTCACCCCGCCCGCTGAAGCCCTCTGCGGAGTTCGTCCGGCGCAGCGCGAACCTGCCCGTGGACGTTCGGCAGGAGCTGGTCCGCGCGGCGGAGCGGGCCGGCACGGCCCGTTCCCGGGTGGTCATCGCCGCTACCGTCGCCTACCTGCACCGCATGACCGGCTCCACCGACATCGTGCTGGGCCTCCCGGTCACTGCCCGGCCGGGTCCCGCATCCCGTACCGCACCCGGCATGGCGGCCAACGTGGTCCCCCTGCGGGTGGCCGTCGACGACGCCACGACCGTCGGCACACTCCTGGACCGCACCCGTGCCGCCCTGCGTTCCCTGGTCGCCCACCAGCGCTACCGCGGCGAGGAGCTGCGCCGCGATCTCGGCCTGCCCAACGACCACCGCCGCTTCTTCGGCCCGCTGCTCAACATCGTCCCCTTCGACTACGACGTGCGCTTCGCGGGTCTGCGTGCCGACGCCCACAACATGTCACTGCGGCTCATCGAGGACCTCGCCGTCTCGGTGTACGACCGGGGCGACGGTGGTGAGATCCGCGTCGACTTCGACGCCCACCCCGCCCTGTACACCCCGGCCGAACTCGCCGGCCACCAGGACCGCTACCTGCGCTTCATCGGCCGGGTCGCCCGCGCGCTCCGGGAGCCCGGAACACCGGTGGGCCGGATCGGCCTGCTCGGCGACGACGAGCTCGCCGCCGTCACCCTTGCCGCCGCGCAGGACCGCCCCGCCGAACGCCCCGCCGACGGCCCCGCCGGAGGCCCCACCCTCGCGGCCCTGTTCGAGCGCCAGGTCCTCGCCACCCCCGAGGCGCCCGCCGTCGCGTACGAGGACACCGTCCTCGACTACGCCGCACTGAACCGGCGTGCCAACCGGCTCGCCCGGCTGCTCATCGCTCGTGGGGTCGGACCGGAGGACCGGGTCGCCCTGCTGCTGCCCCGTTCCGCCGAGTTCGTCGTCGCCGTGCTGGCCGTGGCCAAGACAGGAGCCGCGTACCTTCCCGTCGACCCCGCCGTCCCCGCCACCCGGATCGCGTACATCCTCGGCGACGCCGTCCCCGTACGCGTCCTGGTCGACGCCTCCACCGCTGCCGTCGCCGAGGCCGCCGGGTGCACGACGCTCGCCCTCGACGACCCGGCAGTCCTGCACGAGCTGGCGGCGTCGGCCGACACCGACCCCACGGACACCGACCGCACCGCCCCACCGGCCGTGTCCCACGCCGCCTACGTCATCTACACCTCCGGCTCCACCGGACGCCCCAAGGGCGTCGTGGTGACCCACGCCGGCGTGCCCGGCCTGGCCGACCGCTTCATCCGGCGCCTGGGCGTGGTGCCCGGCAGCAGGGTCCTCCAGTTCGCCTCCCTGGGCTTCGACGCGATGGTGTCCGAGCTGTGCATGGGCCTGCTCGCCGGCGCGACACTCGTCATCGCCCCCGCCGACCGGCTGCTGCCCGGCGACCCGCTCGCCGCGTTCACCCGCGAGGCCGGGATCACGCACGCGCTCCTGCCGCCGTCGTCGCTGGCCGCGATGAACCCGGGGACCGACCTGCCCCCGGAGATGACCGTCGTCATCGGGGGCGAGGCCGCCGACGCGCGACTGGTTTCCCGCTGGGCACCCGGCCGTCTCCTCGTCAACGCCTACGGCCCCACCGAGACCACCGTCTGCGCCACCATGAGCGAAGCCCTCGACGGCACGCGCACGCCCCCCATCGGCGAGCCGATCGCCGGCACCCGCATCCACGTCCTGGACAGCGCCCTGCTGCCGGTCCCTCCTGGCGTCACCGGCGAGCTGTACGTCACCGGGCCCAGCCTCGCCCGTGGCTACCTGGGCCGCTTCGGGCTGACGGCCGAGCGGTTCGTCGCCGATCCCTTCGGGCTGCCGGGCGAGCGCATGTACCGCACCGGTGATCTCGTCCGCCGGCTCCCCGACCACTCCTTGGAGTTCGTCGGCCGTGCCGACGAACAGGTCAAGATCCGCGGCTACCGCGTCGAACCGGGCGAGACCGAGGCCGCGCTGCTGCGGGTACCGGCCGTGGCACAGGCCGCGGTGACGATATGCCGCGATGCCACCGGGGAACCCGCCCTGTCCGGCTACGTCGTCGCCGCCGACCCCGGCACCGACCTCGACCTCCGGGCCGTGCGCGATGCCCTGGCCGCAGTGCTGCCCGGCTACCTGATGCCCGCCACCCTCACCCTTCTGGACGCCATTCCGGTCACCCCGAACGGCAAGGTCGACCGCAAGGCGCTGCCCGAGCCCCGCATGCCGGCGACCAGGCCCCACCGGTCGCCGCGCACACCGTACGAGCACGCGCTGTGCGCACTGTTCGCCGATGCGCTCGGGCTCGAAGCCGTCGGTCCCGACGACGACTTCTTCACGCTCGGGGGCCACTCCCTCATGGCCGCTCGGCTGGCCCGGCGCATCAGCACCGAGCTCGGGCGTGACGTGCGCGTCGCCTGGCTGTTCGAGCACCCGACGGCCGCCGGCCTCGCCCGCCGCCTGGAGCACACCACGAACACCGCGGGCAGGGACCGCGCCCTGCTCGAAGGCCCCGCTGCCGACGCGCTCCTGGACCGTGACATCCGGCCGGGCGGCCCGCCTCTCACGGTTGCCGCACCACGCACCGTCCTGCTCACCGGTGCCACCGGTTTCGTCGGTGCCCATCTGCTGGCAGAGCTGCTCGCGGCCACCGACGCCAGGATCGTCTGTCCGGTCAGGGCGGCCACGCCGGCCGAGGCCGCCGACCGCATCCGGCAGGCACTGGCCGCCCAGCGGATCCCTCTTCCGGCAGACATGGAGCGGATCACGGCCGTCCCCGCCGACCTCGCCCGTCCGGACCTGGGGCTCGGATCCACCCGGTTCGCAGAACTGGCCGAGACCTGCGACGCCATCTTCCACAATGCGGCGACGGTCAGCATCATGCGCGAGTACGCCAGTCTGCGTGCCGCCAACACCGAGTCCACGCGTCAGCTGCTGAGGATGGCGTCCAGGCGTTCGATCCCGGTCCACTTGGTGTCGACCCTGTCCGTCGCCCCGCCGCGCAGCCACGCTTCGGCCGTGACGGAGACGTTCTTCCCGCCGCACCCCGGTCTGCGCAGCGGATACCGGCAGTCCAAGTGGGCCTCCGAACGGCTGCTGGAACAGGCAGCCGAGCGCGGCCTCCCCGTGACCGTGCACCGTCTGGGACGTGTGGTGGGAGCACCGGACACCGGCCAGGTGAACCGCCAGGACTTCCTGTGGAGTGTTCTGGCCTCCGGCATCCCGGCCGGGATCCTGCCCGACCTGTTCGAGGCGGAGGTGTGGACACCGGTGGACTACGTCGCCCGCGCCGTCGTACGGCTGTCCCTGACCGCTGCATCCGGCACGGTCTTCAACCACGCCCCCGTCGCGCCGACACCACTGGCCGACCTCTACGACTGGGTGGGGGAGTACGGCTACGACGTCAGACGGATGCCGCCGGCCCAGTGGCGCAGGGAACTGCCGCGCTCCGCCGACGTGGCGATGACGACAGGAGCCTTCTTCGACTCCCTCGCCGGCGACGGCACCGGTGACGGCACGGGTGACGGTGATGCACCGGGGGACGTCCGCGCGGACAACGTGCTGCGCGGCCTCGAAGGCACCGGCATCCGCTGTCCGCAACCCGACCGGGCCCTCGTGTTCCGGTATCTGGACCACTGCGTGGAAACCGGAATACTGCCGCCCCCCGGGCAGCGGGATGCCTGACGCATCGCGCACCGGGACGCACGTACGGTACGCCGCACCGGCGGCCCTCGGGCCGCCGGTGCGGCGTACCGCGTTTCAGGCGCCGGTCTCGGTGCCGGGCCACGGGCTGTAGGTACGCAGTCCGTACATCAGCGGGCGGCAGTCCCCCTGCCGGGTGACGCGGAGCACCTCGCCGAACACCGCCACGTGGTCGCCCACCGGCTGCGACATGCGGACCGTGCAGTCCGCCACGGCGTGGGCGTCCTGCCACAGGTGGGGGCCGGACGCGTCCGTGTCCTCGCGCCACGCGACCTTGCCGAACCGGTCGGGGGCGCCGGACGCGAACAGCTCGGCGGTGGCGCGGCCGCCGGCATGGAGCAGGTTGACCGCGAAGCGCCCGCGGGCGAGGACCGCGGCCAGCGTGGGGCCGGCGGCCCGCAGGCACACCAGCAGGGTCGGCGGGTGCAGCGTGGCGCTGCACACCGACGAGCACGTCATCCCCCACGGGGTACCCCCGGCATCGGTCGCGGTCACGACGGCCACACCGGTCGGGAAGCCGCGCATCATCCCGCGCAGCCCTTCGGACACGGACGGATCGGGGGCCGGGGCGGTCATGCGGTCGATCATGAGGGTCCTCCTGCGCGGCGGATGCGACGGGGTGCGGGCCGGGGAGCCGGTCAGGCGCGCGCCTGCATCGCGGCGAAGTACTCGTACTGGCTCGGCAGGGTGTCGACCAGGAACCGCGCCTTGTCGCGGACGGCGGCGAACTCCTTCTCGGCCGCCGCGGGGTCGACCAGGGCGAGTGCGGGCGAGGGGCGCAGCCCGATCGCACCCGTGCCGAGGAGGACGGCCATGTAGGAATACGGCGGCAGGCCGTGGTAGTGGGGGAAGACGTTCTCCGAGTCGGGCAGCTGTACCTTCCAGCGCTCGATGCGCTCGGCGAGGGCCTCCGGGACCGCCCGGGTCTTGGTGTCCTTCCAGTACTGGGTGTCGTTGCGTGCCGCACCCTTGTAATGCAGGACGAGGAACTCCCTTACGCCGTCCATCACGTTGGCGACGGACGAGTTGTAGCCGGCGCGCATCTGCGGGTGCCAGTCCGCGGCCGGGAAATGCTTGACCAGCTGCTCGATGGCGTGGTGGATGAAGAAGATGCCGGTCGATTCGAGGGGTTCGACGAAACCGCTGGACAGCCCGATGGCGACGCAGTTGTTCTTCCAGGACTCCTCGCTGCGCCCGATCCGCATGCGGATGTGGTTGGCCTCGACATCGGCCGCCTCGGGGCCGACGAACTCGCGCAGGGTGCGCTCGGCCTCCTCGGGCGAGCAGTAGTCCTTGGCGTAGACGTATCCGGTGCCGATCCGGCCGAACAGCGGGATCGTCCATATCCAGCCCGCGTCCTGGGCGGTGGCCTGGGTGTACGGAGGGATGCCGCGCGTCTTCATGTCGAGCGGGACCTGGAGGGCGACCGCGCTGTCGTTGGGCAGGGTGTCCTGGTAGGAGATGAAGGGCACGTCGAGGGCCTGGTTCAGCAGCACGCCCCGGAACCCGGTGCAGTCGACGAACAGGTCGCCGTCGATGGCGCCGTGGTCCTTGGTGACGATGTGGTCGATCCAGCCGCGCTCGTCGAGCTTCACCTCCTGGACCTCGTCGATGACGTGCTCCACCCCGCGGCCCGTCGCGTACGTGGTGAGGTACTTGGCGAGCAGGGCCGCCTCGAAGTGGTAGGCGTACGGGAACTGCGTCTTGCCCTGGTGCTCGGACATGGTGAGCCCGGCCGGCTCCTCGGCGCGCTCGTCGAACTCCTGCTGCAGGAGGGAGCCGTTCAGGTAGCGCGGACTGCGCCCCGCGTCGCACAGGGACGCCATGACGAAGCAGTCCCGGTCGAACCGGTCGGTCGGGCCGTTCTGCAGCCACCAGTCGGTCAGGGGAAACCCGTCGACCGAGCGCATCTGCTCGAACGGGTGGTAGAAGTGGTGGCCGGGCCGCTGCCAGTCCTGGAACCGGACGGCGAGCTTGTAGGTGGCGTTGCAGGCCGGCATCCAGTCCTCTTCCCTGAGGTCGAGGAATTCGAAGAAGTGCCGGATGTCGCTGAAGGTCGCCTCGCCGACGCCGACGGTGCCGATCCTGCCCGACTCGACGAGGGTCACGGCCAGACGGTCGCCGAACGCCTTCTTCAGGTACGAGGCGGTCATCCAGCCGGCCGTGCCGCCGCCGACGATCACGACCTTGTTCGGGTGCTTCGGGTTCATGGGACAAGACCTCGCAAGTCTGTGGGGAAAAAGGGTGTGAGGGGTGCCCGGGTCCGCGGGGTTCCGCGGACCCGGACCGGGCCATGGGGAGGTGGGAGCGCCGATGACGACGGACTGCCTGGAGCCGGGTCAGTCCTCCCAGTCGGCCTCGAGTTCGTCGATGTCGTCCTGGAGCAGATCCATCAGGAGGAGGTCGGACGGCATCAGGCCGCGGGTGTCCGAGGGGGCGGAGGAGTGGCCCGCAAGCGTCTCCAGTGCCTCGAACCACAGCTCGGTCAGCGACCGGATCTCGTGTTCCTCGAAGAGTCCGTCCGGCCAGGACCAGGTCACGCTCAGCTCCGCGCCGCCCGGACGGTCATGGGCGACCGCGTTCAGCTCCAGGCAGTGGCCGAACGGCATCCCGGGGTCCGCGGGGGAGATGCGCACCTGCTCCGGTGCCGCCCCCCAGTCGGCCGGCCCGGCCTGGTCGGTGCGTACCCGCCCCAGGTAGTTGAACGCGATCTGCGGGCCGGGGGCGTCGCGGAGCGCGGGGGCCGTACGCGGGTTGAGGTGGCGGAGCAGGCCGTACCCTGTGCCCTTGCCGGGCAGGGCGCGGATCTGCTCCCGGACCCGGTTCAGGGCGGTGCCCAGGGCGGGCCCGCCGTCCCGGACCTCGTGCCACTTGGCGCCGGGATCCAGCCGGACCGGGTGGGCGGAGGTGAACCAGCCGACCGTGCGCGACAGTTCCGACGTTCCCGTCTCGTCCCGCCCGTGTCCTTCCAGGCTGAGCAGGACCTGGCTGCCGCCCCCGCGGCCGCGCCGCCGCCGCCACTCGGCGAGGGCCAGCGCGAAACCGGTGAGCAGCACCTCGTCCACGCGGGCGTCCACGGCCGCGGGCACCGTGCCGAGGAGCGGTTCGGTGTACGTGGCCGGCAGTACGGCCGTGTGGTGGCGGGCCGTCGCCTTCGTGTCGCGGGCAGGGTCCAGGCGCCGCTCGGCGAGGACGGGGTCCGGCCCCGACACCATCCGCTGCCAGAGGGGCAGCTCGGCCTCGACGGCTTCGGTGCGGGCCCGTTCGGCGAGCCCGCGCGCCCAGGTGCGGAAGGAGGTCCCGGCGGGCTCCAGGACGATTTCACGGCCGGCCGCGGCATCGAGCCAGCCCGACATCAGGTCCGGGGCGAGGATCCGCCACGACACGCCGTCGACGACCAGGTGGTGCAGCATCAGCAGCAGTCGGCCCGGACGGTCCCCGCCCGCGTCGAACCAGACGACGCGGACCATGGCGCCGTCGTCGGGGGCGAGCTCCCGGCGCGCCGCCTCCGCATGCTCGGCGAGGACGGGCTCCAGCTCGGGCTCCGGGAGCGCGGACACCTCGACCCGGCGGACGCAGGGCGCCGCGTCCACCGTCCCGGCCGGCGGGACCTCCAGGGTCCAGCCGTCCGCGCCGGACCGGTCGAGGCGCGCGCGCAGCAGGTCGTGCCCGTCCAGCACGGCCTGCACGGCCGACACCAGGGAGTCCCGGGTCAGGGCCGCGGGCACCCGCAGCAGCACCGCCTGGTTGAACCCGTCGATCGGGCCGCCCAGGTCCCGCAGCCACCCCACGATGGGGGTCTGCGGCACCGTACCCGTCCCTCGGTCGGGCTCCGCCTGCCGGCCGTCCGGTGCGGCCGCGACCAGCGCGAGGCCCGCCACGGTCTGGTACTGGAAGACGTCCCGCGGGGTGAGCACGAGGCCGGCCTGCCGGGCCCGGCTCACGAGCTGGATGGAGACGATGCTGTCGCCGCCCATCGCGAAGAAGTTGTCGTCCACCGTGACCTCGGGCAGCCCCAGCAGCTCCGCGAACAGCGTGCACAGCAGCCGCTCCCGGTCGTTGCCCGGGCCCCGGCCGCCGCCGCCGGAGTAGTCGGGCGCGGGCAGCGCGGAGCGGTCGAGCTTTCCGGTCAGGGTGAGCGGCAGGGTGTCCAGGGGCACGACGGCCGAGGGCACCATGTAGTCGGGCAGGAGTGCGGCGAGGTGACTCCGCAGCGCGGCGGTGTCGACGGCGCCACCGTCCGCCGGCACCACGTAGGCGACGAGGCGCTTGTCGCCCGGACGGTCCTCGCGCACCACGACGACGGTCTGGGCCACGCCGTCGAACGATCCCACCGCCGACTCGACCTCGCCGAGCTCGATGCGGAAGCCGCGGACCTTGACCTGGGAGTCCGCGCGGCCCGCGAACTCCAGGACGCCGTCCGCGCGCCAGCGCACCCTGTCACCGGTGCGGTACATGCGGGTGCCCGGGGGCCCGAAGGGGTCCGCCACGAACCGCTCCGCCGTCAGCGCCGGCCGGCCGACGTAGCCGCGGGCCAGGCCTTCGCCCGCGACGTACAGCTCGCCGGTGACACCGGCAGGCACGGGCCGCATCCCCTCGTCGAGGACGTACACCCGGGTGTTGTCCATCGGCCGGCCGATGGGGAACGAGTTCCGTTCGACGTCCTCGTCGGTGATCGCATGGTGGACGATCGCCAGGGTCGCCTCGGTCGGCCCGTAGCTGTTGGTGAGCCGGGCCCCGGCGTTGTGCTCGCGCACCCGGCGGACCGCGGCCGCCGACACGGTGTCGCCACCGATCGTGACGTGGCGCAGGTCCCGGAAGCTCGCCGGGTGGTTCTCCGCGAGCAGCCGGAAGATGCCCTCGCTGAACGGTCCGACGGTGACGCCTCGTCCGGTGACGGTGGCGGCCAGGGCCGCGATGTCGGTGGACTCGCCCTCCAGGGCGACGATCCGCACCCCGCTCAGCAGCGGCACCCACAACTCGTAGGTGGACGCGTCGAACGACGGCGGCTGGTGCATCAGCTGCCGGTCGCCCGCTTCCAGTGCCCACCAGCGGTCCTTGACCAGGCCGACCACGTTGCGGTGGGTCACCGCGACGCCCTTCGGCTCACCGGTGGAGCCCGAGGTGTACATGATGTAGGCGAGCTGGTCGGGGTGGACGGCCACCTCGGGCGGGTCCGCGGGGCCGTCGGCCCGCAGCTCGGGCCCGTCGACGAGGACGACGGCGGCGGATGTCTCCGGCAGCAACCCGGACACCGTCCGGTCGGACAGCACGACCACGCTGCCGGTGCCGTCCAGGATGTGGCGCAGCCTGGCCTGCGGGCTGCGGCCGTCCAGCGGCACGTAGACCGCACCGGCCTTGGCGACGGCGATCGTCGCCACGACGCTGTCGACGCGCCTGCCGAGCAGCAGGGCCACCCGGTCCTCCGGGCGGACGCCGTGGTCGTGCAGCAGCCGCGCCACACGGCTGCTGCGGGCGTCGAGCTCCTCGTACGTCAGCTCCAGGGCCCCGCACTCCAGCGCCGTGGCCTTCGGAGAGCGGGCCACCCGCTCCCGGAACAGCTCGGGCAGCGACACGTCGGGCACCTCGTGGGCCGTGTCGTTGCGGGCGACCAGCAGCTCGTGCCGTTCCTCCTCGCCGAGCACCTCCAGGCTGCCGATGGGCAGGTCGGGTTCCGCGACCGCCGCGGCCAGGAGCCGCCGGAACCGGGCCGCGAGGGCCTCGACCGTGGGGCGGTCGAACAGGTCCTCGGCGTACTCGATCTGCCCCAGGATGCCGTCCGCCGCACCGTCGGCGGCGTACTGCTCCCAGAGGCTGACGGACAGGTCGAACTTCGCGACGGAGGCTTCGGCGCCCTCGACGCTCACGTCCAGTCCGGCCAGATCGGCCTCGGGCCGGCCGGTGTTGTGCAGGATCAGCATGGTCTGGAACAGCGGGTGCCGGGCCAGCGACCGCGCCGGGTTCAGCTCTTCCACGAGCCGTTCGAACGGCAGGTCCTGGTGCGTGTAGGCGGCCAGGTCGATCTCGCGGACCCGCGCGAGCAACTCGCGGAACGTCGGATTCCCGGCCGTGTCGGTGCGCAGTACCAGGGTGTTGACGAAGAAGCCGACCAGCTCGTCGAGGGCGTCGTCGGTGCGGCCGGCCACAGGGGTGCCCAGCGGAATGTCGGTGCCCGCCCCCAGGCGGGTCAACAGGGCGGCCAGGCCGGCCTGGAGCACCATGAACGGGCTCACGCCGTTCGCCCTGGCCAGGGCCATGAGCCCCGCGTGGGTCCCGGCGCCGACCGCCACGGGGACGCAGGCCCCCCGGTAGCTGGCGGCCTCCGGGCGCGGCCGGTCCGTGGGCAGGTCCAGCTCCTCCGGCAGCCCGTCCAGCGCGGCCGTCCAGTAGCCGAGCTGCCGGTGCAGCTGGCTGTCGGGGTCGGCCGCTTCGCCCAGCAGTTCACGCTGCCACAGCGTGTAGTCGGCGTACTGCACCGGCAGCGGCGTCCAGGCGGGCGCGCCGCCCTGCCGGCGTGCGGCGTACGCCTGCGACAGGTCGCGCAGCAGCGGGGTGAGGGACCAGCCGTCACTGGCGATGTGGTGCATCACCAGGACGAGCACCGCACTGCCGCCGCAGGTCAGCAGCCGCGCGCGCAGCGGCGCTTCGGTGACGAGGTCGAAGCCGCGCATGACGGTCTCCTGGATCGCCTCCGGAAGCTGCCCGGGGGCGATGTCGGCCTCCTCCAGCGCCGGCGCGCCCGCGACGGCGTCGATGACGTGCTGGAAGGGCGTGCCGTCCCGCTCGGGGAAGACCGTGCGCAGGCTCTCGTGCCGGCCTGCGACGTCACGCAGTGCGGCCCGCAGTGCGGCGCGGTCGATCTCGCCCGTGATACGCAGGACGAGCGGGACGTTGTAGGTGGCGCTGGGACCCTCCAGCCGGCCCAGGAACCACAGGCGGCGCTGGGCGAACGACAGCGGGACGAGGGCGCCCCGGTCCGCCGGGACCAGCCGCGGACGGGCCTCGTCCGGGGTGGAGAGGTGGCCGGCGAGGCCCGCGACGGTGGGGGAGTCGAAGATCGCCTTGACTCCCACCCGCACCCCGAGCGTGGAGGCGATGCGGCTGAGGAGCCGCATCGCGAGCAGCGAGTGGCCGCCCAGCGCGAAGAAGTCGTCGTCGATCCCCACCCGGTCCGTTCCGAGCACGTCGGCGAAGAGCCCGCAGAGGATCTCCTCCTCCGGGGTGCGCGGCGCGCGGCCGGCCGCGGAGGCGTCGAACCCAGGGGCGGGCAGTGCCGCCCTGTCGACCTTGCCGTTGGCCGTCAGCGGCAGCCGGTCCAGGACGACCACCGCGGACGGCACCATGTACTCGGGGAGCAGGTCCGCGAGATGGGTGCGCACCTGGCGGGACGTCACGCGCCCGTCGTCGCCGGGGACGGCGTACGCCACCAGGCGCTCGTCGCCCGGCTGGTCCTCGCGCACCACGGCCAGCGCCTGCCGCACACCGTGGGCGGACAGCAGCGCCGCCTCGACCTCGCCGAGCTCGATGCGGAAGCCGCGGAGCTTGACCTGGTGGTCGGCGCGGCCGACGTACTCCAGCGTCCCGTCGCGGTTCCACCGGGCCCGGTCCCCGGTGCGGTACATCCTCGTGCCGGCCCGGCCGTACGGGTCGGGTACGAACCGCTCCGCCGTCGCGGCAGGACGCCCGAGGTAGCCCCGCGCCAGACCGGTGCCCGCGATGTACAGCTCGCCCACCACGCCGTCCGGTACCGGCTGCAGCGCGGCGTCCAGCACGTAGGCGCGGGTGTTCCACATCGGCCGGCCCAGCGGCACCGGCCCCCCGGGCAGCGGGCTGCCCGCCGGGACACGGTGGTCGAGGACGCCGACGGTCGTCTCGGTCGGGCCGTAGTGGTTGATCAGCTCGACGCCCGGGTGCCGCTCCCGCCACCCGGCGAGCTGCTCGCCGTGCAGCGCCTCGCCGCCGGTCATCAGCTCGACGGTCGGGGAACAGGCGCCGGGCAGGGAATCGAGGATCGGCAGGTGGCTCGGGGTGACCTTGAGGAACGTCAGACCGCCCGGCACCGCCAGCCGTTCGTCCAGGTCGGCGATGTGGAGGCAGCCGCCGGCCAGGAGGGTGCCGTACAAGGTCGTGAGCCCGAGGTCGAAGGAGAGCGGCGAGTGCAGCAAGGTGCGGCCCGCCAGGCCCGCGTACCGGTCGGCGGCGCGCGCCGCGTACGCCGCGACGGAGCGCTGCTCCACGACGACGCCCTTCGGGGTGCCGGTCGACCCCGAGGTGTAGACGACATACGCGGCGTCCGACGGGTTCGGCGGACCAGGCCGGTCGTCCTCGCCGAGGGTGCTGCCGCAGTACCGCGCGAGCGCGGCGGCTACCTCCGCGCGGTCCACCGCCAGTGCCTCCCACGGGCCCTGTGCCAGGTGGGGGGCCGAAGCGAGGACTTCCTCCGTCGCCAGCAGCAGGCCCGGCCGCGCGTCCTTCAGCAGGACGGCGAGGCGCTCTCCGGGGTGTTCGGGGTCCAGCGGCAGGTAGGCGGCGCCCGCCTTGCCCACGGCCAGCATCGCCGTGACGGCCTCGGCCGAGCGCGGCAGGGCGAGCGCCACCAGGGTTCCGGTGCTCGCACCGCGGTCGACCAGCAGCCGGGCCAGCCGGTTGGCGTCGGCGTCGAGCTGTCCGTACGTCAGCTCCAGCTCCCCGCACACGACCGCCGCGGCATGCGGGGTGCGTGCGGCCTGCGCCTCGAACAGCTGCGGGAGCGTCGCCTGCGGCACCTCGTGCGCGGTGTCGGTACGGACGGCCAGCAGCTCGTGCCGCTCCCGGGCGTCCAGCACCGGCAGGGCGCTGATCGGCAGGCCCGGGTCGGCCGGCGCGGCTTCCAGCAGCCGGACGAACCGGTCGGTGAGGGACTCCACGGTGGAGCGGTCGAACAGGTCCGCCGCATAGCCGGCGGCGGCCTCGATGCCGAGGGGCGCGCCGTCCGCGCCGAACCGCTCGGCCATGCTGAACAGCAGGTCGAACTTGGCCATGTCGGGGTCGAACTGCTCGATCCGGGCGCGCAGGCCGGGGAACTCCACCTGCGGCCGGGTCAGGTTCTGCAGGACGAGCTTGACCTGGAAGAGGGGGTGGCGGCTGAGTGAGCGCTGCGGGTTCAGTGCCTCCACCAGTCGCTCGAAGGGCAGGTCCTGGTGGCCGAAGGCGGCTGTGTCCGCGTCCCGGGTGCGCTCCAGCAGCTCGCCGAAGGACGGATCGCCCCCGCTGTGGACCCGCAGGACCAGCGAGTTGACGAAGAAGCCGACCACGTCGTCCAGGGACTCCTCGGAACGGCCGCTCACCGATCCGCCGACGGGGATGTCCGTGCCGGCACCGAGCCTGGTCAGCAGCGCCGTCAGGGCGGCGTGCAACACCATGAACACGGTGACGCCGCGCGCACGGGCCAGGTGCAGCACCGCCGCGTGCGCCTCGGCCGTCAGCGCGAACGGCACCGAACCGCCTCGCCCGCCGGGAACCGCCGGCCGGGGTCGGTCGGCGGGCAGGGAGATCTCCTCCGGGAGGTCCGCCAGCGCCTCCGTCCAGTAGGCGAGCTGTCGGGACATCGCGCTGTCCGGATCGCTCTCGTCGCCGAGCAGGCCGTTGTGCCAGAGGGTGTGGTCGGGGTACTGGACGGGCAGCGGCTCCCAGGCCGGTTCCCGGCCGTCGAGGGCGGCCGCGTATGCGGCGGACAGGTCGCGGGCGAGCGGCGCCGTGGACCATCCGTCGCTCGCGATGTGGTGCGTGACGACGACCAGCACGTGCTCCTGCGGACCGAGCACCAGGAGCCGGGCCCGTAGCGGCGGTTCGCACGTCACGTCGAAGCCCCGGCCGACCTCCTCGGCGATCAGGGCATCGGGGTCCCGGCCCGTCGTGTCCAGCACCGGCAGCGCGGGACGGGCCTCGGCGGGATCGAGGACGACCTGCCGGGGCACGCCGTCCTGCTCGGGGAAGACGGTGCGCAGGCTCTCGTGGCGGGCCGCCACGGAGGCGAGGGCCTCGGCCAGCGCAGCGGTGTCGACCTCGCCGGAGAGGCGAACCACGAGGGGGATGTTGTAGGTGCCCTCGGCAGGGTTCAGCCGGTTGATGAACCACAGCCCTCGCTGGGCGTGGGACAGCGGTACCACCTGCGGCCGGTCCGCGCGGACCGGGCCGCGACCGGCCGGCCCCGCGGCCGGGAGCCGGCGGGCCAGACCCGCGACGGTCGGCGCGGAGAAGAGGTCGGCGACGCCCAGGTCGGCGTCGAGCGCCGCGCGTACCCGGGCCATCAGCCGGGTGGCCAGGAGCGAATGGCCGCCGAGTCCGAAGAAGTTGTCGTCGATGCCGACGGCGTCGACCTCCAGGAGGTCGGCGAAGATCCCGCACAGCACCTCCTCCTGCGGGGTCCGGGGCGCGCGCCGGTTCCCGGCCGTGAAGTCCGGCACGGGCAGCGCCTTCCGGTCCACCTTCCCGTTGGACGTCAGCGGCAGCGAGGCGAGCGGGACGAGGACCGACGGGACCATGTGCTCGGGCAGTGCGGCGGCCAGCGCCTCCCGCAGGGGCCCGACGTCCTGCGTGCCCACCACGTACCCGACCAGCCGGCTGTGCCCGGCCGCGGTGGTGACCACGTGGGCCACCGCATCGACGACCCCCTCCAGGGCCCGTAGCCGCGCCTCGATCTCGCCCGGTTCGACGCGCCGGCCGCGGATCTTCACCTGCGCGTCCCGGCGGCCGAGGAACTCCAGCTGTCCGTCCGGTCGGTGGCGGACGCGGTCCCCGGTCCGGTACATGACGCTGCCGTCGGCCGCGAAGGGGTCGGGCACGAAGGCGGCGGCGGTCCTGCCCCGGTCGTCCAGGTAGCCACGGCCGACGCCGGCGCCGGCGACGTACAGGTCGCCCGTGATGCCGGCGGGCACCGGCTGCAGCTCGTCACTGAGGACGTACAGCAGCGTGTTGCGGACCGGTCGGCCGATCGGTGCCGTGGTCCGCCCGTCCTCCGTCCCGTCCGCCGTGATCAGGGCGTGGGACACGTCGTCGGAGCACTCGGTCGGCCCGTAGGCGTTGACCAGGGGGACGTCCGCGAAGCGGGTGAACCAGCGCCGGCACAGTTCGGCCGGGAGCTCCTCACCGGTGACGACGAGCAGGCGCAGGTCCGGCAGGGCCCGGCAGCGCACGCCCTCGTCCCAGGCGTCGAGCGCCGCCCGCAGCACGGAGGGCACGACCTCCAGCACGGTGACGGCTTCACGGGCGGCCCGGTCGAACAGGCCGGGGGCGTCGGCCGCGAGGCCGTCCCCCACGGCCAGCACCCGGCCGCCGACGGCCAGCGGTGCGACCATCTGCCACACCGACACGTCGAACGTGAGCGGCGCATTCTGCACCACCGTGTCCCCGCGGGTCAGGCCGAGGTCGTCGACCTTGGCCAGCAGGTGGTTGTTCATCCCCCGGTGGTGCACCATGGCGCCCTTGGGCCGGCCGGTGGAGCCGGAGGTGAACATGACGTACGCGAGCCGCCCCGGAGCGGGCGCCGAGGCCTCCGCGGGCGCCACCACAACCCCGTCGGGCTCCGTGGTGCCGCAGGCGTCGAGCCGCAGTACGTCGACCGCCCCCTCCGCGGCCAGGGCCGCCGCGTCCGCAGCCGCGTGGCAGCCGGCGCCGGCCAGCAGCAGGCGCACGTGCGCGTCGGACAGCAGGGCGGCGGTCCGCGCGGCCGGCGCGCGGGTGTCCAGCGGCAGGTAGGCCGCGCCCGCCGCCAGGATGCCGAGGAAGGCGGTGACCGCGTCCCTGCCGCGCTCGGCGAGGACGGCCACCACCGGCTCGGGACCCGCCCCGCGCGAGCGCAGACGCGCAGCCAGCGCGTCGACGCGGTCCATCAGGTCCCGGTACGTGACGTCGCCGTCGTCGTCGGTGACCGCGATGGCATCGGGGCGCGCGGCGGCCATGCCGCGGATCCGGCCGACGAGGTCGGTGAGGGACTCCGGCGCCGACGTCCGGTTCCATTCCTGCAGCAGGTGGCGGCTTTCCTCGGGCGTCAGGATCGAAGCGCTCCCGATACGGGTCTCCGGGGCCTCGGCGGCGGTCTCGATCAGCCGGCCCAGCCGGACGAGCAGCGCCTCGGCCGTGGCCCGCTCGAACACGTCGGAGCGGAACTCCAGGGCGAGCAGGACACCGCCCGCGCCGTCGGCCGCCGAGAGGTCCTCCCGGACGGTGAACGAAAGGTCGACCTTGGCGCTGCCGGTCGCGACGTCGAGCAGTCCCAGGCGCAGGCCGGTGGCGGGCTCGGGCAGCCGGCGCTGCGAGCCGTCCATCGCCAGCATGACCTGGAACAGCGGTTGGCGGCCCGCCGAGCGCGTGGGGTTGAGGACCTCCACCAGCCGCTCGAACGGCAGGTCCTGGTTCCCGTAGTCGGCCAGGTTTCCCTCCCGCACCCGGGCCAGCAGATCGCGGAAGGCCGGATTGCCGCCCGTGTCCGTCCGCAGCACCAGCGTGTGGGTGAAGAAGCCCACCAGTGCCTCCAGCTCCTCGTCGCCGCGTGCGGCGGTGGGGACGCCGAGGGCGATGTCGGTGCCGGCGCCCAGCCGGGTCAGCAGCACCGCGAGCGCGGCCTGCACGACCATGAAGACGCTGGTACCGCTCGTCCTCGCCAGTTCGGCGACGCGCCGGTGGAGCCCGGGTTCCAGGTCGAGGGTGACCAGGCCGGCGGGGGCGGAACCGGTCGGTGCGAGCGGACGGTCGAACGGCAGGTCGAGGCTCTCCGGCAGGCCGTCCAGCCGCTGCTTCCAGTAGGCGAGCTGCCGCGCGGCACGGCTGTCAGGGTCGTCCTCGGAACCCAGCACGCGGTGCTGCCAGTCGGCGTAGTCGGCGTACTGCACGGGCAGAGGGGGAAGCTGTGGGGCCCGACCTGCGCACCGCGCCTCGTAGGCGGCGACGAGGTCGCGCAGCAGCGGCCCGAGGGAGTCACCGTCGGCGGCGATGTGATGGAGCAGCAGCAACAGCACGTGCCGGTCCGGTTCGACCGCGAACAGCGTCGCCCGCAGGGAGGGCTCGGCCGCGAGGTCGAAGGGGCGGGCCACCGCCGAGGCCATCCTCGCGGACAGCGCCGCAGCGGTGACGGCCTCGACGGACAGCACGGGAGGCGCACCGGCGTCGAGGACGAGCTGGACGGGAACGCCCTGGCTCTCCCGGTAGACGGTGCGCAGGATCTCGTGCCGGTCGGTGAGGTCGCCGATCGCCGACTCCAAGGCACCGCGGTCGAGTTCACCGTCGAGCGTGAGGACGAGCGGGATGTGGTAGGCGGCCGTGGAGGCCTCCAGCCGGTGCAGGAACCACAGCCGCCGCTGCGCGGGGGAGAGCGGGAGAACCCCCTCGCGCGGTACCGGGCGCAGGACCGGCAGGTCCTTTGCCGGGTTCACCAGGCGTTCGGCCAGGCGGGCCGGGGTGGGAGCGGAGAACAGGTCCTCCACCCCGCACTCCAGGCCCAGCACGGCTCGGACCCGGCGGCTCGTGCGGGCGGCCAGCAGGGAGTGGCCGCCCAGGGTGAAGAAGTCGTCGTCGATCCCGACGGAGTCGAGCCCGAGCGCCGCGGCGAAGATCTCGCACAGGGACTGCTCGCGCGTGGTCCGGGGCGCGCGCCGGGCGCCGGCCCCGTCCGAAATGGCCGGGCGGGGCAGGGCCGCGCGGTCGGTCTTGCCGTTCGCCGTGACCGGTACGGCGTCCAGGACGGTGAAGGAAGCGGGTACGAGGTGACCGGGCAGGGACCCGGCCAGCAGCTCGCGCAGCCCCGCCGGGTCGAGTCCGTCGCCGCAGGGCACGACGTAGGCGGCCAGCGAGGGCTCGCCCGAGGCGTCCTGGTGCACCGCCGCGGCAGCCTGTCCGACGCCGGGCAGGCGCAGGAGGGCGGCCTCGACCTCTCCGAGCTCCACCCGGTAGCCGCGGATCTTGACCTGCCCGTCGGCGCGGCCGACGAATTCGAGTGCGCCGTCGGGGCGCTGCCGTACGAGGTCCCCGGTGCGGTACATGCGTGTGCCGGGAGGCCCGAAGGGACTGGTGACGAACCGCTCCGCGGTCAGCGCGCGGCGCCCCAGGTAGCCCCGCGCGAGAGCGGGGCCCGACACGTACAGCTCGCCGGTGACACCGGGCGGCATCGGGTGCAGCGAGCCGTCGAGCACATGGACGCGGGTGTCGGGCAGCGGTGTGCCGATCGGCGGTTCCCCGTCGCCGTCGAGGGCGTCGCTCATGGTGGCGATCACGGTGGTCTCGGTGGGGCCGTAGGCGTTGACGAGGAGTCGGCCGGGCGCCCAGCGGGCTGCGAGTTCGGCCGGGGTGGCCTCGCCCCCCACGAAGAGGTTCATGTCCGGGGGCAGGTCGCCTTCGGCGTCCATCACGGCCAGGGAGGAGGGTGGAAGGAGCGCGTGGGTGATGCGGGCCTCGCGGGTGAAGGAGGCCAGCGGGTCGCCGGGCATGAGTTGCCGCCCGGGCGCCAGTACCAGGGTCGCGCCGGACAGCAGGCCCATGCACAGCTCCGCGACCGTGGCGTCGAAACCCATGGCGGCGAACTGCAGTACGCGACTGCCGGGCCCGATCCCGAGGCGCCGGGCGCACGCCTCGGCGAGTGCGGGGATGCCCGCGTGCGTGACCACCACGCCCTTGGGACGGCCGGTGGAGCCCGAGGTGTAGATGACGTAGGCGGGGTGGTCGGCGGTGAGCGGCACGGTCCGGTCGCCGTCGGCAGGATCGGTCGCCGGCCGGCCGGCCAGCTCCCGTACGACCGCCGCGTCGTCGAGGAGCAGGGGGAGACAGCCGGCCGCCTCGGCCGGGGCCGCGGTACCGGATTCCGCCAGGACGACGGCGGGAGCGGCGTCCCGCAGCACGTAGGCGATCCGCTCCGCGGGGTAGGCCGGGTCCACGGGTACGTAGGCGGCGCCCGCCTTGGCGACGGCGAGCGCGGCGATCACGAACTCCGGCGAACGGGACAGCAACAGGGCGACGCGGTCCTCCGGACCCACGCCCCGGGACGCCAGCGCGTGGGCGAGGCGGTTGGCCCGCCGGTTCAGCTCCGCGTAGTCGAGGACGGTTCCCGCGTACTCGACGGCCGGTGCCGCGGGCGAGGTCCGCACCTGCTGTTCGAAGAGCGCGGGCAGCGTCCGCCCGGCCGGAGCGCCGCCCGTCCGGCCGGTCGGCGCGGCCGGGGTCGGGGCTTGGGCCTCCGCGTCGCCGAGCAGGCCGAGCCGGCCGACGGGCGTGCCGGGTTCGCCCAGGGCCCGCGCGACACGGCCGATGAACTCCAGGTAGCCGTTCTGGACGGCGGCGGCCTCCCCGTCGCGGTACAGCTCCGGGTGGACATCGAAGTCCACCCGGATCCGGCTCCCGTCGGCCCGGTCGTACACGCAGACGGTGAGGTCCTCGATGAGCCGCAGCGACATGTTGTGAGCGTCGCTGCGGCTCCCGGCGAAGCGCAGGTCGTAGTCGAAGGGCACCACGTTGATGAGCGGGCCGAAGAAGCGGCGGTGGTCGTGGGGCAGCGCGAGGTCCCGCCGCAGGTCCTCACCGCGGTAGCGCTGGTGGGACACGACACCGCGGAGCGCGTCCCGGGTCCGTGCCAGCAGGTCGTCCACGGTCGTGTCGGGGGTGACGGCCACCCGTACCGGCAGGACGTTGGCCACCATGCCCGGCGCCAGGCGCGACCTCGCGTCGTGCCGGGCGGTGACCGGCAGTCCCAGCACCACGTCGGTGAGGCCGGTCAGGCGGTGGAAGAAGGCCGTGGTGGCGGCGATCACGATGCGGGACCTGGCGACCCCGATGCGCTCCGCCGCGGCCGTGAGGTCCTGCTGGACGTCCTGCGGCAGGTGGGCGGTGTGCCGGACGAACTTGGCCGTCGCGCGCAGCGGCCGGGCCGACAGGGCGATCGGTTCGGGCCGGTCGGCGAAGCGGTCCAGCCAGAAGGCGCGGTCCCGCTCGAAGTCCTGCGAGCCGCGGTAGGCGGAGTCGGCGTCGAGCAGGGTGCGCACCGACTCGAACGGGCACGGGTCCGGCTCGGTGCCCGACACCAGGGCGCTGTACACGTGTGCCACCCGGCGGACCAGCAGGGCCGCGCCCACCCCGTCGAGCAGGATGTGGTGGTACGCGTGGTACCAGAACCAGTGGTCGTCGCGGACGCGGAAGAGCGCGTAGGTGAACAGCGGCGAGCGGGTGAGGTCGATCCGCCGGCGCAGGTCCCGCCCCATCCACTCCTCGGCGGCGCGCCGCGGGTCGGGCTCACCGGACACGTCGACCGTCTCCAGCCGCCAGGACGGCGGCGGGCCCACCACCTGGCGGGGCCCGTCCGCGGTGTCGAGGAAGCGGATGTGCAGGGCGTCCGCCTCGGTGTACGTCTGCCGGAGGGCCTGCTCGAAGAGGGCGGGGTCGACCGGCCCATGGATTTCCAGGTATTCGGCAGCCCTGAATATCGGGCTGTCCGGATCGACCTGCGACGCGAACCAGACCCCGGCCTGGGCGCCGGTCAGAGGAAGGGTTCGCTCGCCGGCCGCGAAAGACTGAGATCGGTCCATGACTCCTCGCCACTCACTTCACTTGCGGGCGTACGGAGACGAATACGCTGGGAGTCTTCCGCAGCGTGCCTTCCGCACGGGAAACGGATCTGGATTTCCGGGCGAGCAGCCACTCCGGATTTCGCCAGGACACTATCCAGCCCGCCCCGGGGCGGGCTGGATGCGTTCTGTACGGTGAGCTGCCCCCGGTCAGGCGGCGGGCCGGCCGTGGTTCGCGTGGACCTTCTCCAGGACGCGGACCGCGGTGCCGCAACCGTCGTCGCCGCGTACCTTCTCCGCGAGTTCCGCCACCCGGCGGGCGATGGCGGGGTCCGTCGTGGCCGTGCGGATCGCGGCGGTCAGGCCCTCGGTGGTGAGATCGCGCAACTGGATGGGAGCGGGGGCCACCCCGATCACCTCCAGGTACTCGGCCCACATCAGCTGCTCCCGGTGGAAGGGGCAGGACACTTGGGGGATCCCGGCCAGCAGGGCCGCGTTGTGGGTGCCGGTACCGCCCGCGTGAACGGCCGCCTTGACGCGCGGGAACAGCCAGTCGTAGGGCACGTCCCGTGCCACGTACACGTCGTCCGCCGTCTCGGAGATCTTGATTCCGCCCCAGCCCTCCACGACGATCGCCCGGTTGCCGGTGTTGCGGACCGCCTCCAGCGCCATGCGGCCGACCCCCTCCGGGTCGAGGCCCCGCATGCTGCCGAAGCCGACGAAGACGGGCGGCTCCCCGGAGTCCAGGAACTGCAGCAGGTCCGCCGGCGGCTGCCATGCCCGGTGTGCGGGCAGCGACCAGAATCCGGTGGTGTGGACCCACTCGGGCCAGTCCTCGGAATGCCTGAGCACGTGGGGGCTGAAGCCGTGGATGACCGGCGTCGGGGAGCCGTCCGGGCGGTGGCGGAAGTCCATCTCGTCCGCACGGGGCGGCAGGCCCAGCGACTCGGCGCGCCAGGCCGTCACCATCGCGTGTGTCATGGGGTCGAGGGGCTCGCGGGCCGCCCGCTCGTGGTCCGCGAGGTTGTCGGGCCCCGAGCTCAGTCCCACCCCGGCCGGATAGTCACGGGAGGGGACGAAGTGGGGGTAGAGCGGGGCCAGTACGTGAGGCACGCCCAGCCGTTCGGCGATCTGGTGAATGGCCTGGCGGGAGGAGTGCGAGTAGACGATGAGGTCGGCGCCCCCGGCCGCCGCCTCCCACATCTCGCGGAGGATGATCGGGTAGAGGCGGGGCAGCAGCTCCTTGCCGAGGGACTCCCGCAGCCGCACCTGCGCGGGCGTGGGCCGGTCGTTGTTCATCAGGATCTCCTGCACGTCACGCCGGGCGTGCAGGTCCATCATCTCGTCGTTGAGCGGTGCGAATTCGACGCCGTACTCGGCCGCGAACGGTGCGAAGCGGCGCGGTCCGACCAGGACCCCGGTGTGGCCGGCCTGGTTGAGGGCGTAGGCCAGGGCCAGGTACGGCTGGACGTCTCCGCGGCTGCCGTGGTTCGAGTAGATCAGTGCCTTCACAGTGTTCTCTCCGTCGGGGGGTGGTGGTTCAGTTGCAGAGTTCCTTGAGCCGCGACACCAGCCCGGCCTCGCTCTGGCCGTCGTCCGGTACCGGCGTCACCTGGACGTGGGTCACACCCGCCGCCCGGTAGGCCGCCAGCCGGTCCTTGACGTAATCCTCGGTGCCGCACAGCGTGGTCGCCTGGAGCAGCTCCTGCGGCACGGCCGCCTCCGCGGCGGCCCGGTCGCCCGTGGCGTACAGGCGCTGGATCCTGTCGGCGTCGGCGCCGAATCCGTACCGGCGGATGAGCGCGTCGTAGAAGTTGTGGCCCGGAGCTCCCATCGCACCGATGAACAGGGCGAGTTGACGGCGTGCACGTTCGCGGGCGAGGTGTGCCCGGGGACCGATGGCCAGCAGGCCCCCCGCCGAGATGCGGAGCGGGCCCAGCGCGGGATCCCGCTTCGCCAGCCCCGCCCGCAGGTCCTCGCCCCAGGCCCGGTCCGACCATTCGGGGACGAAGAACATCGGCAGCCAGCCCTCCGCGATCTCCGCGGTCATCCGGACGTTGCGCGGGCCGAGCGCGGCGAGCCACACCGGGACCGATTCCCGCACGGGCGGGGACAGCAGTCGCATCGCCGTGCCCAGTCCGCTGCCCTCCGGGGCGGGCAGGGGCAGCCGGTGGAAGCGTCCGTCGTGGCGGACCGGCCCGTCGCGGCGCCATACCTTCCGCATGATCTCCACGGCCTCCCGGGTACGGGCCAGCGGGGCGGTGTACGGGACCCCGTGCCACCCCTCGATCACGCGGGGCCCGGACGCGCCCAGCCCCACGTGGCAGCGGCCGCCGGAGAGGGCGTCCACCCCGGCCGCCGTCATGGCGAGCACGGTCGGGGTGCGGGTGAAGAGCGGCATGATGCCCGACCCGATGTGGACGCGCTCGGTGCGTGCGGCGATGTAGCCCATGAAGCTGGGAGCGTCGTAGCCGTAGGCCTCGGGGACCCAGACCAGGTCCAGCCCGGCCTTTTCGAGCGCACTCACCCGGCGGGCCGACTCCACCGCGTCGCCGTCGTACTGGATCTGCATGGACACCTGCATGGGAGCCTCCGAGGGGGTGTGGCGGTCAGGGCTGCAGGACCGGTCGGAGCTGGGCCATCTGCTCCTTGACGAGGAACTTCTGGACCTTCCCGGAAGGCGTCGTGGGCAGGGCGTCGAGCAGGTACCAGAGCTGGGGCACCTTGTAGGGCGAGAGCTGTTCCCGGCACGCGGTCCGCAGCGCCTCCAGGTCGACGGTCCGGCCCGGCGCGGGCAGCAGGCCGGCGGCGACGATCTCGCCCCAGGCGTCGTCGGGGATGCCCACCACGACCGCCTCCTGTACGGCTTCGTCGTGCAGCAGGCACCCCTCGATCTCCGCCGCCGAGATGTTCTCGCCGCCGCGGATGATCACGTCGCTCAGCCGGCCGATGATCCGCACCGCCCCGGTGGCGTCCATCGAGCCGAGGTCGCCCGTGTAGAGCCAGCCGTCCTCGTCCGTCTTGGCCGCGGTGGCGTCCGGGTCCCCGAAGTAGCCGAGCATCTGCTGGTAGCCGCGGGCGCAGATCTCGCCGGGAACGTCGAGGGGCTGCGTGTGCCCGTACTCCGGGTGGCTGATGCGGCACTCGACGTGCGGCAGCGGCCGGCCGACCGTCACGGACTTCTCCACCGCGTCGTCCTCGGGCCGGGTCAGGGTGAGCACCGAGGCCAGCTCGGTCTGCCCGTAGAGGTTGAAGACGGTGGTGTCGAAGAGCTGTTCCACCTCGGCGATGAGCCGGGAGCGGACGGGGGCCCCTCCCGTGAGCACGGCACCGACGCGGGGGGCTGCGGCCTCGTCCTGGCGCGCGGCGTGGGCCAGTGCCGTCAGCACGGTGGGCACGCTGGTCAGGACCGCGTCGGGGGTGTCCCGCAGCACCTTCAGGAGCAGACGGGGGTCGAACCGCTCCAGGAGGATGAAGGGACCGCCGCACCACAGCGGGCCCAGGCACGAGATGACGCAGCCCGCCGTGTGGAACATGGGGAGAGGGGAGACCACCGCCGCCCCGTCGGGGATGCCGAGCACGTCGAAGGTGAACCGCGAGACGTTCACGACGGCCTGGTGGGACAGCAGTACCGCCTTGGGCAGTCCGGTCGTACCGGATGTGAACTGGATCTGCGCCGGCACGGCCGAGGCGGCGCGCTCGCGTTCGGCGGGCACCGGTGTACTGCCGTGGAGCTCCTTCCAGTCGGAGAGCGGGACGATGTGCTCCAGCAGGGGGAGCTCGCCCCGGACCTCCTCGACGACGGAGGCCATGTCGTACCCGCGGCTGTGCTCGGCGTACAGCAGCATGGCCGAGGCCGACGCGCGCAGGGCGTGCAGCAGCTCCCGTGCCCTGAGCGCCGGGTTGAGGGCGACGAGCGTCACGCCCGCGAGGGCGGCTGCGTACTCCGCGATGGGCCACTCGGCGACGTTCGGGGCCCAGATCGCGACCCGGCCGCCCACGGGCACGCGTTCACCGATGCCGGCCGCGACCCGCTCGGCCTCGGCCAGCACCTCCGCGTAGGTCCAGCTGCGCGGTTCGCCTTCCTCCGGCACGGACACCAGGGCCACCTGCTCCGGTCGTGCCGCGGCGACCTCCCGCAGCAGGGAGCCGACGGTGTGGGACGCGAGGGCGCTGCTCGTGTCGGAGGTCCAGTGCGACTCGGTCAGCATTCTTCTGCCGCCGGGGAGGGCCCGTGGCGGGGACGTGTTCTGCAAGGTCATGAATCACTCCGTGTACGGATCGGGAGGAGCACGCGGCGCACTGCGCCCCGGGCAGCCGAGGGCAGGGCAGCACAAAGGGAAGGGAGGAAGGTGATGAGGAGGGAAGAGGGAGCGGAGGACGAGAAGCAGCCGGTGGAGGCGGAGGAGGCCGCTCAGGGCTGCGGTTCTCTGGCGTGGAGCCGGACCAGCGGGGAGAAGACGTACGTCTCCTCGTGGCCGTCGGTGGGCTGGATCAGCTGCTGGTCGACGAGGCGCTCCAGGAGGTTGTCCGCCTGCTGGGGCGAGCACCCCAGCAGGAGTGCGGCCGTGTCGGCGGAGAAAGCGCCTTCCACCGCGCACGCGAGCTCGTGCAGCGCCCCGCGTTCGGCGGGCGCCAGGGAGGCGAGGCTGCCCTCCAGGCGCGGACGCACGGCCAGCGCACCCTGGGCGAGCGTGTCGAGGCGGTGGTCCTCGTCGCGCAGCCGCTGCGCCATGTGGGCGAGCTTCCAGTGCGGGCGCATGGCCAGGCGCAGGCCGACGATCCGGATGGCGAGCGGCAGTGCGTCGCAGAGTGCGACGATCTCGGCCGCCGCTTCGGCCTCCTCGGCCGTCCGGTGCTGGCCGACGATGCGGGCCAGGAGTTCCCGTGCCTGTTCCGTGGTGAAGCTGGGGATGCGGAAGTGGCGGGCGTCCTCCAGAGCTGCCAGCGGCTCCCGGCTGGTCAGCAGAACAGAGGTGTTGAAGCCGCCCGGCAGCAGCGGGCGCGCCTGCTCCTCGTCCGCGACGTTGTCGAGGACCACCAGCGTGCGCCGGTCGACGAGCAGGCTGCGGTAGAGCGTCACGCACCCGGCCAGCGACCTGGGGACGTCCTGTTCGGCGACCCCCAGGGCCTGGAGGAGCTGGGACAGCGCCGCCTGGGCGGGGAGCGGCTCGGGCGTGTTGCCGCGCAGGTCCGCGTACAGCTGGCCGTCGGGGAAGTGCGGGCGGCTCGCGTGCGCGGTGCGGACCGCCAGTACCGACTTGCCGGCGGCGGCCGGTCCGTAGAGGGAGACGACGGAGGCGCTGCCGATGGCCGACGCGCAGCGGCTCGTGGTGAGGGTGCGGAGCACGGGGTGGTGCTCGCTCCGGCCGACGAAGTCCTCCGCGTCGCGCGGGAGGAGGCAGGGGGAGACCGGCCCCTGGCGCTGTGCCGGTCGAGTGGGGGGACCGACCGGCCACGACGGCGCACCCTGGCCCAGGATGGACAGGTGCGCGGCCCGGAGCTCTGCGCTGGGCTCGATGCCGAACTCCGTGCGGAGCGTCGACTCCAGCTCGGTGTAGACGGCCAGGGCGGCGACCTGCTGCCCTGAGCCCGCGAGCGCGACCATGAGGCGGGAATGCAGTCCCTCGTGCAGCGGGTGGGCCCGCTGGACCTGCCGCAGCCACGGAACGGCCTCGTCGTACTGGCCCGCGCCGATGGCGAGGTCGGCGAGGCGCAGGGTGGCGGCGAGATGGATGCCGTAGTAGTCGGCCACGGCCGGGTGGGCCCTGAGCCGTTCGCCGAAGCCTTCGAGGAGCTCGCCGGTGTACATCTGCACGACCCGCGCGAGGGCCCGGTGCTCGCTCGGTATGTCGCCCAGCTGCCGGGCCGCGCCGGCCGCGGCGGACAGCTCCTGGAACTGGAGCAGGTCGATCTGCTCCTGGTCGATGCAGAGTTGGTAGCCCTCGGAGCGCCGGATGATCGAAGGGGCGCCCAGCTCCTCGGACCGGTGGCGGTCGAGGAAGCCGCGCAGACGCGAGACGTGCGTGTGTACGAGCTGCTGGAAGGAGTACGGGGGCTCCTCGCCCCACAGCACGTCGACGATCTCGTTGCGGTGGACCACCTGGTTGGAGTTGAGTGCGAGGAGCGCCAGGAGGTGCCGCTGCTGCGGTGTGCCGATGTCCAGTTCGACGGTGCCCCGCAGAGCGGCGAAGGGACCGAGGAGCCGGATGCCGAACTCCGCCGTCTCGTCGTACGTTTCGGCGAGCAGCGGTCCGCCGGTGTGGGCGGCCGTGCAGAGCTGAGGTTCGTTCAGGGCCTCGGCCAGACGTTGCAGGGACACCGCACGGGGCCTGGGGACCCGGTCCTGCTCGATCTCGCGTAAGGTCCGCATGCTCAGGCCGGACTGTTCAGCCAGCATCCGCTGGCTCATGCCCACCCGCTGCCTCAGATGACGCACCAGATTGCCCAATGAACTTGTGGTCAGGCCACTTACGGCCGGTTCTGTCTTCATGAAATCCCCCGATCCGAAGACATGCTTGATCGCATTCGATCATGGTTGTGGCGAGGCGGCATCATCAATAAGTGCCGCTGAAATGAGTGTCAATTTCCCTTCCGAATAAATGATTTGACGGTGGACCGGCTACCGGCTACCTGGGCAGCCGGGTGCCCACACCGGCGGCGACGGCCTTGGCGTGGATGACGTCCGCCAGCGCGATGTCGTGGACGCCCATGCCGAACGGATTGATCACGACGCGATGGTGTGACTCGATGGCCCGGCCGTATTCGCCCGCAACGAGAGAAGACAGCTCCGCGTCCACGGCCCGCCCGCCGTTCCGGTGGTGAGGGTCAGACCCGAGCGGGGCCGATGCGGCGCTCCCGGGAGCGGTCACCCGGCCCGACCGGGCGAGCCTTCCGAGCAGCCGGTGGTCGTCTCCGCTCACCAGCTCCCAGTCGTCCACGAAAAGGTGGTCGCAGCCCGTCAGCATCCCTTCCGAGGCGTCGTCCAGGGAGACGTTGACGAACGTGGCGCCCGCGGGCATCCAATCCAGTTCCACATAGGACTCGGTCGTCGTCGTGGCCGCGATGGTGAGTTCCGCCCCGCTGACGGCCTCCTGCGCCTGTGCCGTCTCCCGCACGTCCACGCCCGGCGCTGCCTCTCGCCACTGCGCCGCCAGCCGCGCGCGGGACGCGGGGTCGCGGTCGTACAGCAGCACTCGTCGAATCCGTCCGCATTCGGCCAGCAGCAGCTCCGTGTGGGCCCGTGCCTGCCGGCCGCAGCCGAGGAACGCCACGCTCGTCACGGACGTCAGGCCCCTGACCGCGTCGACAGCGGCGAGGGAGACACCCGCGGTGCGCAGGGCGCTGATCCGGGCGCCTTCCATGACGCAGTTCGGGTGCGCGGTCTCCGGGTCGGCCAGCACGATCAGGCCGGCCGCCCGGTCGATTCCCCGGCCGTGGTTGCCGAGCGAACTGTTGATGATTTTGCATCCGTAGCCGGAGCCCGACCATCCGGGCAGGATCAGACTGCGGGCCGAGGCGCCGGAGGGCGTGGTCCAGCGCAGCGCCGCCTCCGGAGTGAGGCCCGCCGTACCGTCGCGGAAGGCCAGGAGCGTGTCGCGGACCAGATCGACGACCCTCAGACCGCGGCTCAGCTCCTCGACCTGCGCCCCCGTGAGGTATCGGATCGTGGTGTCGGGCTCGGTGCTCACTCTGGCTCTCCGTTCTCGAGTCGTGCCGCTCCCAGGGCCTTCAGGACGGTCAGGACTCCGCGGTCCGGTTCCGGCGGCGCCGGAAGGGGATGGACGTATATCTGTTCGTACTTGTCTCCGGCATCGGGGCAGATGCATACGACCTCCCCATCACCCGGCGTGTCGAGGGTGTGCAGGAGTGCGGCCAGTACGGCGGCCCCGCCCGAGCCGCCGAGCCGGACGCCCGTGCTCTCCGAGAGCCCGTGGCAGGCCATGGCCGCGTGCACGTCGTGCACGGTCAACGCCCTGTCCCACTCGTCGCCCGTCAGGAACCGCGATCTCTGCCCCGAGCCGAAGCCGGCGAGCTTGAACGGGCGCTCGCCCACTGCCCCGCCCAGCGCCGCCGATCCCACCGCGTCCACGGCCAGCAGCCGTGTCCGCGGCCGGTGCTCGCGGAAGTAGCGGGCGATTCCCGCCAGCGTGCCGCCGGTGGACACCGCCACGGACACGGCGTCGAGCCGGTGCGCGGGCAGCGCGCGCGCCAGCTCCGCCGCCGTACCCCACTGGTGCGCACGGGGATTCGCCGGGTTCTCGTACTGGTCGGTCCACACGGCGGTCGGGTCGTTCGCCAGGATGTCCCGGACGGCTGCCAGCCGGGCGTCCAGGGTCCGGCCGCCGGGCACCTCGCGGACCACCACCACCTCGGCGCCGTGCGCCGCCATTTCGTCGCGGCTGCGCTGGGGCGTGCTGGGCTCGACGACCAGGGTGCACCGGTACCCACGCTGGGCGCAGAGCCCGGCCAGCGCCACGCCGAGGTTCCCCGAGGTCGACTCCACCACACGGCTTCCCGGGCCGAGCCGGCCGGCCGCCTCCAGCGACCCCAGCAGGGCATGCGCCGTACGCGCCTTGATGGAGCCGAAGGAGTTCTCCCCCTCCATCTTCAGCCGCACACGTACGGTGCGGCCGCCGAGCGGGACCCGGAGGGAGAGCAGAGGGGTGCCGCCTATGACGCGCCGGCGCGACGCCAGTCCGCCGCTCACCTGTTCGATGCTTCCCGGGTCGGGGCGCAGACGCCGCCCGGCCCGATCTGGGACAGGTCGTAGCCGACCGGGTAGCCCGGGTAGGTCCTGGCTGTCGGACGGGTCAGCAGCCGGCCGACGGGCTCCGGCGCGAACCGCTCCGCGAGCGCGTGCCCCCGCAGCCCGATACGGTTCAGAGCGCGCGCCCAGCGCGCCGGCGGGGCGATGCCGAGCATCTGCAGCGCCGGCCCGTCGAGCCGGCACGGCAGCGTGGCTCCCACCAGGGCGTCGAGGGGGCGCGGATACCAGGACGAGTAGAGCCGCAATAGCGACATGCCGACGCGGTGGTTGCTCGGGGCGGGCCGGAACATCCGCTGCTCGTATTCCCGGTTGAACCGCTCGAACTCGGCGTAATCCGTGGGGAGTTCCTTGATGTTCATGCGCTCGCCCACGGCCAGGAAGAAGTGGAACGCGGCGAGCTTCTCCACTGTGCTGACCCGGCGCCAGGCCCAGCGGTCGATCCAGCGGACCGGCTCGAAGATGAAGGTGGAGAGCACATACAGCATGTCCTCGTTCGCGATGTCGAAGCGGGCGTGGGCGCGGTTGATCTGGCGCAGTGCCTGACGGCCGCGCTCGGAGTCGTAGCCGGCCTTGACCATCTCGCCGAGCAGGATGCGGGTGTCGTCGTACCGTTTCTGCGCCCGGTGGGCGAACTCTCCGGTGCCGTCGAGCAGCTCGGAGATCACCGGCACGCAGCAGGTCCGCCAGATCGCGACCTCCAGGCCGCGGCCGTAGTCCCAGGGGAACTCCCGGTCGGAGGAGATCCGGTGGATCAGCTCGTGGTCGGCCTTGGGGTCCAGCGTTTGCAGGTGGCGGAGCGTGGCATAGCGGTTTCGCATGTCCGAAGGCCTCCGGGGTCAGAGCGGCGTGATGCCGGAGGCGTCGACGACGCCGGGGCGGGCCGGGTCGAAGCGGCCCGTCTCGAATCGCCACTGCAGCTGCCCGCTCATCCAGGTGCGCAGCCCCTCCACGTGGAGTTCCAGCGCCTCGCGCATCCCCTCGTCGGCGCCCGCCCGGCGCGCTTTCGGGTAGCAGGCCGCGGCCAGTTCGGTGAAGCGGTCCACTCGGCCCTGGATCATCCCGGCGACGGCGTCGGCGGCCGTCTGCAGGTCCGTGCCGTTGGCCCGCCGGTACACCAGCACGAGGTTGTGCGGGTCGCCCAGCAGCGCCTCCTTCTCGCAGGAGAAGAGGTCGTTCGTCCACAGGTCCGCGTCCGACAGGGCCTGATTCATCTCCGCGAATTCCGGAAGTCCGTACACCGCCTCCGGTATTTCCCAGTGCCGGGCGACTTCGACCAGGTCGAGATAGGGCATAAGGGCGCAGCCGCGCATGCGCAGATACTCGTCGAATTCTGGCTCCCGATCGGCCGCGCGATTCCCGGCCTCCCAGGTGCATGTCTCGAAGAATTCGGCGATGTGGGCCGTGAACCTTTTCCGCCAGACCGGCGTGGTGTAGGCGCAGGTGCGTTCCCACAAGTCGCGGAACGCCGGCCGGAAGGCCGCGGTGAACGAGTCCTCGCCGGCCGTGTCCGCGACGGGTCCCGGACCCTCGGGCGGCAGCCAGCCGAGCACCGTCGCGCACACCAGGCGCATCCGCTCGGGGTCGGTGCCCAGCCGTGTCTCGTCGAACTGGTCGTCCAGGACGAGCAGGCAGCTGATCCAGTCGGTCACCAGGGCCAGTTCGGCGAACCCGGCATAGGGATACGCCCGGGACATCAGCGTGCCCAGCAGGGAATCCTCGTGGTGTCGCCGCGAGGCCTCGTCCGGGACCAGGCCGAACCTGCGGACGAATGCACGGGTATGCCCCTCCACGCGATCGGCGAGCGGGCTTATGTGCGGGAGGAATTCGACCTTGATATGCGGAATTTGCAGAGGGGGAGTCATCGCGCCAACCGTTGATTGGGAAATCGACGTGCCCGATCGTACGGTCAGCTGATCCACCCCGACTGGACGCCGCCTATATGCAGAACTGCCTCTTGAACGGGCGGAAGGCCGGGGTAGGTTTTGCGTTGATTCACCAAGGCGGGCAGCTCGACAGCTTTCGCTCGTCCGGTATCCAAAGCAGAGGCGTCACATGTCTTCTTCGATTCCCGCGGTCATCTCGTGCGGTGGATGGATTCGCCGGTACCGCCACGTTCCCTCACCCCGGCTGCGCCTGGTGTGCTTCGCCCATGCCGGGGGGTCGGCCGGCACCTTCCGAGCCTGGCCCGCCCTGCTCCCGCAGGACGTGGAGATGCTCGCGGTGCAGTACCCCGGCCGGCAGGACCGCTTCGGCGAACCGTGCGTGGACTCCATGGAGCCCATGGCCGCGGGCATCGCCGCGGCGCTGCCCCCCTTCCTGGACCGGCCGGTCGCGTTCTTCGGCCACAGCCTGGGCGCAGCCGTGGCCTACGAGGTCGCCCTGCGCCTGGAGCGGACGCACGGCGCGCCGCCGGCCCACCTCTTCGTCTCCGGCAGGTCCGCCCCGTCGCGGCCGCGCCCGTCCAGGAACCTGCACCGGCTCGACGACGACGCCCTGTTGGAGGAACTGAGCGCGCTGGGCGGCATGGACGGGCAGGTGCTCGCCGACCGCGACCTCCGGTCCGTGATCGTGCCGGCGCTGAGGGCCGACGTCCGGATCGCCGAGACCTACCGGGCGGAGACAGGCCCGCGGACCGGCGCTCCGGTGACCGCCTACCACGGTGACCTCGACGCGAGCGTGGAGGCGGCGGACGTGCGGGCCTGGTCCGAGCACACCGCCTCGGACTTCGCGTTCCGGGCCTTCGCGGGAGACCACTTCTACCTGCAGGAGCGGGCGCCCGAGCTCCTGGCGGACCTCACCGCCCGGCTCGACGGCGCCGGACGCCCGGGACGGGCGGCATGAGCTCCCCCACGGTCCTGGCCGAGCGCATCGGGGCGGACGTCATGCTCGTGACGCTCAACCGGCCCCACCGCAAGAACGCCCTCACCGACGGGATGCTCGCGGAACTGGAGGCGCTGTGCGGCAGTGTGGCCGAGAACGCCTCCGTCAGGGCCGTCGTCCTGAACGGCGCCGGCGGGGTCTTCTGCTCCGGCTTCGACCTGGACGGCATGGAGGGCATGACCTCCATGCCCCCGCTGGAGCTCCAACGCCGGGTGGAGCGCCAGGCCGGTGCGGTCAGGGCCCTGTACGGGCTGCCGCAGGCGGTGATCGCCGCCGTCGCGGGCCCGTGCATCGGCGCCGGCCTCTCCCTGGCGCTCGCCGCCGACGTCCGCCTGGCCGCCCCGGACACCCGCTGCCGCGCGGCGTTCGTGCGGGTCGGGCTCTCCGGGGGCGACCTGGGCGCCTCCTGGCTGCTGCCGCGGATCGTCGGGCTCGGCTCCGCCCTCGACCTCCTGCTCAGCGGGCGGACCGCCACCGCCGAGGAGGCGCTCGACCTGAGGCTGGTGAACCGGGTCGTACCCGGCGACGCCCTGCTGTCGCAGGCGCTCGCACTGGCCGCGGACATCGCGACCAACAGTCCGGTCGCGGTCGCCGTCACCAAAGCCGTCGTGCACGCCAACGCGGGCGCCGCGTCCCTGGCGGACGCCCTCGCCCGCGAATCGGCCGCGCAGGTCGTCACCGCGAAGTCGGCGGACGTCGAGGAGGCCGTGGCCGCATTTCGCGAGGGGCGCCCACCCCGGTTCCCCGGACGGTAGATCCCGGCGGCGAGGCCGACAGGCAGCCCGAAAGAGGCAGTTTGTGCCGTATAGCAGGCGTCCAGCCCTCCCGCACCGGACCTGCCTAGCATCGGCCACCGCTCCACGATCGAGATCGAAGGCTTGGAAGGACAGCGCGTTGCACACAGCTGAGAACTGGCGGCCGTTGGAGCTCACCCCCTCGGCCGTCGGCGCCGAGGCGACAGCGGCCGGGCTCGTGGACCACCTCGCCGGGATCGACCTCGCCGAACTGCTGGCGCAGGAGAAGGCGTTGGTCTTCCGCGGCTTCGGAGTCTCCTCGGGGACCTACGACACGGTCGCGGACGCCCTGCTGCCGCAGCGGCTGGCGTACGTCCACGGCAACTCCCCGCGGACCAAGGTCGCCGCCGTCGGCGAGAACGTCTACACGTCCACCGAGTATCCGCCCGAGTACCAGATCTCCCTGCACAACGAAATGTCGTACGCCCACCAGTGGCCCGGGCGCCTGCTGTTCTACTGCGACCGGGCTCCGTCCACCGGCGGCGCCACCCCCGTCGTCGACGGGCAGCTGTGGCTGGAGTCCATCGACCCCGCTGTCCGCGAGGCCTTCGCCGGCGGCGTCCGCTACACCCAGAACCTGCACGGCGGACACGGGCTGGGCAAGAGCTGGCAGGACACCTTCGAGACCGGGGACAGGCAGCAGGTCGAGGCCTTCCTCGACGGCACCGGAGCCGACTGGAAGTGGAAGTCCGACGGAACCCTGTGGATCAGCCAGGTCGGCCCCGGCACCCTGCGCCACCCCGTCACCGGCACCGAGGTGTGGTTCAACCAGGCCGACCAGTTCCACGTCGCCGGCCTGGGGGAGGACGCGGCCCTGCTGATGGAGCTGCTGTCCGAGGACGAGATGCCGCAGTCGGCCTCGTACGCCGACGGCACCCCGATACCCGCCGAGCACATCCTCCATGTCCAGGAAGCGGGCCTCCGCAACGCCGTGGACGTGCACTGGAACGCCGGTGACCTGCTCCTCATCGACAACATCCTGGTCGGCCACGGCCGCCGCCCGTACACCGGGAACCGGCGTGTGCTGGTCGCGATGTCCGACTAGAGGGGTGTCTTGCCGGTCAGGCCGGGCCGACAAGACACCCCCCTAGACCACCGCCCGTCGCGGCCGGGGCCGGGACCAGGACCCCGTTCGCGGAGCCGTGCGTGACCCCTCGGCGCCCCCGTGGCCGAGACCGACGAGCCGAAGCCGACTGAGGAACGAACATGACCGCGAGTGACCGCCCCCGAGACCAGCGCACGGGGCTCGAAGACGTCCTGCCCCTCTCGCCCCTGCAGGAGGGTCTGCTCTTCCACGCGCACTACGACGGCCACGAGCGGGACGTCTACACGGTCCAGCTGGGCATCGACCTCACCGGCCCGCTCGACGCCGGCCGGCTCCGCGCGGCACTTCGCGGCCTGCTTCGGCGCCACCCGCAGCTCCGCGCCGGATTCCGGGTGACCACCTCCGGCAAGACCGTCCAGTTCATCCCCCGCCAGGCGGACCCCGCATGGCGGGACGCCGACCTCACGGCACTGGACCCGGCCGAGCGCCAGGCGGAACTGGACCGGATCGCCGAGCACGAGCGTCTGGCCGGCTTCGACCTCGCCAAGCCCCCGCTGATCCGCCTGGCCCTCGTCCGGCTGGAGCCGGAACTGCACCGGCTCGTCCTGACCAACCACCACATCCTGATGGACGGCTGGTCGGGTCCGCTGGTGCTGCGGGAGCTCCTCGCCCTGTACGAGCACGGCCCCGACAGCGCGGTCCTGCCCCCCGCCGCCCCCTACCGTGCCTTCCTCGGCTGGCTGGCCCGCCAGGACCGGAACATCTCCCTCGAAGCGTGGCGGCAGGCACTCGAAGGCCTGGACGAGCCCACCAGGGTGGCCCCGCCGGCCGGCTCGGACGGCCTCGCGGCGCCCGCCGAACAGATCGCCCTCGAACTCCCCGAGGACCTCAGCGCCGCCCTGCGGCAGCAGGCCCGCGACCACGGCACCACCGTCAGCACCGTGCTCCAGGCAGCCTGGGCGATGCTCCTGGCCAAGCTCACCGGCCGGCAGGACGTCGTCTTCGGCTCCACCGTCTCGGTCCGCCCGCCCGAGATCCCCGGCGTCGAGAGCATGATCGGCCTGTTCATCAACACCGTCCCCGTGCGCGTACGGCTGCACGCCCAGGAGTCCCTGGGCACCCTGCTGACCCGGGTCCGCGACGAGCAGACCGCGCTGATGGACCACCAGTACCTCGGCCTGGCGGACATCCAGAGCCTCGTCGGCGTCGGCGAACTCTTCGACACCTCGGTCGTCTACGAGAACTACCCCGTCGACAGGGACGGCCTCGCCACGACGGTCCGCGGAGTCCGCGTCACCGCCGCCGAAGGCCGCGACGCCACGCACTACGCACTCGGCCTGATCGCCGCCGCCTCCGGCGACCGGCTGGAACTGCGGCTCGAACACCGCCCCGACCTCGTCGACCGTACCGCCGCCGACACCGTCCTGGCCCGCTACCGGCGGATCCTCGAAGCCTTCGCGGCCACCCCCGAGCTGCCCGCCGGGCGGCTGGACGTCCTCGGCGCGGGCGAGCGCCGCCTGCTGCTCGAAACCTTCAACGACACCGGCCAGGACACGCCGCAGACCACCGTCGTCGGCATCCTCCAGGAACAGGCCGCCCGCACCCCCGCCCGCACCGCCGTCGTCTTCGGGGGCGCCGCCACCACCTTCGCCGAGTTCAACGCCGACGCCAACAGGCTGGCCCACCAGCTCCTCGCACGAGGCATCGGCGCCGAGGACGTGGTCGCCCTCGCCCTGCCCCGCTCCCCGCAGAACCTCACCGCCCTCTTCGCCGTGCTGAAGACCGGCGCGGCCTACCTGCCGCTCGACCCCGACGATCCCGCGGACCGCATCGCCACCCTCCTCGGCGACGCCCGGCCCGTCCTGATCCTCACCACCGCCGAACGCGCCGCCGCCCTGCTCCCCACCGACGTCCCCAGCGTCCTCCTGGACGCACCCGAGGTCGTACGCGAGCTGGCGCAGCACCCCGGCACCGACCCCGCGGACGCCGACCGGGTCCACCCGCCGCACCCCGACCACACCGCGTACGTCCACTACACCTCGGGCTCCACCGGCCGGCCCAAGGGCGTCGCCGTGCCCCACCGCGGGCTCGCCGGACTCTTCTTCAGCCACCGGACACAGGTGTACCTCCCCACCGCCGCATCACTGGGCAGGGAGTGCGTCCGCGTCGCCCACACCGCCGCGCTCTCCTCCGACGCGCTCTGGCCCCCGCTGCTGTGGATGCTCGCCGGTCACGAACTCCACCTCATCGAGGACGTGGTGCGCCGCGACGCCGAGGCCCTCGTCGCCTACACCGCCGGCCACGGCATCGACATCGTCGACGTCACCCCCTCCTACGGCCGCCTCCTGGTGGCACAGGACCTCCTGGACGACACCCGGCCGGCCGGCGGCACCTCCCCGGCCGCCGTCATGGTCGGCGGCGAGGCCGTACCCCCGTCCCTCTGGGACCGGCTGCGGGCCGACGCCCCGCTCAGCCACAACTTCTACGGGCCGACCGAGACCACCGTGGACTCCGTCGTGGCCGGCGTGTCGGACGTCGACCAGCCGGTCATCGGCCGACCCGTCGGCGACACGCGGGTGTACGTGCTGGATGCCGGTCTGCGGCTGGTGCCGGTGGGGACGCCGGGTGAGCTGTTTATCGCGGGTTCGGGTGTGGCCCGTGGGTATGTGGGGCGGCCGGGTCTGACGGGTGAGCGGTTCGTCGCGGATCCGTTCGGGGGTGGTGGTGGCCGGATGTACCGGACGGGGGATGTGGTGCGGTGGCGTGCGGACGGGAACCTGGAGTTCCTGGGCCGTGCGGACGATCAGGTGAAGATCCGCGGCTACCGGATCGAGCCGGGCGAGATCGAGTCGGCGCTCTGCCGGCTCGGGGACCTCGCGCAAGCCGCCGTCGTCGTCCACGAGGACGAGGCCACCGGAGATCCGCGCATGGTCGCCTACGTCGTACCGCGCCCCGGACAGCAGGCGGACGTCCACGCCCTTCGGCGCGCGGCTGCCGCGGAACTGCCGCGCCACATGGTTCCGGCCGCGATCGTCGCCCTGGACGTCCTCCCCCTGCTGGCCACCGGCAAGCTCGACCGTGGTGCATTGCCGGTTCCGGAGTTCGGTGCCGGGGGAGTGGGCCGTGGTCCGCGTGGTCCGCAGGAGGAGATCCTGTGCGGGCTGTTCGCCGAGGTCCTGGGTGTCGCTCGGGTGGGTATCGACGACGGGTTCTTCGAGCTGGGCGGTCATTCGCTGTCGGCGACCCGTCTGGTGAGCCGGGTGCGTTCGGCCCTTGCCGTAGAACTTCCCGTTCGCGCCCTGTTCGAGGCGCCGACCGTTGCCGGACTGTCGGCCTGGGTGCGGGAGTCGGGTGTGGCGGCGCGGGCTGCTCTGGTGCCGATGGGACGCCCCGAGGTGGTGCCGTTGTCGTTCGCGCAGCGCCGGCTGTGGTTCCTCAACCGGTTGGAGCAGGGTGATGCCCGGTACAACATGACGTTGTCCCTGCGGCTTTCGGGTGTGCTGGACCGGGGTGCGCTGGGGCTGGCCCTGGCCGATGTGGTGGGCCGGCACGAGAGTCTGCGGACGGTGTTCCCCGAGATCGACGGGGTGCCGCGGCAGGTCGTCCTGGAGGCCGGGTCGGTGTCGCTGGGCTTCGATGTGGTCGAGGTCGACGAGGAAGGTCTCGCCGACGCACTCGCAGGGGTGACGTCCGCCGATTTCGACCTCACCGCGGACCTCCCCATGCGGGCACGTCTCTTCGCACTCGGCGAGGACGAACACGTCCTGGCCGTGGTCACGCACCACATCGCCGGTGACGGTTGGTCGGTGGGTCCGCTGGCGCGGGATCTGGCGGCCGCGTACGGGGCCCGGTGCGCGGGTGAGGTGCCGGTGTGGGCTCCGCTGCCGGTGCAGTACGCGGACTACGCGCTGTGGCAGCGCGAGGTCCTGGGCAGCGAGGACGACCCGGACAGTGCCGTTGCGCAGCAGCTCGCGTTCTGGAAGGGCACGCTCGAAGGCCTGCCGGAGGAGATCTCCCTCCCCGTCGACCGCCCCAGGGAAGCCGCCGAGGCCGCACAGCCCGGCCGCGCGATCCGCTTCGCTCTCGACCCCGAACTCCACCGGGCCATGACCGCACTCGCCCGGACCCGGGGCGCCACCGTCTTCATGGTGCTCCAGGCCGGACTCGCCGCCCTGCTGAGCCGGCTGGGTGCGGGCAGTGACATCCCGATCGGCGCCCCGATCGCGGGCCGTACCGACGATGCCCTCGACGACCTCGTCGGGTTCTTCGTCAACACCCTCGTCCTGCGCACCGACACCGGCGGCGACCCCACCTTCCGCGAACTCCTGGCTCGGGTGCGTGCCACCGACCTGGCGGCGTACGAGAACCAGGACCTGCCGTTCGAACGGCTCGTCGAGGTTCTCAACCCGGCCCGTTCCCTGGCCCGCCACCCGCTGTTCCAGGTCTGGCTGGCCCTCGACAACACCCCCGACCAGACGCTGGACCTGCCCGGCCTCGGCATCGCCATCGAGCCGACCGCCGACTCGCTCTCCAAGTTCGACCTCCTGCTCAGCCTCCGCGAGCGCCACGCCACCGACGGCACACCCGCCGGAATCGAGGGCATCGCCCGCTACAACGCCGCCCTGTTCGACCACGCCACCGTGGAATCGGCCCTGGAGCGCCTGGCCCGCCTGCTGCGGGCCTCCGTCGCCGAGCCCGGCATGCCCATCAGCCAGGCCGACCTCCTCTCCGCGGACGAGCGACACCTGATCCTCAGCGAGTGGAACGACACGGACCGCCCGGCCCCGGCAGAGCTGCTGCCTGCCATGTTCGAGGCACAAGCCGCCCGCACCCCCGAGGCACCCGCCGTGTCCGACGGCGGCACCCTCCTGACGTACGCGGAGCTGGAAGCCCGCGCGAACCGGCTCGCCCACCACCTCATCGGGCTCGGAGCGGGCCCCGAGCAGATCGTCGCGGTCGCCCTGCCGCGTTCCGCGGACCTCATGGTGGCCCTGCTCGCGGTCGCCAAGACAGGGGCGGCCTACCTGCCCATCGACCCGGAGTACCCGGCCGAGCGCATCGCCCTCATGCAGGCCCACACCGCCCCTCGGGTGCTCGTCACGACCGGGGACGCTCCGGCCGGCCCGGCAGGTCCGGCCGGTGCAACGGGCGCTGAGACCCTGGTGCTCGACGACCCCGACGTCCTCGTGCGCCTCACGCGGCAGTCGGCGACTGCCCCCGCGGACGCCGACCGCCTCCGGCCCCTGCACCCGCAGAACCCCGCCTACGTGATCCACACATCCGGGTCCACCGGCACGCCGAAGGGCGTCATGGTCGAGCACGGAGCGCTCGCCGACTACCTGGAGGGCGCCCGCTCCGCATACCCGAGCACCCGCGGGGCGGCCCTGCTGCACTCCTCCGCCTCCTTCGACATGACGGTCACCGCCCTCTACGTGCCGCTGATCTCCGGCGGATGCGTGGTCATCGGCTCCCTCAGGGACGCCGACGCCGGGCAGTCGCCGCACACCGAGCGGTACACCTTCCTCAAGGCCACCCCCAGCCACCTGTCACTGCTGATGGAACTGCCCGAGGAGTACGCCCCGACCGGCGAACTCCTGCTGGCCGGCGAGCCCGTCAACGCGGCCGCCCTCGAAGCCTGGCGGCGCCGCCACCCGGATGTCGCCGTGCGCAACGTCTACGGCCCCACCGAAACCACGGTCAGCGCAACCGAGTACCGACTCGCCCCCGGGGAGCCGGTGGAGGGGCACACGCTGCCCATCGGCCTCCCCCTGGACAACACGCGGGTGTACGTGCTGGATGCCGGTCTGCGGCCGGTGCCGGTGGGGACGCCGGGTGAGCTGTTCATCGCGGGTTCGGGTGTGGCCCGTGGGTATGTGGGGCGGCCGGGTCTGACGGGTGAGCGGTTCGTGGCGGATCCGTTCGGGGGTGGTGGTGGCCGGATGTACCGGACGGGGGATGTGGTGCGGTGGCGTGCGGACGGGAACCTGGAGTTCCTGGGCCGTGCGGACGACCAGGTGAAGATCCGCGGCTACCGGATCGAGCCGGGCGAGATCGAGTCGGCGCTGCTGTCCTGCTCGGGCGTCGCCCAGGCCGCCGTCATGGTCCGCGAGGACCGGCCCGGCGACCGGCGGCTCGTCGCCTACGTCACCGGCGACACGGACGCCAAGGCCCTGCACGGCCAGCGCGTGCGGGCCTCCGTGGCGGCGCTGCTGCCGGAGTACATGGTGCCGGCGGCAGTGGTGGTGCTGGAGGCGCTGCCGTTGACCGTGAACGGCAAGGTCGACCGTGGGGCGTTGCCGGTTGCGGAGTTCGGTGCCGGGGGAGTGGGCCGTGGTCCGCGCGGCCCCCAGGAGGAGATCCTGTGCGGGCTGTTCGCCGAGGTCCTGGGCGTCTCCCAGGTCGGCATCGACGACGGGTTCTTCGAGCTGGGCGGTCATTCGCTGTCGGCGACCCGTCTGGTGAGCCGGGTGCGTTCGGCCCTCGCCGTAGAACTTCCCGTTCGCGCCCTGTTCGAGGCGCCCACGGTCGCCGGACTGTCGGCCTGGGTGCGGGAGTCCGGCGCGGTGGCGCGGGCCGCACTGGTGCCGATGGCGCGCCCCGAGGTGGTGCCGTTGTCGTTCGCACAGCTCCGGCTGTGGTTCCTCAACCGCCTCGACGGCCTGAACCCCGCCTACAACGTGCCGCTCGTGGTCCGCATGTCGGGTGCCCTGGACCGGGGTGCGCTGGGGCTGGCCCTGGCCGATGTGGTGGGCCGGCACGAGAGTCTGCGGACGGTGTTCCCCGAGATCGAGGGGGTGCCGCGGCAGGTCGTGCTGGAGGCCGGTTCGGTCACGTTCGGGTTCGAGGTGGCCGAGGTCGAGGAAGAGGGTCTGGCCGAGGCGTTGGCAGGTGTGACGCGGGCCGGGTTCGACCTGTCGGTCGAGGTTCCCCTTCGGGCCCGGTTGTTCGCGCTGGGCCAGGACGAGCACGTGCTGGCCGTGGTGATGCATCACATTGCCGGTGACGGTTGGTCGGTGGGTCCGCTGGCGCGGGATCTGGCGGCCGCGTATGCGGCCCGGTGCGCGGGTGAGGTGCCGGTGTGGGCTCCGCTGCCGGTGCAGTACGCGGACTACGCGCTGTGGCAGCGCGAGGTCCTGGGCAGCGAGGACGACCCGGACAGTGCCGTTGCGCAACAGCTGGCGTACTGGCAGCAGGCCCTCGACGGCCTCCCGGAGGAGATCTCGCTGCCGGTGGACCGGGTGCGTCCGGTGGTCCCGGGCCACCGCGGCGGCTCCGTGCCGCTCGCGTTGGGCGCGGGTGGTCACCGTGCGCTGCGTGGTCTGGCCCGTGAGGGCGCGGCGAGCATGTTCATGGTGGTCCAGGCCGCGGTGGCGGCCGTGCTGAGCCGGCTGGGTGCGGGCACGGACATCCCGATCGGCGCCCCGATCGCGGGCCGTACCGACGATGCCCTCGACGACCTCGTCGGGTTCTTCGTCAACACCCTCGTCCTGCGCACCGACACCGGCGGCGACCCCACCTTCCGGGAACTCCTGGCCCGGGTGCGTGCCACCGACCTGGCGGCGTACGAGAACCAGGACCTGCCGTTCGAGCGGCTCGTCGAGGTCCTCAACCCGGCCCGTTCCCTGGCACGCAACCCGTTGTTCCAGGTCATGGTCGTACTCCAGAACCAGGAACAGCCCAGCGCGGAGTTCGACGGTCTGCGGGTGCGGGGCGCGGATGCCGGCGGGGTGACGGCCAAGTTCGACCTGTCGTTCCACATGGCCGAGCGGTTCGCCGCGGACGGCAGCGCGGCGGGCATCGAGGGCGTGGTCGAGTACTCCGAGGACCTCTTCGACCGCTCCACGGTCGAGTCGCTGGTCGGACGCCTCGTGCGGCTGCTCGAAGCCGCCGTCGCCGACCCCGACCGGGCCCTGACCCGCCTGGACATCCTCACCCCCGCCGAACGCCACCAACTCCTCACCACCTGGAACGACACCGCAGCCCCGGAGGGCTTCGAGGACGTCATCGCCCGGATCCGCACGGCGGCACGGCGCACCCCCGATGCCGTCGCCGTCACCGACGACCACACCACCCTCACCTACCGCGAACTGATCTCGCGGGCGGACGGAGTCGCGCACTGGCTCCGATCCCGGGGAGCCGGTCCCGAAGCGCGGGTCGCGCTGCTCGCCGAAGCCGGTGCCGACGCCGTCGTCGCCTGCGTCGGCGTCCTGGCCGCCGGAGCGGCGTACGTGCCGCTCGACCCCCGTTCGCCCGCGGCCCGCCTGTCGGAGCTGCTCTCCGATGCCGGTGTCGGCTGGATCCTGGCCGGCCGCGGCCAGGCGGATGCGGCCCGGGACCTCGCCGCCGGCAGCGGCAGCACGCTCGAATCCGTCCTCGTGGCCGACGCCGCGGACGCCGGCACGGACGGGCAGGAGCCCGAGCCGGCACGGCCGCCGCACCCGCAGGACCTCGCCTACGTCATCTACACCTCCGGTTCCACCGGCCGGCCCAAGGGCGCCATGGTCCACCGCGCGGGCCTGGCCAACCACCTCCAGGCCAAGATCGAGGACCTGGCCTTCGAGGACGAGGACTCCCTCGTCCAGAACGCCCCGCTCACCTTCGACGTCTCCGTGTGGCAGATGCTGGCGCCCCTTGCCGTGGGCGGCCGTGTCCGCGCGGTCGGCACCGGCACGGCCGCCGACCCCGCGGCACTCTTCGGGACGGTCGACGACGAGCACATATCGGTCCTGGAAGTGGTCCCCTCGCTGCTGCGCGCGACGCTGGACCAGTGGGACGACGGGCTGCCCGTGCCCGTGCTGCGGAACCTGCGGCACCTGATGGCCACGGGCGAGGACCTGCCGGCCGACCTCTGCCGACGCTGGTTCGAGCGCTTCCCCCACATCCCGATCACCAATGCCTACGGTCCCGCCGAATGCTCCGACGACGTCGCGCACGCCCTGATCACCGCAGGCCCCCTCTCCGACGCGCGGCCCGTTCCCATCGGCTCGCCCGTCCGCAACACCCAACTCCACGTACTGGGTGACAGGCTGGAACTCGTACCGGTCGGAAGCGAAGGCGACCTCTACGTCGGCGGCGTCGGCGTCGGCCGCGGCTACCTCGGCGACCCGGGAAAGACAGCCGCCGCCTTCGTCCCCGACCCCTTCACAGGCACCCCCGGCAGCCGGATGTACCGCACCGGCGACCGTGTCCGCCGTCGCATGGACGGCAGCCTGGAGTTCCTCGGTCGGCAGGACCACCAGGTCAAGATCCGAGGCCGCCGGGTCGAGCTCGGCGAGGTGCAGGCCTGCCTGCGCACCGCCCCGGGCGTGTCCGACGCCGTGGTCCTGCTCGTGCCGACGCCCGAGGGCCGGCCGCAACTGGCCGGCTACGTCGCCGGCAAGGTCGACCCGCAGGCCGTGCGTGCCCATGCCATCGGGCACCTGCCGGAGTTCATGGTGCCGGCGGTGGTGGTGGTGCTGGAGGCGCTGCCGTTGTCGGTGAACGGCAAGGTCGACCGTGGGTCGTTGCCGGTTGCGGAGTTCGGTGCCGGGGGAGTGGGCCGTGGTCCGCGTGGTCCGCAGGAGGAGATCCTGTGCGGGCTGTTCGCCGAGGTGCTGGGTGTCGCTCGGGTGGGTATCGACGACGGGTTCTTCGAGCTGGGCGGTCATTCGCTGTCGGCGACCCGTCTGGTGAGCCGGGTGCGTTCGGTGCTGGGTGTGGAGCTTCCGGTTCGGGCGTTGTTCGAGGCGCCGACCGTTGCCGGGCTGTCCGCGTGGGTGCGGGAGTCGGGTGTGGCGGCGCGGGCTGCTCTGGTGCCGATGGGACGCCCTGAGGTGGTGCCGTTGTCGTTCGCGCAGCGCCGGCTGTGGTTCCTCAACCGGTTGGAGCAGGGTGATGCCCGGTACAACATGACGTTGTCCCTGCGGCTTTCGGGTGTGCTGGACCGGGGTGCGCTGGGGCTGGCGCTGGCTGATGTGGTGGGCCGGCACGAGAGTCTGCGGACGGTGTTCCCCGAGATCGACGGGGTGCCGCGGCAGGTCGTCCTGGAGGCCGGGTCGGTGTCGCTGGGCTTCGATGTGGTCGAGGTCGACGAGGCCGGTCTGGCGGCAGCGCTCGCGGACGTGACGTCGGCCGGGTTCGACCTGACGGCGGACCTCCCCATGCGGGCTCGTCTCTTCGCACTCGGCGAGGACGAGCACGTGCTGGCCGTGGTGATGCATCACATTGCCGGTGACGGTTGGTCGGTGGGTCCGCTGGCGCGGGATCTGGCGGCCGCGTATGCGGCCCGGTGCGCCGGCGGCGAGGTGCCGGTGTGGGCTCCGCTGCCGGTGCAGTACGCGGACTACGCGCTGTGGCAGCGCGAGGTCCTGGGCAGCGAGGACGACCCGCAGAGCGCGGTCTCCCAGCAGCTCGCGTTCTGGAAGGGCGCGCTCGAAGGCCTGCCGGAGGAGATCTCTCTTCCGGTGGACCGGATGCGGCCGTTGGAGCCGAGTCATCGTGGTGGTGCGGTGCCCCTGACGCTGGATGCCGGGACGCATCAGGCGTTGAGCGCTCTGGCACGTGAGGGCGGCGCGAGCATGTTCATGGTGGTGCAGGCCGCCGTGGCGGGCCTGTTGAGCCGACTGGGTTCAGGCACCGACATTCCGATCGGTGCCCCGATCGCGGGCCGCACCGATGATGCGCTGGAGGACCTGGTCGGATTCTTCGTGAACACCCTGGTCCTGCGCACCGACACGAGTGGGAATCCGACGTTCCGTCAGTTGCTGGCCCGGGTGCGGAGCACTGATCTGGCGGCGTACGAGAACCAGGACCTGCCGTTCGAACGGCTCGTCGAGGTCCTCAACCCGGCGCGGTCACTGGCCCGCAATCCGCTGTTCCAGGTGATGGTTGCGTTGCAGAACCTGGAGCGTCCGGTCGTGGAGTTCCAGGGTCTGCGGGTGCGGGGCGCGGATGCCGGCGGGGTGACGGCGAAGTTCGACCTGTCGTTCCACATGGCGGAGCGGTTCGGTGCCGATGGCAGTGCCGCGGGCATCGAGGGTGTGGTGGAGTACTCCGAGGACCTGTTCGACCGGTCCACGGTGGAGTCTCTGGTGGCCCGTCTGGTGCGGCTGTTCGAAGCAGCCGTCGCAGATCCGGACCGGTCGCTGGGCGGCCTGGACATCCTGGCACCCGCCGAACACCGGCAGCTTCTGGCCACTTGGAACGACACCGAGGCAGAGGCCGGTTTCGTGGACGTCGTCGTCCAGGTCCGCGCGGTTGCCGAGCGCACCCCTGATGCGGTCGCGGTCAGCGACGACCATGCCAGTCTCACCTACCGCGAACTGGTGGCCCGGGTCGACGGAGTCGCGCGCTGGCTCCGGTCCCGGGGAGCCGGACCGGAGGCGCGGGTCGCGCTGCTGGCCGAAGCCGGGATCGATGCGATCGTCGCCTTCCTCGGCATCCTGGCCGCCGAAGCCGTGTACGTACCCCTCGATCCCCGCTCGCCGCTCGCCCGCCGGTCGGAACTGCTTTCCGATGCCGGTGTCCGCTGGATCCTGGCCGGTCGCGGCGAAGAGGCCGCGGCCGGTGAACTCGCCGCCGGCGGCGGTGTGGTCGAAGCCGTCCTGGTGGAGAACGCGCGGGTGGACGGGCCGGAGCAGGAGCGGGAAGGGGAGCGTCACCCGCAGGGCCTCGCCTACGTCATCTACACCTCCGGTTCCACCGGCCGGCCCAAGGGCGCCATGGTGCACCGCGCGGGCCTGGCCAACCACCTGCTCGCCAAGATCGAGGACCTCGGCCTCACGCACGAGGACTCTCTCGTCCAGAACGCCCCTCTCACCTTCGACGTCTCCGTGTGGCAGATGCTGGCGCCCCTTGCCGTGGGCGGCCGTGTCCGCGCGGTCGGCACCGGCATGGCCGCCGACCCCGCGGCACTCTTCGGGACGGTCGACGACGAGCACATATCGGTCCTGGAAGTGGTCCCCTCGCTGCTGCGGGCAACGCTGGACCAGTGGGACGACGGGCTGCCCGTGCCCGTGCTGCGGAACCTGCGGCACCTGATGGCCACGGGCGAGGACCTGCCGGCCGACCTCTGCCGACGCTGGTTCGAGCGCTTCCCCCACATCCCGATCACCAATGCCTACGGTCCCGCCGAATGCTCCGACGACGTCGCGCACGCCCTGATCGGGCCCGCTGCCCTGCGGGACGGACGGCCGGTCCCGATCGGATCGCCCGTGCGCAACACCCAGCTCCATGTGCTGGGTGACGGGCTGGAGGTCCTGCCGGTCGGTGTCGAGGGCGACCTCTACGTCGGCGGTGCCGGCGTCGGCCGCGGCTACCTCGGCGACCCGGCGAAGACGGCGACCGCGTTCCTGCCGGACCCGTTCTCCATGACTCCCGGCAGCCGTCTCTACCGCACGGGTGACCGCGTCCGGCGTCGTGCGGACGGTCAGCTCGAATTCCTCGGACGACAGGACCACCAGGTCAAGATCCGCGGGCGTCGTGTCGAACTCGGAGAGATCCAGGCCGCCCTGCGTACCGCCGCCGGGGTCTCGGACGCCGTGGTCGTGCTCCTGCCGGCCCCCGAGGGACAGCCGCAGCTGGTCGGCTACGTGGCGGGAGCCGCCGACCCGCAGGCAGTACGCGCCCACGCCGTACGTCTCCTGCCGGAGTTCATGGTGCCGGCGGTCGTCGTGGTGCTGGACGTGCTGCCGCTGTCGGCCAACGGCAAGGTGGACCGTGCCGCGCTGCCGGCGCCGGAGCAGCGGGTCTCCGTCTCGCGGGCTCCCCGCGGCCGCCGCGAAGAGGTGCTGAGCGGCCTGTTCGCCGAGGTCCTGGGCCTGCCCCGGGTCGGCGTCGACGACGGGTTCTTCGCCCTCGGCGGCGACAGCATCATCGCCATCCAGCTGGTGAGCCGGGCCCGCCGGGCCGGTGTGATCATTTCCCCGAGGGATGTCTTCCGCCACCAGACCGTGGCCCAGCTGGCCCTGTTCGCCACCAACGAGGAGGAGCACGACCAGGCGCGGGAGAGGGAAGAACCCACCGTCGCCGGCGGGCAGGCGTTCCCCACTCCGATCACCGAGTGGCTGCGGGAGACCGGTGGACCGGTGTCCGCATTCAACCAGTCGATGCTGCTCACCGTCCCGGCGGCCCCCGACGAGGACGTATGGCTGACCACCCTGCGTGCGGTCGCGGAGCGGCACGAAGTGCTGCGTGCCCGGCTGCACCGGTCCACCGAGGACTGGCGCCTGGCCATCGCGCCCGCCGCCGGGTTCGACGTCCGGTCCTGGCTGCACCGGGTGGACATCGCCTCCGTGCCACCGGCCGACCTGGACCGGGTCGTGCGCGACGCGGCCGTCGCGGCCGTCGGCCGGCTGGACCCCGACGCGGGGACCATGACCCAGCTGGTGTGGTTCGATGCGGGCAGCGGATCCCCTGGCAGGCTGCTGTGGATCGTGCACCACCTGGCCGTGGACGTGGTGTCCTGGCGGATCCTGGTGCCGGATCTCCGGGCCGCTTTCGAAGCGGCATCGGCCGGCGAACCGGCACGGCTCGCCCCGGTGGGCACCTCCTTCCGGCGCTGGTCGCAGGAGCTGCACGGGGAAGCCCGCCGCAGTGCGCGTACCGCCGAACTGGAGCGGTGGTCGGCGCGGCTCGCGCCCGGCGAACTGCCGCTCGGCGCCGCACCCGACCCCGCGCGGGACACGTACGACACCGCCGTCACCTTCACCCTGGAGCTGCCGGAGGAGGAGACCGCGCAGCTGCTGGCCGCCGTACCGGTCGCCTTCCGCGCCGGCATCGACGAGGCACTGCTCGCCACCCTCGCGCTGGCCGTCGGCGAGTGGCGGGACCGGCGCGGCCACGGCCGCGACACCGCCGTGCTCGTGGACATCGAAGGACACGGGCGGGAGGACATCGTCCCCGGGGCGGACCTCTCCCGGACCGCCGGGTGGTTCACCAGCCTGTACCCGGTCCGGCTCGACCCGGCCGTCGACACGGCCGACGCATGGGCGGGCGGTCCCGCCGTCGGACAGGCCCTGAAGCACACGAAGGAGCAGCTGCGGGCCATGCCCGACCACGGCATCGGCTTCGGACTGCTCCGGTACCTGAACCCGCGCACCGCGCCCCTGCTGGCCGGACTCGCACGGCCCTCCATCGGCTTCAACTACCTGGGTGCCCGCGGGGCCGGTTCCGGCGGGGCATCCGTCTGGTCCGCGGCCACCGACCTCAGGGTGGAAGTCCCGGTCAGGGACGCCAAGGCACCTTTCGCGCACAGCCTGGAGATCAACGCGGCCACGCGGGCGACCGCCGACGGAGTACGGCTGGGCGCCGCGCTCTCCTGGCCGGAGGAACTGTTCACCACGGAGGAGATCGCCGCCCTCGCCGACCTGTGGCTCCAGGCGCTCGCGTCCCTGGCGGCGCATGCCGCCACCCCGACCGCCGGCGGCCTCACCCCGTCCGACCTCCCTCTCGTCGACCTCAGCCAGGCGGAGATCGACGCGCTTGAGGCGGGCGGGCCGAGCGTGGAGGACGTACTCCCGCTGTCCCCCCTCCAGGAGGGACTGCTGTTCCACTCCCTGGTCGCGGAGGACGAGGACGACGTCTACGCGCTGCAGCTTTCCGCCGACGTGGAAGGAGCCTTCGAGAGCGAGGCACTGCGGGCCGCCGCCCGCACGCTGCTGCGCCGCCACCCCAACCTCCGGGCCGGGTTCCGGCACCAGCCGTCCGGCCGTGCCGTCCAGGTCGTACCGCGCCATGCCGAACCGCAGTGGCGGGAACGGGACCTCAGCGGCCTGCACGGCGACGAACTGCGCACGATGCTTGAGGAGTTGCTGGAGGAGGAGCGGACCCGCAAGTTCGACCTCGCGGCGCCACCGCTGCTGCGGTTCATGGTGATCCGGCTGAGCGGGGGCCGCCACCGCGTGGTGATCACCCACCACCACATCCTGCTCGACGGCTGGTCCATGCCGTTGTTCCTGGGCCAGCTGCGCGAGCTGTACGGGCTGGCCGGCGACGACTCGACCCTCCCGCCCGTGACGCCGTACCGCTACTACCTGGAATGGCTGTCCGAGCGGGGACAGGAGGAGAGCCTGGAGGCATGGCGGAAGGAACTCGCCGGCCTCGACGAGCCGACGCGCGTGACCGCCGCCGAGCTGCGCCGCGTACCCGTGATGCCGCAGTGGCTCACGGCGGACCTTCCCGCCGACCTGTACGGCGCCCTGCGGAAGCGGGCGGCCGAGCTCGGCGTCACGCTGAACAGCGTGGTCCAGCTGGCCTGGGCGGTCCTGCTCGGCAAACTCACCGGCCGCGAGGACGTCGTGTTCGGCACGACCGTCAGCGGCCGGCCGCCGGAGATCCCCGGCATCGAGTCCATGATCGGCCTGTTCATCAACACCATCCCGGTGCGGGTCCGGCTCGACCACGCCGAGAGCTGGGCGCACGCAGTGGCCCGCGTCCAGGACGAGCAGGCCGCGATGACCGGCCACCACCACGTCGGACTCGCGGAGATCCACCAACTGACCGGCCTGGGCGAGCTCTTCGACTCCCTCGTGGTGTTCGAGAACTACCCGGTCGACGTCACCCGGACGGACACCGACGGCGCCCGCACCGTGGGCTCCCTGGCCAAGGACGCCGCCCACTACCCGCTCACCCTGGTGGCCGCGCTCACCGGAGACGGACTGCGGCTGCGCCTCAACCACCGTCCCGACGTGATCGACCCGGCCTTCGCGGAGCGACTCCTCGGCTGGTTCCGGCAGGTGCTGCACACGCTCGCCGACGACCCCCACCTGCCGGTCGGCCGGAGCGACCTCGCCGGACCCGAGGAGCGCCTGCAGCTGCTCACCGCATGGGGGGCCGGAGCGGAGCCCCACGACCTGGACGACGCGACGCTCGTCGGGCGCTTCGCCCGCGTGGTGGAACGACAGCCCGACGCGGTGGCCGTACGGACCGGAACACGGGAGGTCACCTACGCGGAGCTGGACGCCCTCGCGAACCGGGTGGCCCACGATCTGGTCGCCGCCGGAGCCGTCCCCGAGAGCAGGGTCGCGGTGCTGTTCGACCGCTCCCTGGACCTGCTGGCCGCCGTCCTCGGCACGCTCAAGGCCGGCTCCGCCTACGTGCCGCTGGACCCGGAGAGCCCCGCAGCCCGCTGGACGTCCATGACCGGCCGCAGCGGCTCCACCCTGCTGCTCACCGGTCCGGACCGGGCGGAGCACCTGCGCGGCCTGCCGGACCTGCCGGCCAGGGTGCTCGTCGTCGACACCGGCCGCGGCGCCGACGCGCTGTGCGCGACGGCCCCCGCCGTGCCCATGGCACCGGACCGGCTCGCCTACATGATGTTCACGTCCGGTTCCACGGGAATCCCCAAGGGCGTCGCGGTGACCCACCGCAACGTCGTCAACTTCGTCGCCGACGCCGGATGGGGCGAAGCCGCCACGGAGCGGGTGCTGTTCCATTCGCTGCACGTCTGGGACCCGGTGGCCGTGGAATGGTGGGTGCCGCTGCTCCTCGGCGGGACCGTGGTCGTGGCGCCCCCCGGGCGGCTGGACCTGGCGGAACTCGGCGAGCTGATCACGCGCGAGCGGATCACCGGGCTGTGGCTTTCCGCGGGACTCTTCCGCCTGCTGGCCGAGGAGAACCCGGCCTGCCTGGCCGGCGTCCACGAGATCCGCACCGGTGGAGACGTGGTCTCCGCGACCGCGGTCCGCAAGGTGCTGGACGCCTGCCCCCGAACCGTGGTGATCAACGGCTACGGTCCGACGGAGGCGACCGTGCTCGCCGCCAGGTACGCGATGCGCAGCGGCGACACGGTTCCCGACTCCGTGCCGATCGGGCGGCCGTGGGGCGGAACCCGGCTGTACGCCCTCGACGGACAGCTCAGGCCGGTACCGGCCGGGGTCACCGGGGAGCTGTACATCGCGGGCGCCGGTGTGGTCCGCGGCTACCACGGCGACGCCGCGTACTCGGCCGTGCGGTTCGTGGCCGACCCGTACGGGCCTGCCGGCGCACGGATGTACCGCACCGGCGACCTGGTGAGGTGGCGTTCCGACGGCACGCTGGAATTCATCGGCCGCGGCGACTCCCAGTTCAAACTGCGCGGCTTCCGGATCGAACCCGCCGAGATCGAGGCGGCGCTGGCCGCGCTGCCCGGCGTCGCCACGGCCCTGGTCACCCTCCGGGACGACCGGCCCGGCGGCCGGAGGCTCGTCGCCTACCTCACGGCGCAGCCGGGAGCCGGAGCCCCGCAGCCCGAGCGGCTGTCCGCCGCGCTGGCGCAGAGCCTGCCGGCGCACATGGTCCCCTCGGCCTTCGTCATGCTGGACACCCTCCCGCTGACCGCCGCCGGAAAGGTGGACCGGGCGGCCCTGCCCGCCCCCGGCCAGGCAGCCCCGCAGGGCCGCGCACCGCGGTCCGAACGGGAGGCGCTGGCGTGCACGATGTTCGCCGAGACGCTCGGAGTGCCCGAAGTCGGCATCGACGACAACTTCTTCGAGCTGGGCGGGGACTCGCTCCGCGCCGCGTCGCTGCTGGCCCGGCTGCGGGCGCACGTCGACCCCCGGCTCACCATCGCCATGCTCTTCGAGGCGCCCACCGTTGCCGGGCTCCTGGACCGCGCCGCGTCCCCGGACACGGGTGACGGGCTGGGGATCGTCCTCCCGCTGCGCACCGGCGGGGACGAGCCTGCGCTGTTCTGCTTCCCCGCCGGCGGCGGGCTCGGCTGGCGGTACACGGAGCTGCTGCACCACCTCCCGGACGGGCGGCCGCTGTACGCCCTGCAGGCCCCGGCGTACAGCCGGCCGGGCGAGCACGCCTCGTCCGTCACCGAGCTGGCGGCGCTCTATCTGCGCCACCTCCGCGCCGTGCAGCCGCAGGGCCCGTACCACCTGCTCGGCTGGTCCTTCGGCGGGCAGCTCGCCCACACGGTGGCCGGACTGCTCAGGGCCGAAGGCCAGGACGTCGCGCTGCTCGCCGTGCTCGACTCCTACCCGGCCGCGGAAGCGGCACCGGCGGAGCGTCCGGCGGAGCACGATGTCCTGCACGCCCTGCTCGAAGCGGTCGAGCTGGACCCTGCGCAGGCAGCGGGCGGACCGCTCACGGTCGAGACGGCCGCCGTACTGCTGCGCCGGAGCGAACTGCCGATGGCCGGGCTCATCGAGCGCCACCTGGCGACCCTCGTCGAGACCTATCGCAACAACGTGGCGCTCCAGGGTGCGCACAGGCCGGCTTCCTTCGACGGGGACATGCTCCTCTTCGTGGCCGCGGGCGAAGCGCACCCCGGCAGCGCCGACGACTGGAAGCCGTACGTCGGCGGGACCGTCACCGCCCACGCCGTCCCCTGCGAGCACCGCGACATGCTGGGGCGCAATGCGCTCCGGCAGATCTCCGCCTCGCTCAACGCCGCGCTGCGGCCGCGGCCCGCCCGCGCATGACCACCGAGGAGAACACGGTGAAGGAGCTGTACGAAATCGGGGAGATCCCCCCGCTGGGGCACGTCCCCAGCCGCATGTACGCGGCGGTCATCCGTCCCGAGCGCTACGGACCGCCGTCCCAGGCCATCCAGCTGGAGACCGTACCGGTCCCCAAGGCGGGACGCGGCCAGGTCGTGATCATGATGATGGCCTCGGGGGTCAACTACAACGGCGTGTGGGCCGGACTCGGTACCCCGGCCGACGTCATCGCCGCCCGCCGCAAGCAAGGTGATCCCGACAACTTCCACATCGCGGGCTCCGAGGGGTCCGGTGTGGTCTGGGCCGTGGGCGAGGGGGTCCGTCAGCTCCGGGTCGGCGACCACGTCATCGTCGGCGGCGTCTGCTGGGACGAGTCGGCGCCCGACATCCGCCTCGGCGTCGACCCCACCGCCTCGCGTTCGCAGCGCGCCTGGGGCTACGAGCTGAACCACGGATCCTTCGCCCAGTTCACGGTCGCCGACGAGTACCAGTGCCACCTGAAGCCGGCACATCTGACCTGGGAGGAGGCGGGCTGCTTCCTCGCCGGGGGATCCACCTCCTACCGCCAGCTGTGCGGATGGGCGCCCAACGTGGTCCGCCCCGGCGACCCGGTCCTGATCTGGGGCGGGTCGGGCGGCCTGGGCTCGATGGCGATACAGATCGTCAGGCACTTCGCGGGCATCCCCATCGCGGTGGTCTCCGACGAGGCCAAAGCGGAGTACTGCCTCAAGCTCGGGGCCCAGGGCGTCATCAACCGCAGCGAGTTCACCCACTGGGGCCGGCTGCCGGACTCCGACGACACCGAGGCGTACCAGGCCTGGCTCGACGGCGCCCGAGCCTTCGGCCGCGCCTTCTGGGACGCCCTCGGTGAGCGCCGCTCGCCCCGCATCGTCCTCGAACACCCGGGCGCGGACACCCTCCCGACCTCCGTCTACCTGTGTGACCACGCGGGAATGGTCGTCACCTGCGCGGGGACCAGCGGCTACAACGGCGATTTCGACCTGCGCTACCTGTGGATGTTCCAGAAGAGGCTCCAGGGGTCGCACGCCGCGAACGTCCAGGAGACCAAGGCGATCATCGACCTGGTGGGGTCGGGCCGGATCGATCCGTGCCTCAGCAGCACCCTCCCGTTCCGGGACATCGCGCACGCACACCAGCTCGTCTACGAGAACCGCCACCCCGCCGGGAACATGGCCGTCCTCGTCAACGCCCCCACCGCCGGCCTGACCGGCCTGCCGGCGTGACGCCCGGCGCACCCTTCTTCCGTTCCGATCAAGGAGTAACGTCATGAGCAACCCGTTCGAGAACCCCGAGGGCACCTACCTGGTCCTGGTCAACCACGAGGGCCAGCACTCCCTGTGGCCGGACTTCGCCGAGGTCCCGGACGGCTGGGACGTGGCCAAGTCGGCCGACACCCGCCAGGCCTGCCTCGACCACATCGAGCAGAACTGGACGGACATGCGTCCCAAGAGCCTCATCGCGGCGATGGGCGGCTGAGGGGCATGTCTGCCGAGCTTCTGACGAAGTTCCTGCTGTGCGCGGTCACGATGATCGTCGTGTGCCGGCTGCTCACCGCGGTCCTGGCCCGGCTGAACCAGCCGCCCGTGGTCGCGGAGATGCTCACCGGTATCGCGCTCGGCCCCTCGCTGTTCGGCCTGCTGCTGCCGGACGCCCAGAAGTGGATGTTCCCGGACCAGTCGCGTCCGGTCCTGTACGCCCTGGGCCAGATGGGCATCGCCTTCTACATGTTCCTCGTGGGACTGGAGTTCAGCAGCTCGCTGTCCAAGGGCGGCGGACTGCTCCGGCGGTGCCTGTCCGTCTCCCTGGCGGGCATCTCGGTGCCCTTCGTCCTCGGAATCGGTGTCACCGCCTGGCTGTTCAGCAGCCGGCCGGACATGGTGCCCGAGGCCGGCAGCACCTCGGGCGTGTTCTACATCGGCATCGTCGTCTCCATCACGGCGCTGCCCATGCTGGCCCGCATCATCGAGGAGCGCGGCCTGCTCGGCTCGCGGACCGGCACGATCGCCCTGGGTGCGGGCGCCATCGACGACGTCGTGGCCTGGCTGGGCATCGGCCTTATACTCACCCTCACGGCGTCCGGTGCGGTCAGCCCCCTCGTCACCGCCCTGGGCTTCGCGGTCTTCGCAGCCCTCCTGTTCGGCGTGGTACGCCCGGCCGTGCGGCACTACCTCGCCCGGTCCGAAGACCGGCAGGACACCGCCACCGGCTTCCTCACCCTGGTCTGCGCCCTGCTGTTCGCCGCGTGCGCGGTCACCGAGTTCCTCGGCCTCCACGTGGTGATCGGTGCCTTCGCACTCGGCCTGGCCTTCCCCAAGAGCGAGGCGCTGTCCCGGTGGACGGCGACCGTGCGGCCCTTCGCCGTCGGGGTGCTGCTGCCCTTCTACTTCGTCTACACCGGCCTGCGCACCGACATCCAACTCCTGGGCTCCGTCGCCATGGTGAGCGGGGTGCTGTTCTTCCTGGCCGCGTCCGTGCTCGGCAAGCTCGGAGCCTGCACGGCCGCCCAGTTGTGGCACGACCGGGACTGGGCGCAGGCGGCCCAGGTCGGCGTGCTGATGAATACGCGCGGCCTGATCCAGCTCGTCGCCCTCAACATCGGCCTGGAGGCCGGCCTGCTCACCAGCACCGTGTTCGCCCAGCTGGTCGTCGTGGCCGTGGTCACCACCGTCATGACGAGCCCCGGCCTGAGCCTGATCGAGAAGCTGCAGCGCAAGCGGCGGGCGAAGGAAGTGCCGACCGCCGCCCCGGACGCCGTACGCGTCCCGTGACCCACCTGAACCCATCCTGCTGAAAGGCATGAAGATGACCACCACCTCCCCCCGCGAAGCACTGGCGACGAACGGATTCGCCGGACCGTTCCCGCGCTTCGCCTCCGAGGACACCATCGGAGAACTCCGCGAGTTCTTCCGCGACGTGCTCGACAACCAGCCGCTCCACCCGCTGTACGACCGGTACTCGGTCCGTGACTGGCACCTCGTCAACGAGAAGGTGCGCGAACTCCTGACCGCACCCGAGCTGATCAAGTCGCTGGAGGAGGCCACCGGGGCGGACTCCCTCGTCCTGTGGCGCAGCAAGCTCTTCGAGAAGTTCCCCGGCGACGGCGCGATCGACTGGCACCAGGAGTACGGGTACTTCGACGGCGAGGAGATCGGCGGCCACCGGCCCGCGCTCTTCCCGATGAACCCGTCGAGCCAGTGGGGCTGGACGCTCTGGCTGCCGCTGACCGACGTCTCCGACGACGACGGGGTGATGGAGTTCGTCAAGGGCTCGCAGCGCTCGGCCTACCCCAAGCGGATGGTCACCCTCACCGAGTCGGGTGCCTACGTCGACCCGCGCAACCGCATCAAGTCCAAGGAGGAGCTGCTCACCCGGGCCAAGAACAACAGCCTGATCCTCGACATCGACACCCGGCGGGTGTTCGACGGCGTGGACCCGGACCAGCACTCGCTCGACGACCTCTTCGACCTCCTGACCGAGCGCTGCGCCAGCCTGCTCGCCGTGGTCACCGAGCCCTTCGAGGTCCGCCCCGGGGACACCGAGACCATGCCGATGAACGCGGGCGAGTACATCATCTTCAGCGAGCGCTGCATGCACCGCTCCCGCGCCTCCAAGCCGGATGCGAAGCTCCGGCTCGCCGTGAACGCGCGATACACGCTGGGCGACACCTGGGTCTACCCGCAGCGCGCCACGGGCGACACCTACGACGGGTCGAACCTCGACATCAGCCGGCACAAGTGCATCCCGGTGCTGGGCGAAGGCTTCAACCCGGCCAACACCTACCTCTGACCGACCGGTTCCACCACCCACCACCCACCACCCACCAGCCGCCACCCACGACACCCCGACCCGGTACGCCCGGGCCGGGGTGTCCGGCCGTGCCGCCGCCCTCCGGCCGCACGGACCGCTCCGGTGGGCGGCGCACACGCGGAAGGCGTGCCCGGGAGCCCGGACACGCCTTCGTTCGGCTGTGCTCAGTACGACTTCGGCAGACCGAGGGTGTGGTGTGCCACGAAGTTGAGGACCATCTCGCGGCTGACCGGGGCGATCCGGGCCACCCGGGAGAGGGCCAGCAGCGAGGCGAGGCCGTACTCGACGGTGAGCCCGTTGCCGCCCAGGGTCTGCACGGCCTGGTCGACGGCCCCGGCGGCGGCCTCGGCCGCGGCGTACTTGGCCATGTTGGCGGCCTCGGCGGCAGCGTCTTCGAGCCGGCGGTCGCACAGATGGGCCGCCTTGCGCATCATCAGCTGCGCCAGGTCCAGCTCGATGCGGATCCGGGCCAGCGGGTGGGCGATCGCCTGGTGGGCGCCGATCGGAACCGACCAGACCTGCCGGGTACGGGCGTACTCCACCGCCGTGTCCAGGGCGTGCCGGCCCATCCCGACGGCGAAGGCGGCCATCATGACCCGCTCCGGGTTGAGCCCGGCGAACAACTGCGGCAGTCCCGCCACCTCGTTGCCCACCAGAGCGTCGGCGGGCAGCCGGACGTCGTCCAGGAAGAGCTGGAACTGCTTCTCGAAGGCCGACAGCTCCATCTCGACCTCGCGGAACTCAAATCCGGGCGTCTCGCGCTCCACGATGAACAGGCACGGCTTCAGCCTGCCGTCCGCGCCCCCGCTCGCGCGGCCGACGACAAGCGTGGCATCGGCCGTGTCCACGCCGGAGACGAAGACCTTGCGGCCGGTCAGGAGCCAGTCCGCGCCGTCCCGGCGCGCGGTGGTGGTGATGCGGTGGCTGTTGGACCCCGCGTCGGGCTCGGTGATACCGAAGGCCATCCGGACCGTACCGTCGGCCAGGCCGGGAAGCCACCGCCGCTTCTGCTCGGCGGTGCCGAACCGGCTGATGATCGTGCCGCAGATGGCCGGCGACACGGCGAGCATCAGCAGGGGACAGCCCGCCGCGCTCAGCTCCTCCAGCACGATGGCCAGTTCGGTGATCCCGCCGCCGCCCCCGCCGAACTCCTCGGGCAGATTGACCCCGAGGTAGCCCAGCTTCCCGGCCTCGGCCCACAGCTCCTCGGCCCACCGGCCGTCTGCCGAGCGGGTGCGGTGTCCGGCGAGCCCGGCGACGGCCGCGCGCAGCGCCCGCTGTTCGGCGCTCTCCAGGAACAGGGCGTCCGCCGCACCGGTCCCGTCCGCGGACGTGCTGCCGGTCAAGACCGCGCTCCTTGCGTACCCCGGCCGGTTCGTCCGGCGTCCGGCTCGGCGTCGAGCAACGCCAGGATCTCGGCGGTGTGCTCACCGTGCCCGGGAGCGGCACCGCGCAGGGAGTCGAGGCCGGAGCCGAACACGACGGGGAAGCGCACCTGGTGCCTGGGAGGCTCGCCGTCGGAGCCGGGCAGGGTGCCCACGAGCCCGCGGGCCGCCACGTGTCCGTCCGCGAGGACCTCGGAGGTGCTCTCGTACACGGGCGCCCACGGCAGGTCGAGTGCGGAGAGGGCCTCGGTCCACCAGGCCAGGTCGCGCTGGGCGAAGATCCCCGTGAGCAGCTCCCGCACCTGCCTCTTGGCGCGCGTCCGGTCCGCCCGGCGGTCGTACCTGCTGTCGGCCAGTTCCGGGAAGTCGGCGACGAGAGCCTGGCGGAAGGCGAGCCAGAACTTGTCCTCGAAGGTCGCGAGGGCGATCCGGCGTCCGTCGGAGAGGAGGAACACGTCGTTGTCCCCCGTGACGAGGGGGCTGTCGACCGGGTGCCGGTCCTCCCGGAGCGGCGGCGCGAGCGCGCCGGACCAGGCCGCGGCGGCCTCGTGCAGCGACACGTCGAGGTGCTGGCCCTCGCCCGTGGTCCGTGCCGCGGTGACCGCAACCGTGATGGCGAACGCCGCGTACATGGCACCCGCCATGTCCGCGACCCGTATGCCGACCCGGTCGACGACCGCGTCCGGGCGGTGCGGGACCGCGAAGAAGCCGGACAGGGCGAGGAAGTTCAGGTCGTGGCCGGGCCGCCCCGCGTACGGGCCGGTCTGGCCGTAGCCGCTGATCGAGCAGAGCACGATCCGGGGATTGGCGGCACGCAGCCGCCCGTAGCCGAGCCCCAGGCCCGCGAGGACCCCCGGACGGTTGCTCTCCACCACCGCGTCACTGCGCTCCACCAGGCGCAGGAGGGTCTCCCGGCCGGCCCGCTCGCGCAGGTCCAGCACCGCGGACCGCTTGTTGCGGTTCAGCGCGGCGAACGTGTCGGGGTCGACGGTCCGGCCGTAGTCGCCCCCGTCCGGGCTTTCGATCTTGATGACGTCAGCGCCCAGGTCCGCCAGCATGAGCGTGGCGAAGCCTCCCGGCAGCAGCCGCGAAAGGTCCAGGACGCGCAGCCCGCGCAGGCCCGGCCAGCCAGTCGTCGGTTCGACCGTCATCAGCACCTACCTCCTCGCACCCGCCGCCCTCCCTGCGAGGGCGGCCAGGAGGCGCAAGGTATCGACGGCAGGGCTCGGGCCGCTTGACAGCGTCTGTACGGGCCGCTGCCGGTGACCGGGTGCTACATGTAGCCGAGGGCCCTGCAGTGGTCGGCGAGGTCCTCGGGCACCTCGTCGGGGGACGGGAGCCGGCGGTGGGGCTGGATCACCCCGGAGGAGATCTTCTCGTGCCAGTCGCCGAGAAACATCCGGAAGGGGCCGTGGTCGTGGCTCCCGTACTCCAGCATGGCGGCCTCCCACGGGATTCCGAGGTACTCACAGAGGGCCTTGGTGACGCTCTCCGGAGAGTTCGTCAGGTCCTCGTAGCGGACGGTGATGCCGTCCAGGTGGGCGCGGGCCTCGGCCACCGCCCCGATCATGGGGGAGATCTGTTCGAGCGCACTGGTGCGGATCTTCTCCTCCACCTCCTGCGCGCTGTACGGGAGCGCCCGGTCCGCCAGCTGGCCGCGGAAGATCTCGGCCAGTGAGTCGAGCACGTGCAGGGGGTGGCGGAGCAGGAAGATGTACTTGGCGTGCGGCCAGCACGCCGATATGCGCCGCCACATGCCGGCGTTCCCCGGCGTCTTCTCCACCAGGATGCTCTTCCCGCTCGCCTGCAACTGGTGATGGAGCATCCGGTCCCAGAGCATGTGCTCCAGCTCGGTGGCCGACAGCCCCATTTCGTCGGCCGCAGCCACCGCGGGCGGGGTCTCGACGGCGACCCGGAACCCTCCCAGGTGCATCTCGTGGCCGGCGTACACCTGGGAATGCGTGTCGAGCACGCACCGCAGCAGCGTCGACCCCGACCGTACGGTCGAGATGACGAATACCGGGGATTCCACGAGTCGGGGGGCGGATTCGGTGCGGGCGTCCACGGGCGTGTCCAAGACGAGCTCCTTGCAGGTCGTTCTGGGTGGGCGAGGATCCGCCCGGGGCGGCCGGGGCGCACTGCGGCGTTCGGCCACCCGGCCGGCGGTCCGTGGACGCTACAAGGCGGGACCGGGCCGCGACTGGACCTGCCCTGTATCCCGAAGCTGCCTCTTCCGGGCGGGCCGGACGCATGCGAGAAATGCCTGTACCTCCCTGCCGTGTACCGCATCAAGGAGTCCCAGATGCCCTCCACACTCTCACCGAGCAACACGACCGATGCCTCCGCCCGCCGGCAGCTCGACCGGCTGCTCGGCCGGGTGGAGCGGCGGATCGAGGAGTTCCTCGCTGCCGAACAGCAGCGGTGGGCGGCGGTCGAGCCGGCCTCTCACGAACTCCTCGACTGCATCGCGGACATGTTCGGCAGCGGGGGGAAGCGGATGCGGCCCGCCTTCTGCATCGCCGGCCACCTCGCGGCCGGTGGCGACCCGGACGACCCGGTCGTCGTCGACGTCGCGGCGGCACTGGAGCTGCTGCACAGCTTCGCCCTGCTGCACGACGATGTGATGGACGCATCGGACCGGCGCAGGAACAGACCCACCGCACACGTGGTCCACGAGGAGCTGCACCACCGGCGCGGCTGGCGGGGCGAGGGCCGCCGGTACGGCGAGGCGGTCGCCGTCCTCGCCGGGGACCTCGCTCTCGTCTACGCGGAGCGCCTGCTCGCCGACTGCCCCCCGCACGCCCGCCGCATCTGGGCGGAACTGTGCACCGAGCTCATGGTCGGGCAGTTCCTCGACCTGCGCGGCGCGGCCCGGTTCAGCGCGGATCCGCAGCGGGCCCGCTGGATCGCCCTGCTGAAGTCGGGCCGCTACACCGTCTACCGTCCGCTGGCGCTCGGAGCCGCACTGGCAGGAGGGGAGGAGCTCCTCGCGCCGTTCGAGGAGTACGGGCTGGCGGTGGGGGAGGCCTTCCAGCTCAGGGACGACCTGTTGGACGTGTTCGGCGACGCGGAGCTCACCGGCAAGCCTGCCCGGCTGGACTTCACGCAGCACAAGATGACCCTGCTCATGTCCCTCGCTCTGCGGGACGTGCCTGCGGTGCGGGCGCTGTTCGCCGAAGACGGCACGGCACCGGACCCGGACGTCCTGCACGACCTGCTCGTCGCCGCCGGCGTCCGTGACCGCGTGGAGGCCGTCATCGCGGAGCGCGTGGACGCGGCCGGCCGGGCCGTAGGCAAGGCCCTTGCCGCCGAGTGGGCGGCAGAACTGCGCAGCATGGCCGCGGAGGCGGCGTACCGCACCGGCTGACGGGACGGACCGGCCCGGCGGGGCGCCGACCGGCGGGTGTTCCAGACCGTGGTGGTCTCGCACCTGGGTCATGAGGCCGATCACTCGGCCGGGAAGCCCGCGGTCACGGTGGCAGACTGGCGGCACGACGAAGCTCCGGTGGTTCAGGGTGACTTGGGAAGGTCACCCCGTTCAACCGGAGCTTCGTCATTTACGTGGCAGGCTCAGAACCGGCGCATGACTGCGCTATTGCTTGCGCCGTTGCAGGATCCACCGGTGTACGGGCGGTGTCAGGGCCGCGCCTACGATGAACCCGAGTGTGACACTCCGGCTCGCCAACACGATAATTCCGATAACCGCGCACAAAACTGTGCCGGTCACCACCAGGCCCGTGACCTTAGTGCGCGGGGACAGCTGCTTCAGTCGGCTTACAGTCGAGAAAGTCACCAGATATGTGGTGGATCCGAAAGCGGCCGACGCCAGAGCGGTGAGATAATTCACTCCGCAACCTTTCAAAATCGAAGCCGGAGTGCCTCGCTCCGGCCGCTACGGTCGGCAGCGGTCCCTTTTCGGGATCAATTGGCTGCCGGTCCGCTCACCTGCAGTATCCGTCGCCGCCGCTGCCGCTGTAATAGCCGCTTCCGGCCAGGGCGGCCGCCGGCGAAAGGACCCCGAGTCCCGGGTTGACCTTGATCTTGACGCATCGATCGGTCGCGACCGCGACCCCCGCGAACCCCGCGAGGCTTCGGCCCCCGACGACCGCGGCCGGGTGAGGTATCCAGGACACGACGGTTCCGCCGAGGGCGAGGACCTTGGTCTCCGCCTTGTTGAAGTACACGGTGCCAGTGATCACGCCCCAGGTGTAGTGGGGGTCGGCCACCACGGGGAAGGCGGTGTCGTGGCCGGTCTGGATGGTCTGGACGAGCGTGTTGCCGTCGAGGCTGTAGCTCGTGGGGACGGGGTTGCCGTTCGCGTCCTTCGCCCAGGGGGCGTCGATGTGGCCGCGGGCGACGCGGCCTGCGCCGTTTGCCGAGGTCACGATGTCGTAGCCGCCGGCTCCATCGGCGACCAGGGTGGCGCCCTCGGGCAGGCCGAGGTCGAAGCGCTGAGTGGTGGGGGCCTTGGCGTCCTTGAGGGTGACCAGGGCGCGGGCGCCGCCGCCGACGGTGGCCTGCGTGGCGAGGTCGGTGTGCGCGGCCGCGTTGGGATAGACGGTGGTGCCGGCCGCCGAGGTGGTACCCGCGGCGTCGACCGTTGCGGGTAAGGACATCGTCACCGCGGAGCCGTCGGAGGCCGCCACGGTCACCCGACCTTCAGCGCTGGCCGGGGTGGTCACGGTGACAAGCCCGCGGTCCGTCGCCATGACCGTGCCCGTGGTGCTGCCGGGGGCGACGTCGGTGGTACCGGTGGCGTTCTGCACGGCGGCCACGGCCTGGTCCGCCGCACTGGCGGAGGGATTGCCGTCGGCGAAGGCCGGGGCTGCGGTTCCGGCTATCAGTGCTGTGGTGAGCAGTGCGGCATGAACCGAATTCTTGAACTTCAAGTTATTTTCCCTGATCGGCTGAGTGTCTGGTTCGGTGGAACAGAATGAACACTATCGATCTTCGCGGGATGATCAACAGATTTGAGCACTTACTGAGGTTCCCGCGAAAACGCGGGTGATTTCAAGCCGCTGTGGCGCAATAAATACCATTGCGCCCGCCCCGATCCGGCGGGTCGTCGGCCTGGCCTGGTCCAGCGACCTGGGCAGACCTGCCCAGGCCGCGTTTCAAGTCATTTCTGGAATCGTTTCAGCCATGGTGAGCGACGCGCCTATATCGCCGACTCGGCTGCTTTCGGAAATGGAACCCTTCATTCTTCTATGGCGTGGCAGGAATAACCGGAATGTGGGCACCCGGCTCTGGCGTACCGCATCCACCGCTCGTTTTCCGGAGCGCGCGGAGCCCGCGCTTCACCGTCACCCGGAAGGATGGGCACGCCGCCTCCGCTTCAAGGCGCGTACCCCTACCGCGAGCGCGGCAGCACAGATGCCTGCCGCCAGCCAGGGTGCCGCGCGCTTGAGCATGTCGGCCGGCGTAGGGGCGGGGTCGTGGCAGTCAGGGGCTGCGGGTTCCACGCGCAGCCGGGCCCAGACCTTTGACGGCTTCCCCTTCTCCCGCCAGACCACGGTGTAGAGACCCGGCTCCGCGTCGCACTTGATACGGACGACCGCGGAGACCCTCTTCGCTCCGTACATGACCACCGGCCGCGTGAACACCGACGAGGTCAACGTGACGCCTCCGTCGCCGCCCATCCCCAGGCCGTCGGTGGCCGTCATCTCCCCGCCGGCCCGCACCGACCGCACGTCCCATGGGCTCGCGGGCCACTCCGCATCCGCGGGCCAGCGCTCCTCCTGGGGCGGGGGCGGCAGCTCGGAGACCCGCCTCGCGCACGCCGCACGCTCCGTCTCTTCGGCCGGAGCCACCCGGACCTTTCCCCAGAGCCGTGTGACCTCGGAGGGGTTCGGGTCCCCACCTGATCCGATGCGCACCTCGTAGGACCCGGGCGCAGCGGTGCAGGAGATCGTCATGACCGCGGTGACGTGCGGATCGTCCATCCTCATCCGGCCATCGGCGGTGAACGCTTCGGAGAAGACCCTGTCGCCGTTGCCGACGGCGTCCTGCAGGCCCACCGAGACGCTGACCTGCTCTCCAGGCCGGACCTGCCGGTCGGCGCCACTCTCCAGCGGCAAGGGCGCATCCGTAAGCGGAGCGGCCTGCACGCCCTCCGCACCGAGTGACATGACCAGCGGAATCGCCAGGACTGCCGCGCCGATCCATGCCCGTAATCGCTTCATTTGTCGCCTGTCTGGACTCGTTGACGATCTTTCACACCACTGCCTACTCTGCCCTCTTCGTCGAACTGACGCACTAACACACAGCGATGACAGGCGTCATCACTGCGCTCAGGAAGCAAGTCATTGAGATCAAAATGGTTGACCGCACTCGCGCTCGGCACCAGTACCGTGCTGCTCGCCGCCCCCGCCGCCCTGGCGGCGTCGGCCGCTCCTTCTCCGGCCGGCACGAGGCTCCCCTCACCCTCGGCCTCGTCGTCGCCCCCCACACCCAGCCCTTCCGGCTTACCCCGCTCCACGCCCTCCGCCTCGAAGCCTCCCCTTCCGGCCGCACCACCGGCGTCCGCTCCCCCCTCTCCCTCCGCGTCCACCCCCACCCCCACCTCGCCCCCTGCTTCCCCGGCCTCAACCCCGGACGAGCAGTACTGGACGGCTGAGCGGATGGCGCAGGCCAAGCCCATCGACGCCGCCCGCGGCGCCGGGCCCGCCAAAGCTCCGTCAGCACCCGACTCGACGGCCGCTGGCGGGCAGGGCACGCCCCACGCCGCGCACTTCGACGGCCTCCCGATGGTGGGGACGTTCTTCTTCGACGGCACGCCGGTCGGTGGTAACGCCACCTACTGCACCGGCAGCGTCGTGCGGAGCAAGGGGAAGAGCCTGGTGCTCACCGCGGGGCACTGTGCGAACGGCCTGAACGCGGCCAAGAACCGCATCTTCGTGCCGCAGTACCAGTTCCTCAAGATCCCGGCCAACCAGCCGTGGGGGCTCTTCACGGTCGGCGAGGTCTACAAGGACCCCCGCTACCCCGACACGGGCCAGACGAGGGCTGCGGTTTCGGACCTGGACTTCGCCTTCGTCACCGTCGCCCCCAACGGCAAGGGCGCGGTCGAGGACGTCGTCGGCGGCCTCACCTTCACCACGTCGACGTCGTACGACCACAACGTGACGGTCATCGGCTACCCGGCCCGCGCCAGCGACAACAGCCAGCACAAGGCCATCCGCTGTGATGTGCCCACCCGGCGGCTGCATGGGTTCCGGCAGATGCAGATGGAGTGCGGCGGCTACTACAGTGGTGTCTCCGGCGGTCCTTGGATCAGGGGATACAACGCCTCGGCCAAGACGGGAGAGGTGATAGGAAACGTCGGGGGCATGGGCGGTGGCGGCGACGTCGACTCGATCTCGTACTCGCCGCTCTACGGCAAGGACGCCCAGGACCTGTACAACGACGCCAGCAACGGCATCGGACCGAAGAACGTCCATCGCGGCACCTTCCAGCCTCCGACGGACGGTCCGGTCCTGCCGGGAAGCGGCGAGACCTGGAAGCACGCCAAGCAGATTTCCGCCGGTGACTTCTCCGGCACCGGGCACAGCGACCTGCTCGTCATCTGGACCGACGGCGAGGCCACGCTCTACCCCGGTGACGGCAACGGCGGCTTCCGCCGCGAGCGTCAGCTCCTGGCACCCAACGCCGGGTGGAAACCGGTCGCCACCATCACCGCCGGCGACTTCACCGGCACCGGTGAGTTCGACCTGATGGTGCGCTGGGACGACGGCCGGATGACCCTGCACGGCGACGTCGGTTCCAACGGCCTCGGCGCAGGCATCGAAATGGCTCCTTCAGGATCCATCTGGAGCCACGCCACCCAGATCGCCGCCGGCCGCTTCAACGCCGCCACCTACGTCACCGACCTCATGGTCCGCTGGTCCGACGGCGAACTCAGCCTCTTCACCAACGTGAGCGCCGGCACCATGGGCCAGGAGTACAAGCTCAAGGACCCCAACAGCACCTGGAAGGACGCCACCCTGCTGACCGCGGGGCAGTACTCGGGCAACCAGAAATGGGACCTCATGGTCCGCTGGTCCAGCGGCGCGCTCAACAACTACGTCGGCACCACCACCGGCGGCCTCGGCAGCGAGCAGCCCATCCACGGCCCCAACAAGACCTGGACCCACAGCGTGATCATGACCACCGGGCAGTTCACCAGTGACGGACTCACCAACGACCTCATGATCCGCTGGTCCGACGGCGAGACCACCATGTACCAGGACACCCGCAAGAACAACCTCGGCACCGAGCGGATGATCTCCCCGCCCGCCTGACCGGCCCTGATTGCCCACTGCGAGCACACCAGGCACCACCGTGGGGTCCAGAACCAACCGGATCACCGGCGCACTCCTCGGCATGCCGGTGGCTTCGCAGCGCAGGAATGCAGCAGCGCTGTGAATACCCCGTGAGTGCCGCATACGACGGGGCCGACCCACCCACACGGGGTCGGCCCCGTCGTCAATCCGGTCACCGCCCGCGACCCGCTCCCCTTCCGCAAACCGAGCGTCAAGCTGACGTTGTGCACCGCCCGCAGCGCGCGGGAACCGGTGAGCCGATGGTCCCGTCAGGGCGTTGCTGCACGCTGACCTTCGGACTCCCGCCCCTGGTGTGCGGTGTGGACGCGGCGCCACAGCGCCGCTCGCGCGGAGGCGTTGACGTCGGCCAGGTTCAGATGGAACACGTCGGCCAGTGCGTCGTACCAGTCGTCGGCCGAGTCGATGGTCCGCTCGCACGTGCCTTCGGCGTCGATCCGGCGCAGCACACAACCACGCGTCATGTCCACGCCCTTGGCGTCGCGGAGCCGGGCTTGGAGAACCCGGACGAATCCGGACTCGGGGGAAGTGGACAGCCGGTGATGCTCCGCAGCGAAGGAGGACAGCTCCACGAGCTCCGGCGCGAAGACCATCGCCGTGACCAGCCACCGTTCGCCGTCGATTCCCACGGTGAGCGCGAGATGGTCGCCGCCCGGGCCCGTGCGGTCCTCGATCTCGCCCTGCACCCCGGCCCGGTGCAGGGTCACGTCGTATCCGAGAGCCGTCAGCAGCGCGGCGAAGGCGCCGTTGAGGTGGAATCAGCAGCCGCCGCGCCCGCGCAGGATTCGGGCCACGGATTCCGCGGCGCCGATGCCCGTCGGCCGTCCCAGTCGGTTGCCGAGGGTCTCGTAGGCGACCCGTTCCACCTGCGCCCGATGCAGTGCCCGCAGCACTTCGGCGGTCGGCTCCGTCGGCCGGGCCACCTCCAGCACGGCCAGATACCCGTCGACGTCGATCATGCTCCCCCTCACCGTCCGAACGGATGATCAGCCGAGGGCCTGTCCGGCGGATCCCGCCGGGCCGCCCACCGGCGCTGCATGCCTGGACCCTTGGTGGGCGGGAGGCCGTACCCGCCTGCTCAACCATGACGACGAAGACTTCGTCGTCCAGACGGCCACCACCCGACCGAGGAACCTTGGCAAGCCCTTCACCCGCTGGTCGATCCGCAAGCTCACCGATCACCTCCGCAGGAACATGGCCCGGCCCGTCCGGATCGGCCGAAAGGCCCTGCGCTGCTTACTGGCCCGCCGCGGGATCTCCTTCCAGCGCACGAAAACCTGGAAGGAGTCCCCGGACCCGGACTTCGACGCCAAGCTCGCCCGCATTCCCGCCCCGACCGGCTGCCGGCGACGTCCCACCGCACCCACGGCATCACCTACTTCCACGGCTGTTACCCCGTCGGCGACGACCAGATGTGGGGCGTCAACCACAGACGCAAGGGCATCGACCGCACCTGGGCGGCCATGCGGACGATCCGGGCCGCTCGTCCGGACGGCGCCCCGATCTACGTGATCCTCGACAACCTCTCCGCCCACACGAACCGGCGGATGAAACGGTGGGCGGCCAAGAACAAGGTCGAGCTGTGCTTCACCCCGACCTACGCGTCCTGGGCCAACCCCATCGATGCCCACTTCGGACCCCTGCGGCAGTTCACCCTGGCCAACTCCCACCACCCCCACCACCCCAACCACACCGTCCAGACCCTGGCCCTGCACGCCTACCTGCGCTGGCGCAACAACAACGCCCGCCACCCCGACGTCCTCGCAGCCCAACGACGCGAACGCGCCCGCATCCGCTGGGGCGGACGGCTCCTCGATCCCCAGGCCTCAGCATCAACGGACGGGTCCCGCTTCGAGTACGTGTGTGATCGCCGCCGCCACGTCCGGCGCTGTGTGGGTGGGCCCGAAGCCGGAGGCCCGCCAGGGACGGTCTGGGGAGACCCATACGCTGCGAACGCTCAGCGCGTGGGCCCCTGCGATGTCCGCCGCCGGGGAGTCGCCGATCATCCAGGCGGACTCCAGGCCGGCGCCGGCCAGCGCCGCCGCCGCACGGAAGATCTCCGGGGCGGGCTTCTTGTGGCCGACCGACTCGGAGATCACCCAGCCGTGGACCAGCGCGTCGAGGCCGCTGTTGCGGATCTTCGTCTCCTGCTGTTTCGTCCGCCCGTTCGTGACGATCACGCTGTGCCAGCCGACCGCCGCAGCCCGCGTCAAGGCCTCGCGGGTGGCGGGTGGGAGTGTGACGCGGTCCGCCCCGCCATCGGCCAGGAGGGTCGCGACGGCCTTCTCGGGTATGCGAGGCCCGTACCGCTCCGACATGGCACGGGCGAGTGTCTCCCTCGGGGTGTAGCCGCTGGCATCTGCCGCCATCAGCCACTCCACCTCGGCGGCCGGCAAGCGGTGCTGCGCCAGCGCGGCCGAGCACGAGGACCTGAAAGCCGCATCGCGGTCGATCAGCGTGTTGTCCAGATCCAGCATCAGCAGCGTCGCCATGACGGCCAGTAGATCATCCGCCCATGGCCCTGGCCAGGTGCGTCTGCCCGGTGAACCTTTCCGGTCACAGCACCAGGTGGAACAGGTCGGGCCCGTCGAAAAACACTTCGACATCGGTCGCGTGATCGGGGACGCTTCGCGCGATGACCAGAATCGACGACACGCCGCCCGCGTGGGACGAGCGCACCCAGCTCACCACGTTTCTCGACTACACACGTGACACCGCCCGCGCCAAGTGCGATGGCGTCTCCGCGGAGAACGCCCGCAAGGCGCTCCTGCCGGGCTCACCGCTGATGACCATGAGCGGATTGATCAACCACCTCCGCTGGGTCGAGTACTACTGGTTCCAGGTGGTCCTCCTCGGCGAAGAAGACCGGGGCCCCTGGACCGATGAGGACCCCGACCGCGAGATGCGTATCGCCGTTGACTTCCCGCTCACGCAGTTGCTCGACGAATACGCCGAACAGAGCGCCCGCTACCGCGAACTGGTCGCCGGGAACAGCCTGGACACCCAGGCCAAGGGAGCCGTCCGCGACGGTCTCCATGTCGACCTGCGCTGGATCCTCCTTCACCTCACCGAGGAGACGGCCCGCCACAACGGCCACCTGGACATCCTGCGCGAGATGCTCGACGGCCAGACCGGCGACTAGCGGTTGCGGCGGGAGGAGTACGCCTTGTCGCCCCCGAGGTGGTAGGGCCGGGTGCGTGGGTGCCCGCTGCCGAGGCGGGCGACATGGATGCGTTCCACGACCCGGGATGGGCTGCGGAGCGTCGCCCCGCTGCCCCGGAGTGACAAGCAGGGCCAGGGGGTGGCGTCCGCCCTCACCGGCGAGGTGGAACTTGCAGGTCAGGCCGCCCCGGGAGCGTCCGAGTCCCTCGTCTGGGCGGTGCTGCCGGGGCGTGCGTCTTTTCCCGGCACTCGTGGCGGTTTCCTACGAGCGCCGGCGGCGTGCTGATGGGCGCGGCAGGAGGTCGAGTCGACGCTCACCATCGGCCAGTCGATCCGGCCTTCCGCGTCGGCGTCGGCCAGGACGGCCGCGAAGATCCTGTCCCAGGTGCCGTCCGCCGACTAGCGTCTGTGCCGTTCGTACACCGTCTTCCATGGACCGACGAACTGTCCCTGTTTCCCTTCAGACGGTCCGGGCAACGGTCTCGGGAGCCTGCGTGACGGGAGCGGTGACCGCCAGGGCAGCCGCCTCCTCGGCCGGCCCGGTCACCGCGGGTGCGGTGAGGGTCGGGTCGACGGTCAGCAGCGACGCTCCGATCGGTCCGGCCATCGCGCGGAGCGCGGACTCGCAGAGCCGGATCCAGCGCTGGCCGGCGCCGAGCGTCGCGGCCAGCCGTTCCGCGCTGGTGAAGCCCACGGCGGTACGCGCTCCCAGCGGGGTGCGGAACAGACGTACCACCACCTCCGCCCTTCCCGGCAGAACCGGCACGTACAAGGGCCCGGCCGGGACGCGTTCTTCAGGCTCCGGGTCGTCTTCGTACTGGAACAAACACATGAGGCCCTCCCAGAGGAACCACGAGTGACGGTTGAGGCCCCGGATGCGGGGAGGCGGTCCGGGGCGCGACAACGAAGCTATCCCCGCCCGCCCGCCCCTGCGGCCACCCCATGACGGGACCTTGACGGCGGCGGACCAAGTCCATACGGATCACTGACGGCTCCCGGACCGGGCCGGCATCAGGGTTTCGTATGGGGTGGGGACATCCGCGTGAGAAAGCCGTCAATACCGCCTCCTCGGCCTCTGCCGCGGCTTTCCATGAGAGCTGGTGAACGCCGAGGAGAGGGAAGGCCGTGCGAAAAGTCGTGGTCGGTGCTACGGGCACCCCGGGGAGTCTGGCCGCCTTGCACAAGGCCGCCGCAGAGGCCCGGGCACGTGACGCGGAGCTGTGGGCCGTCCTGGCCTGGCAGCCGCCGGGCGGCGAACTCGGGAGCCGCAACGGCCTCGGGCCCGCTGCTCTGGCGGAATGCCGTGCCGCGGTGGTCGAAAGACTGCGCGAGGTTCTCGACACGGCCTTCGGTGCCGTGACACCCGGTGTCACCCTCGCGGGCCTCACGGTACGGGGGACACCGGGCGCGGCCCTGGTGGACACGGCCCGTGACCCGGAGGACCTCCTGGTGGTCGGCACGGGATCCCGTACGGTGTGGCGCCGCCTCGTCCGCCCCTCGGTGGCCCGCTACTGCATGGCGCACGCTGCCTGCCCCGTCCTGGCGGTTCCGCCGTCCCCGCTCCAGGCCGAGCTGGAATCCGTGCACCGCCGCAACGCCTGGAGGATTCCGCTGGACCCCCGCGAGCTAGCCCCCTGAGCCTGCCGGATCGGGGCGTCCGGCGGCCGCCTCAAAGCGCGCCGCCGCCCTGCTGGCCGCCACCCGTGAACTGGCCCGCCAGCATCACGACGAGTCCGCCGACCAGCATCGCGCCGCCGGTCAGGGCGCCCCACAGTCGGGTGGCGGAGTCGCTGATCACCAGCCCGAAGACCACCTGCCAGCACAGCGCGAAGGCCGTCACCAGCTGGCCCGAGCCGTAGAGGCGGGGGCTGCGGATGTGGCGCCGGTTCACGGGGAGCACCCAGCCGCGGGTGACCGCCGCCACCCCCGAGGCGGCGATGAGCAGCGCGACGAGAACCAGAGGTGCGACGAGGTACAGCTTCATGATCTCTCTCCTGCACGCCGGACCCGTGCCGGACGCTTGCGTGATCATGTCACCGGCCGCATCAAGCGTCCATGGGCACATCCGCGCTCACGTCCCCGCGACCAGCGAAATCGACCCGGGAGGGAAGCCGCCGCGATCGGCTGCGAGGACATCTCCGCCGAGGCGGAGGAGCATCTATTGCTGTGAGGCCTGTACGGCGCGCCACGCCCCGGCGGGCACGAGGCGGCGCACATCGGTCGGCCGTGAGGAGGAAGGCCATGATCGTCGACTGCGCACATTACCGCGACGGGCGTCGACAGGACGAGGGCGCGATGCCACTGGAACAGGCGGCCGCACGCTGCCGGCAAGGCGGATTCGTCTGGCTCGGCATCTTCGAACCGGGTCCCGAGGAGCTGGACCGGGTCCGCGAGATCTTCGGACTGCACGAGCTCGCCGTCGAGGACGCCTCGGCCTACCACCTGCGACCGAAGGCCGAGCAGTACGAGGACGGCACCGAGCTGATCATCCTGCGCACGGCACGCTACGACGACGACCGCGAGGAGATCGACACCGGCGAGATCAGCATCTTCCTCGCCGACCACTTCGTGATCACCGTTCGCCAGGGCATCGCGAGCGAGCTGCACGAAGCCAGGAGCCGGCTCGAAAGCCGCCCCGAACTCCTCAAGACCGGCAGCGCCTCCACACTGTGGGCGATCCTCGACCAGGTCGTCGACAGCTACTCGCCGGTCGTCGGCGAACTGGAGCGCGACATCGAGCAGATCGAAGCCACGGTGTTCTCCGGGGCGGTCGCCCCGACCGAGCGGATCTACTCCCTGCGCCGCGAGGCCACCGACTTCTACCGGGCCGTGCACCCGCTGCTCGCCGTGCTCACGCGGCGGCTGCAGCCCGGCAGGACGCCGCCCGCGCTCCGGCCGTACATCCGTGACGTGCACGATCACCTGCTGCTGGTCAACGAGGAGGTCGCCGCCCAACGCGACCTCCTGACCACCGTTTTGGAAGCGAACATCGCGGTGATCTCCGTAGAGCAGAACAAGATCAACCTTCGGCAGAGCGCCACGATGGAACGGCTCACGATCCTCGCGAGCGTGTTCCTCCCGCTGTCCTTCGTGGTCGGCTTCTTCGGGCAGAATTTCGGCTGGCTGGTGACCCACATCAGCAGCTTCACGGCGTTCCTCACCCTCACCGTCCTCGGTGTGCTCCTGCCGTGCCTGATGCTGTACGTCTGGCTGCGCCGACGCCGAAGCCGGCCGACCCCGCCGATGCCCGAGGTGAGCCGTGTCGGCCGGCACGCCCCGGCAGCCTCCACGAAGTGAAGACGGCACAGGCGATCGGCCTCACCCTCGCGGACGAACGCTGCGGCCGGGGCTGCTCGTCCCGCCCCGCACGCCCTGCCCGCCCGCTCCATACAGGAACGTGCCCCGGGCTGAGCCTTTCCGTGCCGCCCTTTAGCCGAAGTTGCTTAACCGGCTCCGTCCCGAAGCCGGCAGCACTATCGTCCACATCCCGTCATGACCTGCAGCCCTGCCCGAGTCCCTCCTGTCGCCCCAGTGAGCCCCACCGTCCGACCGCTGCCCCGCAGGACCGAGTTCCGGGCGGCGGTGCCGCCGCTGACGACCGCCACTTCGGAGACTGACTGTTCATGCACACCGCATCACCTCCCGCGAGGACGTCACTGACCGTCCTGGCGCTGGCCGCCGCACTGCTCGCCCTGATCCTCGGCGCGGCGGGCCCGGCCTTCGCGCACGCCGGCCTCAGCGGCTCCGATCCTGCGGAAGGCAGCGTCCTTGAGACGGCCCCGAAACAGGTCACCCTCACCTTCACGGAGTCGGTCACCTTCTCCGAGGACTCACTGAGAGTGCTGTCTCCGGAGAACGAGCGCGCCAACCCGCGTCCGGCCCAGCACGCGGACGGCAAGGAGAACACCGCACGGGTAGACCTGTCCGACAAGCTCCCCCAGGGCACCTACACGGTGGCCTGGCGCGTCGTCTCCGCCGACGGCCACCCGATCTCGGGCGCGTTCGTCTTCTCCATCGGCCAACCGTCCGGCACCGATGCCGTGGTGGCGACGGGCTCGCCCGAGGACACGGCGGCCGGCCGGCTGTACGGCTTCTTCCGCTACGTCGCCTACAGCGGACTCGCTCTCCTCGTCGGAGCTGTCGCCTTCGTCCTCGTGTGCTGGCCCACCGCAGGCGCGCTCCGCCCCGTACGCAGAGTGCTGGCCGTCGGCTGGGCGGCACTGGTGGCGTCCACCGTCGCCCTCTTGCTGCTGCGCGGCCCGTACGAGACGGCCGGCGCGCTGACATCGGCGTTCGATCCGTCTCAGCTGGGCCGGACCGTCACCGGGAAGCCTGGGATCGCACTGATCGCACGGCTCGTACTGCTCGCGGTGGCCGCTGTGCTGCTGAGGCGCTCCGCCGTACGACTCGACCGTCACGACGACGGATCGCCGCTGCCGCTGAGGGGCCTCGGAGCCGGCGTCCGCCTGGGCGGTGCGGTTCTCGCCCTGGCCCTGGCCTTCACCTGGGCCTCGGCGGAACATGCCGCCGCCGGCATCCAGGTGCCGCTGGCCATTCCGGTCGCCGTGCTGCACCTGCTGGCCATGGGGGTCTGGCTGGGCGGCCTGATCACGCTGGCGGTCTGCCTTCGGCGTCGAGGGCCCGGCAGTCGCGACATCCCGGCGTCCGCGATCGGCCGCTTCTCCACCCTGGCCTTCACCGCCGTCGCCGTACTGGTCGGTACGGGGATGTACCAGTCCTGGCGGCAGGTCGGCTCGTGGGAGGCGCTGTCCACCACGTCGTACGGCCGGACGCTCGCCGTGAAGACCGCCGCCGTGGTTCTCGTGCTGTGCGCGGCGTCCTTCTCCCGCCGTTGGACGGCCCGGCTCGTTCACCAGGCGCCATCGGCCGCGAAACCGCAGGCGGTGCCCGAGCCTGAGCTGGTGAGTGCCGTACAGACGGTCGGCGCGCCGCCTTCCCTCCTCGCGACCGACCACAGCGGTACGTCCGACGCACCCGCCGGGGGTGAGCCGGGGGACGGCATCGAGCCGCCCGTCGTCGAGGCCGACGGATACCGGCGCAGCCTGCGCCGCACGGTGGCCGTCGAAGCCGTACTCGGTGTCGTGGTCCTGGCGATCACGACCTTGCTCACCGGAACCCAGCCCAGCCGCGCCGCCGATACGGCCCCGGCGGCCACGGCTCAGGAGCCGCAGACGAGGGTGGTCACGGTCCCGTTCGACATGGGGACGGCCAACCAGCACGGCACGGTCCAGATCACACTGGCGCCGGGACGCGTCGGCGAGAACACCGTCGAAGCCGTCGTGTTCACCGCGGACGGCGGCCTCGCCACCGTCCCCGAACTCCGCCTCACCCTCACCCAGGACGACCTCGGAATCGGCCCGCTGGACGCCAAGCTCAAGAACCAGAAGGGGTACTGGGCCACCTACGACCTGCAGCTGCCCATGCCCGGTGTCTGGACCCTGAACATCACCGTGCGCACCACCGACATCGACCAGGTCACCGTGCGCGAGACCGTCCGCATCACGTAGTCGTCGCAGGAGGAGCACGCACGGGACCCACGCGCGATCGGGGCCGGCGCACGGCGTGAGCCGCGTGCCGGCCCCGATCGTGTCGGTCAGGCTCGGCTACGGCTGCGACGCACCCACCAGAAGGCGCCGACAGCGACGAGCAGAACCACGGCCGCAACCGTGCCGGCGATGGCGCCGGTGCTGTTGCCCGCCGCCTCCTCGCCCGTCGCCTGCGCGCCGGCGGACGCGACGGGAGCCGATGGCGGCGCAGCCGACGGCTGGACGGACGGGGCGGCGCTCGGCGTCGGGGACGGCGAGGGGCTCGGGGCGATCGGCTTGGCTCCGGGGGCCGCCGCCTTCAGCTCAAGCACGGGAGCCGGGTTGTCGACCTTCTCGCCGCCGGTGGGCACCTCGATCCAGCGCGAGACCTTTCCGTCGCCGTAGGTCTCCAGGGTCTTGAAGACCAGGGACTTCTCGTCGGGCAGCTGGCGCACGGTGATGCTGTACTCGGCATCGGTGCCGGTGGCCAGAGCCGGGCCACCGATCGCGTACCCGTCCGGGGTGGCCGTCAGCTTCCACTCCTTGGGAGCGTCCTTGAGCGTCACGGCGTCCGGCGCGATGCCCTTCGGGAGCACCACCTTCAACTCCGCGATGCCTGCGGTGTCCGACTCCGCCTCGGAGGTGAAGGACAGCGTGACGTTCTCGGCGAGCGCGCGCGGATCGGAGGCGGTGACTTCGGCATGCGCGACGGCGGGACCGGCAGCCACGCCGAGGAGCATCAGGGCGCAGGCGACCGCGAAGGCCGTCCTGGAGAACGGGAGTTGAGTATGTGACCTGTTCATGATGGAGAAACCCTCTCGGTACGCGGGACGGGCCTTACCCTGCAGGTGAGGAGTCCGCCGGGATCAGGGGAACGTCTCCTGCACATCCGGCAGGAGGCCCCCGACGCACCACCGCGTGACAGAGCAAGGTCATCACCGCCGGCCGTACGGCAAGCCCGCCGAGCGCAACGGGCACCGCCCGCAGACCAGGCCGGAACCACGGCCGGCGGCCTGTGCCGAAAGCCGCGACGGCAAGCGCAACCGCCGCGTGGGCCCATCGGCCCACCGTCTGCGGCAGACGGCTCAGCACCTCATCCGCGCGGTACATGAGCAGAGCCATCACACATGTGGCCACGCAATGGGCCGCCGTCATGGCCCACGCCGCGTGGTGCGGGGCGGGCCCGATCTCCCGCAGCACACCGTCGTGCGCTGCGGCGTGCCCGTGGCGTACATCCCGCCGCAGGGACAGAGCCCCGTGCAGGAGGAGCTGAGCCAGCCCGGTCGCCGCAAGCACGTGCCGGCCAGGCAGGGACGGACGGGCCGCCGGCCACGCGAGAGCGAATACGGCCAGAACCCCGACCGCCGCCCGCCACCAGGAAACCGGCTCCTCCGAGGCCAGGTGATGGGCTACGACGGCCAACACCGAGCTGAGCAGCGCGAACACGGCAGCCCGCAGCCACCGTCCGCTCCGCCCAGCAGGCTGCGGACACGAGCGCATCCGTGCACGGGCTCCGGCCATGTCGCGCTCATCATCCACCGCCCCCGTCGCGGCGATCCCACAACTGTCAATTGTGAAACAGTTTTTCGGTCTGCCGTGTGATCGGGTTCGCCGAGCGGGCGCAGGCGGGGAACGGGTGGCCCCCAAGGCCGTCGGAGACACGGCAGGGGGCACGGCTACTGTTCGGGGCGGATCATCCTGATCGACTTGTCACCGGGGGGCCTTTCTCATGCTCAAGCGCCATGTCTCCGTCCTGATGGTGGCCGCGTGCTGCATCGTGCTCTCCGCGTGTTCCGGCGGTCCGGCATCCGTGAAGGCCGAACAGGCACCGGCAGGGACGCAAAAGGCCCCCTCGGCGCCGCAGACCGATCCGGCGCCGTCCTCTTCCGTTCCCTTGCCGACGCGCGGGGCGGTCGGCGCCATACCCGACACCCCGCGGCTGCGGGAGCTCGCGCTGCAGCCGGGCGAGGCCGCCGGGGTCCCGGACCCCGAGCACGGCATCCGGGACCTGGACTCCTCCGAGCTGAGACCTCTGCCCCGGACGGCAGCGTCGTCGGCCCCGTGCCCCACCATGTGGGACCTGCTCAGGCAGAAGGGCGCCCAGGCCGCTGTCTCCCAGACCTTCGACTCCGGCGAACCCGGGAGCCCGCAGATGACGTTCCTCGCGTCCTACACGGGGACAGGGGCAGCGACGACCTTTGCCCAGCTGCGCTCGGCCGTCGCCGCGTGCCCCTCGGACGACTCCGACGAACGCAAGGCGACCGCGCGGTACGAGGACCTCGACAAAGCGGGGTTCCCCGAGGACACGATCCACATCCGGATGACCTTCGAAGAGGAAGGCTCCGCCGAGCCCGTCGAAGCCCTCGATCGCATCGTGGCCCGGGTCGGCGTGTGCATCGTCGACATGACGGCCATGGGCCCGGAGCCGTACCCGAGCCTCGCCGAGGGTCCCGTCCTCCGGCAGATCGAGCGACTTCGGGCCGCGCAGGGGCTGTGAGACCGGCCTTCGTCGGCGGGGCGCCGGTTCTCCTTGCCCAGGGGCTCAGCCGAGCGGGACGGCGGTGGCCGCGCGGCTTCCCGGGGCGGTCGGAGTGGGGATCTCCTGGAGGCCCTTGTCGGCGGAGGAGGCGGGTGTGCCCGCGCCGACGGGGGTGGTGGTCGTGGGGCGGTCGGCGACGCAGCGCTGCTTCTCGGACTCGGTCATCGGGCCGGTACGTTGCATGAGCCGGTCGGGTACGGCGCGGGAGGGGCCGTCGATGACCGCGTGGAGGCGGTAGTCCTCCTTGTTGCTGACGAACCAGCCCTCCACGCGTTCCCGGCTGGGCTGGAGTTCGACCCAGCTGACCTCGCCGGGCTGGATCTTCTCGTTGATCTGGCGTTGGTCGCTGCTGAACCACTGCCAGGGCCGCTGCCAGGTCTTCTCGTAGGCGAGGGAGAACTGGGTGGCCATGGGACGCGCCTTGACCCGTTTGACGTCCTCGGCGCGGTCGCCGGTGGTGGGCAGGCGGGCGACCTCTTCCAGGGCGAGGTTCGCGTTGCTGTAGGTCTGGGCGATGCTGTCGTGGCTGCGCTCGGAGTAGTTCAGGACGCGGGTGTGTTCCAGCGGGTTGCGGGTGCAGTTGATGAACGTCTCGCCGATGACGCGGGCCTGGCCGTAGTAGCGGAAGGAGGTCCGCTTGTCGGGGCGGAAGGTGCAGGCGTTCTCGCCGTTGCAGGCGGCCGCCGCGTTGTGCAGGGACTTCTCGCGTTCGTTGCCCTTGAAGGCCTCGGACGTGCCGAGCGCGGTCCGGTCGACGGTCTGGTCGACGGCCGGGGGCACTTCCACCGCGCGGATGGCGGCGATCATCGGGGTGCAGGTGAGGTGCGTTTTGGTGCCGGTGACCTTCGAGGTGAAGGTGAGCGCGGGGTCGCTCTCGCCGGCGGTGAACGCGTAGGTGCGGCTGGTCCACTTGCCGGTTCCGGGAGTGCCTTTGACCCGGCCGGTGTCGGGGGCGGTGGTCACCGCCTGGACCGGTCCGCCGCTGCTCTCGACGGTGTAGGGCTGCCCGCTGTCCACGTCGGCGGCGACGCACTCCTTGGAGACGGCGGGGCTGTCCTCGTAGGTGACGGTGACCCGGGCTCCGGCGCGCACTCCGCGCAGCCGCTGCCGCAGGGTGTTGCCGTCCTTCTGCAGGGCGACGGCGTGGGAGGTGCCGGTACGGCCGGAGGCGGCGGGCGAGTAACGCTGGTTCGCCCCGGTCCAGTTGTCGATGGTGACGGTGGTGGGGCCGTCGCCCTTCATCGCGGGCTCGGCGAAGTCACCGTTGAGGACGGCCACGGGCTGTTCGCCCGGCGCGGCGGCGGTGGCGGTGGCGGTGGCGAGGGGCGGCAGGAGCACGGCGGTGGCGGTGAGCAGGGTCAGGGCGGCGCCCAGGGGCGGGCGGAAGGGGTGTCTCATGGCGGGGGTCCTCCTCGGGTGGGGCGGCGGGAACCGCCGGAGGCCGGGCGCGCGGCGACTTCGCGCGGCGGCGGGGCGCCGGATCGCACGCCGGCGCGGGCCGGGATCTGCTTCACGGGCTGGTGTTGCCGGGAGCCGTGTTGTTGGGGGGCCGGGTACCGCTGCAGAGCCCGCCGGGCGCGGTGTAGGTCTGGGCGACGAAGTGGCTGTCGTTGACCATGGAGGGGCTGTCCACGGCCACGTTGAGGATGCCGCTGCCCTTGTTCGTGACGAGCTGTCCGACGATGCGGCGCATGGCGACGGTCGCGCCGAACACCATCGTGTCGTGGGCCTTGACAGTGCTCTTGTAGGTCGTCGTCTCGGTGGTGTCGACCGTCCACGTCTTCGCGTACGCGGCCTTGAACGCGGCCTGGAAGGCGAGCTTGGCGCTGGTCTCGCCGGCGATCTTCCCTGCGCCGCCGACGTTGACCTTGGTGGCTGCCTCGGTGGTGGGGCCCTTGTCCAGGTTGGGCCCCTTGAGGGTGATGCCGCTTTCGTTGGCGAGGGTGGTGGTGACCTCTCCGGAGGCCTGGATGGTGCCCTCGGCGGTGACGGAGCCGGAGATCTCGCCGTTGATGTTGTCTGTGGTGACGGCGTGCAAGGTCACCGTCCGCTCGACGTTCATCTCGTTCTGGGTGCAGTTGACGACGGCGTTGCCCAGGGACCTGATCGTCGTGGCGAACTCGATCCCGAGTTTGCGGTCGATGCGGAAGGAGCAGCCGGACGGATTCTGCTCGCATTCCTTCAGAACGTCGGCGACCTTGGCGGGGCGGCCGTCGGCGGTCACGGCACGGGGTACGGGCGCGGGGCCGGGGGCGGCCCCGGGCCGGAGCGGCGAGGCCGTGGCGGCCATCGGAGAGGCCAGGGACACGGCGAGGGCCAGAGCAGGAGCGGCGAGTACGGCGCGGCGCGCGGGCATGGGGGATCCCTTCGAGGGGTGAGGGGGAGCGGGGTGAGCGGGTCCGTCAGCCGCCGAGCAGGGCGCACAACTGGGAGACGGGGAACGGGCTCTGGGCGTCATCCGCCGATCCGGTCGGCAGCGACGCGAGGAAACCGGAGCAGGTGGAGGTGACCGCGGCGGACGCGTCGCCCGCGGGGCCGGGCTCGAACTCCTTGATGGTGCTGGTCATGTCGGTGATCCCCTGCTTCTCGCCCATGCCCGGGCCGGTGAGCCCCTCCATGCAGCTGCTGGAGCCGGGCTCGCACTCCTCCAGCTTCTTGCCGAGGTCCTCGATGGTCTTCTCCGCCTTCTTGGCGTCCTCCTCGGTCTCCTTCTGCTGCTCCTCGACCTTCTTCTCCTGCTCCTCTTTCTCCTTCCGGTCCTTGCACGCCTGGTCGTCGGCGGCGCATTCCTCGGCCGGGGCACTCAGGGCGGCGTACCCGGGGGGCTCGGCGTGGGCGGGCGCGGCGAGGAGCGTCGGGGCGGCCAGGGACAGGGCGGAGGCGAGCAGCGCGGCGGACAGGGCGCGGCGCGCGGACGTGCGTGGGTTCACCTGAACTCCCGGAAGGGTGGGTGGAGGGCGTCACGGAGGCGACGCAGGGCCACGGAAGAACGCTTCCGTGATCATCAAAGGTGATCTGAAGCTAATCGGACCGACCCCGGCCGCATGGCAGGACACACGGGGCGGGGCGGCCCCTCAGCCGTGTTCATCACAACGGCCGTGGTGTGCAATTGCCCCGGATGCCACGCGAGAAGGGGGTCCGGCGCGAGGTCCGGGACCCTCTTGCGCACCCGCCGCCGGCACCCTCCGGGATGACCGGCAGCACGCGGCCGCGGCGGCGGGGAGCGTCGCCTTCCCCTGTTGGCTGCGGCCGATCGGCGGCCCGCCGGGACCCACTCCCGCCCCGGCGCATTCGGCCGCCGGTGCTCCGTGTGGGTGGGGACTCGAACGAGTGCCCGGCAATGAGGTGGTTCCGCGCCGCCGGCTCGCAATGGTGATCATTTCCGGTAACCCTACTGACAGGCCCACGGCGTCGACCGACCTCACGGCCCGGGCCCGCGTACGTCCCTGCGGGCCGTACGCCCCCGGCCCGCAGGCGTCTTCCCACCCCACTGTGCGCCGAGGTTCCGTACGCCCTCACACCAAGGAGAGCAGCGCATGACCCCTCGACTTCTCTCAAGCCCCGACTCGGCACGCTTCCCGTACGCCGCAGCCGCGGCGGCCCCGCCCGCCCGGCGCACCTCGACCCGCCGCCGCTGGATGCTCGCGGCCGTCACCACCGCCATGGCCACGGCTCTGGCCGCCCCCACGGCCACGGCCAACGAGGGCAACCCGACCGTCCTGAGCTGGGGCGCCGGGCGCACCGGCCAGCTCGGCAACGGCACCCTTGCCGACAGCCTTTCCCCCTCCTCCGTCACCAGCCTCTTCCGCGGCGACGTCGACGAGATCTCGGCCGGCGGTACTTCGTCCGCCGACTCCTTCGTGCTCGCCCGCACCGACAGCACCGTCAAGTCCTGGGGCCACAACTCCTCCGGCCAGCTCGGCAACGGGGGCAACACCAACCAGACCGTGCCGACCACCGTCCCGCGCCTGACCAACATCAAGAGCATCGCCGCCGGTGGAAAGCACGGCCTCGCCCTCGACACCTCCGGCCAGGTCTACTCCTGGGGCGACAACGCCTACGGCCAGCTGGGCAACAACCGGACCGGAGACAGCCGTACCGTCCCCGACCGGGTCCAGGGCATGCCGAAGGTGAAGCAGATCTCGGCGGGCTGTGACTTCAGCCTGGCCCTGCTGGAGAACGGCAAGGTCTACGCGTGGGGCCGCGGCATCCACGGTCAGCTCGGCAACGGCAGCCGCGCCACCAGCTCCGTGCCACGCCAGGTGCAGGGGCTGGAGAACGTCGTCGAGGTCGACGCGGGCTGCCACCACGCGCTCGCGCTCACCGCCGAGGACACCGTCAAGTCCTGGGGGTACAACCTCTACGGCCAGCTCGGCAACTCCAGTACCACCTCCTCTACGGTTCCCGTCGACGTCGACTGGGTCGACGGCGTCTCCGACATCGAGGCCGGCGCCTTCCACAACTACGTCAAGACCAGCGACAGCCATGTCTGGGGCTGGGGCAACAACCAGTACGGACAGCTCCTGGAGGGGGACGAGTCGTTCGCCGACAACGTCTCGCGGACCAACCGCACCGCCCCGGTCGAGATCCCGCGCCTGACGGGCGTCCAGCACCTCGCCGCCGGAGCCCGCCACGGGGTCGCGGTGACCGCGGACGACGTCTTCACCTGGGGCCACAACGGCGAAGGCCAGCTCGGCAACGGCACCACCGTCCCCCGCTACGACTCGGTGAAGATCCTCAAGGAGGGCTCGGCGATCAAGGACATGGCCGTGTCGCTGGGCGGCAACACCACGTACGCCTACTGAGGGGGTGCGTCACGCCATGACGTATCCCGGTCGACGCGCAGGTCTTGGAATACTGCTGGCGGTTTCCGCCCTCCTCACCACGGCCGCCCAGGGCCCCGCGCGCAGCGAGAAGCCCGAGCCGTGGGTACGGGCCTGGGGCAGCAATGCCGTCGGTCAACTCGGCAACGGCGCCACGCTCGACCAGCAGACGCCGTCGGCGGTCCGCGGCCTCGCCCGCGACGACGTGCGCGAGCTGGCAGGCGGCGGCTGGCCCACTACGCCCTTCGCCGTGGCGCTGCTCGACAACGGCACCGTGCAGGCCTGGGGCGACGCCTCGCAGGGGCAGCTGGGTGACGGCACCAGGGCCTCCCGGTCGTACCCGGCCGCCGTCGCCGGGCTGTCCGGTGTCTCCGAGGTGGCCGCTGGAACTGTATCCGCCTACGCGGTACGCAACGGCCGGGTCCTCGGCTGGGGCGGCAACACCTACGGCCAGCTCGGCAACGGCACTACCGGGGCGGGCGGCGACCGGCCCGTCCCCGTCCAGAGCCTGAACAAGGTCAAGGACATCGCGGCGGGCTGCAACCACGTGGCCGCCCTCCGCGAGGACGGCTCGGTCTGGACCTGGGGAAGGAACGACCAGGGCCAGCTCGGCAATGGTTCGACTGCCAGCCGCGACACACCCCAGCGGGTGGCCGGTCTTCAGGACGTCGTCGCCGTCGCGGCCGGCTGCCTTCACACCCTCGCACTGACGGCCGACGGCACGGTGAAGGCATGGGGCCGGGGCGCCAACGGTCAGCTCGGCATCGGCACCACAGCAGCCAGCCCCGTACCTGTGAACGTCCACCACCTGGATGGCGTCGTGGGCATCGTCGCAGGCGGCCACCACAACTCTGCGCTCCTCGACGACGGGACCGTCCGGGCGTGGGGCTGGAACAACGCCGGCCAACTGGGCGACGGCACCAAGACGGACCGCACGACGCCGGTCCCGCTCCCCGTCCTGACCGGCGTCAAGGCAATGGCCGGGGGCTGGACCCACACCCTTGCCGTCCTCGACGACCAGACCGTTGTCGCCTGGGGCGACAACGCCAACGGACAGCTCGGCGACGCGAGTACCACCTCCTCACTCGCCCCCGTCACGGCCCTGCCCGCGGGCAGCGGCACGACCCGCGTCGCGGGGTCCCTCGGATGGAACTCCAGCTATGCCTACTGATCCATGGCGCGCACGCACCACACCGCGCCCTCCCGCACCCCACGCGAAAGGCATGCAGATGACCCCACCTCTGCGCCGTACCCTGCTCACCGCCCTCACCCTCACAGCGCTGACCGCCACCCCCTGCCTGTCCGCCCAGGCCGCAGGCACCGACCCCTGGATCCGCGCCTGGGGCGACAACGCCCGGGGACAGCTGGGCAACGGCAGCGTCCTCGCCCAACAGACCCCCGCCGCCGTGGTCGGCGTCACCCGCGACGACGTACGCGAACTCGTCGCCGGAGGCGGCGACGCCAACGCCTTCGCCATCGCCCTCCTCAGGGACGGCACCGTCAAGAGCTGGGGCGCGAACCTCACCGGCCAGCTCGGCAACGGCACCATCGTCAACCAGCCGTTCCCCGCGACGGTCACCAAACTGTCCGGCGTCAGCGAGATCTCGGCGGGCGCCAACCACGCGCTCGCCGTGAAGGGGGGCCGCGTCCTGGCCTGGGGCGACAACGCCAAGAAGCAACTCGGAACGGGCCTGGACGCCACCACCCCGTACAGGACGCCGGTCGACGTCCAGAGCCTGGACAAGGTCAGGGACGTCGGCGCGGGCTGCGACTTCAGCGTGGCCCTGCGCCAGGACGGCACCGTCTGGACCTGGGGCTCGGGGGCCAACGGCCGCCTCGGCACCGGCAATGCGACCGACCGGGCAACACCGCAGCAGGTCCCGGACCTCGCCGATGTCGAATCCATCTCGGTCGGCTGCGACCACGTCCTCGCCCTCACCGCCGACGGCACGGTGAAGGCGTGGGGCAAGAACGCCGAGGGCCAGCTCGGCAACGACAGCACGGCCGACAGCAACAAGCCGGTCGACGTCGCCTACCTCGACGCCGTGGCGAAGGTCTTCGCCACCTCGGCCTCCGGCTTCGCCGTCCTCGACGACGGCAGCGTGGCCGGCTGGGGCAAGAACACCGACGGCCAGCTCGGCGACGGGACGAACGCCAACCGCACCACCCCGGTCCCCCTCGACCACCTCAAGGGTGTCCAGGACGTCGACGGCGGCGCGGACTTCACCCTCGCCGCTCTCGACGACGGCTCGGTGATCGGCTGGGGCAAGAACGCCCTCGGCCAGCTCGGCGACGGCACCACGACCGCTCCCACGTCGCCGACGACCGCCCTGCCTCCGGGCAGCCAGATCACCCACGTGTCGGCGACCCTCACCGGCAAATCCGGCTTCGCGTACTGACCCGCTCCGTCTCCACGACGGCAAGCCCGTGCGTGACGCCGCATACGGCGGTCGCGCACGGGCTCGGCGCGGCCCGGCGGGTGCGGCTACAGGCCCGCGAAGGCCAGGGCGCTCGCGGTGACGGAGCGCGCGACCGCGGCCGCGTACTGCGTGTCGTGGTCCTCGTCGAGGAGGGTGTCGCCAGGCGTGTGGTACTTCCGGGTGCCGGTTCCCCCCTGGCTGCCGTCAGCGCGGAAGAGGTCCTCGGAGACGGCGATGGCCGCCCATCCCCGCTCGTGGAAACTCGCGTGGTCGCTCCGCCCCAGGGCGGGATCCCCAGCTCCGGTGAGCTGCTGGATCGCGAAGCCGGAGGCGATGGCAGGGATGGTCCGCGCGACCAGGTCACCGAGCGCGTCGGAGGCGGCCGCGACCGGCCCGGGTACGGAGGAGCCGGCATGGATCTCCACCGCGGGCGTGCTGCCGTCCTGCAAACCGGCGATCATGTCCATCTGGAAGACGCCCGCGATGCGGTCGTCCGCCGCCGCGGCGGCGCGCGCGTAGCGCTTGCTGCCGACGAGCGCCTGTTCCTCGGCGTTGAAGAGGACGAAGCGCACGTGATGCGTCGGCGCTCTGCCCTCCGCGAGGAGCGCGTGCAGACACTCCGCCGCGGCCATGACCGCCGCGGTGCCGCTGCCGTCGTCGTCCGCGCCGGGCGCCGGGTCCACCAAGGGGTCGTAGAGGCGGGGGTCGCCGTTCGCATCGACGAAGTCACCACTCTCCGCCGTCGAATCCAGATGTCCCGTGATGAGAACGGCGGAGTCGGCCCCCTCGACGCGGTGTTCGGCTTCGACATTGAACAGCCGCCGTCCCTGCCACCTGAACGCATGCCGTCGGACCACCAGCCCCAGATCCTGGAAGTGCCGGACCAGCGCGTCCACGACGAGCCCGTTGTCGGCATGCGCCGCGTGACGGCTGCGGATCTTCAGCGGCTCGCCCGGGACCAGCGGTTCGACTCCGGAGATGCGGGCCACGTGCGCACGCAGCGCCTCGGGCGTCACGGTCGCGCGTACGGCCGCGAGCGTCTCGGGGGAGGGAAGGCCGTCGCCTGTTTCGTCGAACCCGGCCGGCAGGGCCGCGGCGAACCCCTCGGCCTGCGTCTCACCAGGGCGTGACAGGAGCGCCGGGTCCGGGAGCAGGCGTTCGGTGTGTCCGGGCCTGGCTCCCGGCGCGTGCACCTCTTCGATCGGGACACCGGCGGGCGCGGCGACGTAGACACCGCCGGGCGCGGGCCCGAGCGACGTGATCTGCCGCGGGTATGCGGTCAGTTCGCCGGAGGCGAAGCAGAACGCGGCCGCTGCCCGCATCGCGCCTTCGGCCGCCGTCCGGGACTCCTCCGAGGCGCCCGCGAGGGCCTCCGGCACCGGGACCGGGCGGTCGTCCCTGATCAGGAATGCCGCCGTGTCCTCCACCGGTCCCCGTACGTCGGTCGTGAACCCTGCCTCCCGGAGCGTCTCGACTCCGAGTGCGGTCGCCATGGCGAGCACGAGCCGAGGGGAGGCGACATGCACGGGAACGGCCTCCGTGCCGTTCGCCACCGACTCCAGCACGCCCAGGCTCCCGCCCTCCGGCACGTCGATCCTCGTCCAGAAAACCGGGCGGTTCTCGATGACGGCCCGGGTGAACACCGGGTGGGGTGCGACGCGCATGCCCGCCGTGCGGGCGAACGCGCGTTCGTCGTGGTCCTCGCCCACGAAGACGCAGTCGTCGGCCGCGCCGCCCGTGCTCGCGACCGCGTCGTCGAAGATCGCGCGGCTGGTCTTGGGGCCGAAGAGAATGAGGCGGTCGTCCGTGAACCGGCCGGGGAACGCCTCATGGAGGGCTTGCGTGATCTGCGCGACCGCATCCTGTTCGGTGCCCGGGTTGGAGATGATGCCCTTGGGTTCTCCTGCGAACGCATCGAGCACCTGCAAGACCCGGGGTCGGGGGCGCAACAGCCAGGATCCGTCCGCCTCGACGTGGCCATCCGCCAAGGTCGCCCCGATGTCGAAGAAGAGCGTGGTCATCTCGGCGCCTCCGATGGTTCGACGTACGCCGGCGCCGCCGGCCGGACATTCCTCCCGGACCGCGGCGCGCAGCCCCGCTCCTATCGTCACACACCGTGATGAGTACGGCAACCGGACGGCCCGCGCGCGCACCGGGTTCGTGGTCCGGATTTCCGGTCATCGGGCCCTGCAGCACGCCGTTTCCGTGCTGTGCGCGCTCCACGGAGCCGTGCGCGGCGGCCGGGCAGTCCACTACAGGGGGTAATTGAACTGTCATCATTGTTCTGCCGGACCGTTGAAGCGGTATTCGACGACGCGCCTCCGGCCCCCCGGCAGGCATTGGCTCTACCGTGCAAGCAACCCGTCCGCATACCGGACCACGTCCCGCCACTCAGGCATTCCCTTGGAGGTCATGGTGCCCAGTCCAGCTCAGCCGTTCGGCACGGTCGTCAGCAGCAGCGGCGTCAACCTGCGGAGATTTCCGAGTACCGACTCCTCCCTCGTCGGCAATCTGAACCAAGGCGCCCAGGTCGGTCTGCACAGCAAGGTGCACGCGCAGACCATCGACGGCAACAGCATCTGGTACCTGCTGCGCGACCAGGCCGTGTGGGTCGCCGCCCGTCACGTCGACAACACCGGAGAGGTGCCGCTGTCCAAGGACGCCCAACCCGCCGGCCCCCAGGGCTGACGGCGGCCCGGCCCTCGGCCCGTCCCAGGCCGTCCGGGGCAGCCCTGGGCTTCCGGGCTCCCCGGGGGCCGGGTCGATCGTGCGGTCAGCGAGCCTGCGGTGACGCGCTGGTGACACGAGGTGGACTCGGCAGAGTGCTGCTGTCGAGTCCACCCGCCGCTGGTACGACGCTTCACGAGCGCTGACGATCCGAGGGCCCGTCCGGGTCGGCCTGTTCCACGTGCCGCCGGTCGTTGAGGGCGACCCTCTGCCGACGTGCGGCGGCGCGGCGATACTGAAGGTATGCCGACTGCTCGACCCCTGGTCTCTGATCACTCTGGGTAGTCGCTGGGGCAATGCCCGCTGTGCGGTCCGTTCGGCAGGTCGAAGGGTGGCAGCGATGGACGCACCGGTGCCGGGATCGGGCGAGGCGCCCGAGGACCCGTTCGCGCTGCACAACTCGGCCTCGGCGGTACTGGACGACCACGGCAGGGTCGTCGGCTGGAGCGAGCGCGCACAGGAGCACCTCGGCTACCCGCCGGATGAGGTGCTGGGCCGCAGGGCGGTCGAGTTCCTGGTCGATTCCCGGGATCGTGAGACGGTCCTGGACGCGGTGGCCGCGTGCGAGCGCGACCGGGGCTGGTCCGGTGTCCTGCCCGTCCTGCACCGCAGCGGGCGGAGGGTGGAGCTGGGTTTCCGCGCCCGCGCCGTCATCCGCGCCGACTCGGCCCACGAGTGGTTCCTCGTCGTCGCCCCGGCGGCGGAGGTGCTGCAGTGGGAGACGGACCGGTCGGTCCTGGACGGTCTGTTCCGGCGCTCCCCGATCGGTCTGTCCGTCCACGCCCCCGATCTGAGCATCCTGCGGATCAACCGGGCGCTGGCCCGGTTCACGCAGCTTCCCGCGGCGGAGATCCGGAGCCGGCGCATCGGCGACTTCCTCATCGGTCCGGACCTGAAGACCATCGAAACCCGGCTGCGACGGGTACTGGAGACGGGTGCCCCCCTGATCTTCACCGAGCAGCCCTGTCGCCTGAGGAGCGACCCCGACCACGAGCGGGTGGTGTCGGTGTCGGCGTTTCGGATGGAGGACCCCTCCGGCGGGATCCTCGGGGTCACCCAACTGGTGGAGGACGTCACCGACCGCTACCGGGCCCGGCGGCGGCTCGCCCTGCTCAACCGGGCGAGCGCCCGCATCGGGACCACGCTGGATCTCGACCGGACCACCCGCGAGCTCGCCGACGTCGCCGTCCCCGACCTCGCGGACGCCGTCTCGGTGGATCTGCTGGAGTCGGTGGCCCGAGGCGACGAGACCGCCGAGGAGGCGAGCGGACTGGTCCGCAGAATGGCCGTCCACTCGGTGGTGGCAAAGGCGCTGCAGGTGATGTACCCCGCCGGAGAGGTCTTCCGCTTCGACCCTCGTACCCCGCACGCCAGGTGCCTCGCCGAACAGCGGTCCATCCTCGAACCGGTGCTCCTGAGCAGCCCCGGCTGGTACTTCGAGGACCAAGAGCGCAGACGGCGCGCCCTCGACCTGGGCGCGCACTCACTGATCGTCGTACCGCTGACGGCCCGCGGTCTGCTCCTCGGCCTGCTCAGCCTGTGGCGGGCCGAGCGGCCCGAGCCGTTCGAGGAGGACGACCTCACGCTCGCGGAGGAATTCGCCGCGCGGGCCGCCCTGTGCATCGACAACGCCCGCCGCTACACGCAGCAGCATCAGGCCGCGCTGACCTTGCAGCGCAGCCTGCTGCCGCAGGAGTTGCCGGAAAACAGCGCGGTCGAGGTCGCGCACCGCTATCTGCCGGCCGATCCCGCCACCGGCGTCGGCGGTGACTGGTTCGATGTCATCCCGCTTTCCGGAGCGCGCGTCGCCCTCGTCGTCGGCGACGTCGTCGGCCACGGTCTGCACGCCGCGGCCACCATGGGCCGCCTGCGTACGGCCGTGCACACCCTGGCCGGCCTCGACTACGCTCCGGAGGAGGTCCTCTTCCACCTGGACGACCTGGTCAACCGCCTGGCGGAGGAGCAGGAGCCGGCCGACGGAAGCTCGCGGGGCCGGCAGATCGTCGGCGCGACGTGCCTCTACGCGGTCTACGATCCCACCTCCCGGCGCTGCACCCTGGCCCGGGCGGGCCATCTGCCGCCCGCCGTGGTGACCTCGGACGGCGCGGTGAGCCTGCCCGACCTTCCCGAGGGGCCGCCACTGGGCCTCGGCGGACTCCCGTTCGAGTCCGCCGAACTGGAACTCGCCGAGGGAAGCCTGCTGGCGCTCTACACGGACGGCCTGGTCGAGGCCCGTGGCCTCGACCTCGACGAGGGACTCGCGCGGCTGCGGGAGGCCCTGGCCCGGCCCGGCCGCTCGCTGGAGGAGACCTGCACGGCGGTGCAGGACGCCCTGCTGCCGGATCACCCGCCGGATGACGTCGCACTGCTTCTCGCCCGTACCCGCGTGCTGGCGCCGGAGCAGGTCGCCTCCTGGGAGCTGCCCGCGGAGCCGACCGCCGCCGCCCGGGCACGGCACCTGACGGAGGCCACACTGGCCGGGTGGGGCCTGGAGGAGCTGGCCTTCACCGCCGAACTGGTCGTCAGCGAACTGGTCACCAACGCCTACCGGTACGGCGGCGGCACACCGGTGACCCTGCGGCTCATCCGCGATCGCAACCTGATCTGCGAGGTCTCCGACAGCAGCAGCACCGCTCCGCACCTACGGCGGGCACGCACGACCGACGAGGGCGGACGCGGTCTCTTCCTGGTGGCCCAGCTCACCGAGCGATGGGGCACCCGCTACACCCGGGACGGCAAGACCGTCTGGACGGAGTTCCCCCTGGTCACAGCAGCGGAGGGGTGCTCCGTGGCCATGGCGTAGCACGGGTACCCCCGGGGGTATTTTTTGGGCGGCCGCCGAGCCAAGGCTGCCCGCCCTCCTGGGCCCGGTGTCCGGGCCCGCAGTTCCCCGGCCGGCCGGTAGGCGCTGTGCGCGATCCGGCGGGCGACGCCGAGCCCGGCGTGCGGCCCCCGCCCCGGTCTTCCGGTTTCGGTGCCCAGGCCAACGCTCCCTGATCCGCCCTGATCGCCAAGACACCCCCTAGAAGGAGTGCGGCAGCCAGGGGGCGGTCTCGTTGCCGAAGGCCAGTGAGGCCCGTTCGAGCGTTCCCCCGATCAGCTCACGGGCCCGCCCGGCCCGTGCGAGGGCGGTCAGCGGGACGCCGCCCAGGTAGGCGGAGGCCAACGCCCGTACCGACAGGGTCACATCGGCGGCCGCGCGGGTACGTGTGCACGAGGCACCCCCTTCGTCCCCCGCGAGCCGCCAACGGCCCCCGTTCCAGGGGCAGAAGGAATCCCCGATCTCCAGGACGACGTCGACGGGGGCGCGGTAGGTGCGGGCTCCGAGCGCGGCGCCCACATCCACCAGCCGGACGAACAGGCCGTCCCGCAGCTGCCTTTCGCATCGGCGGATGTCGGAGACGAGGTGCTGCCACGCGTCGTCCGCCGGGCGGTTCTGCGCCACGAGCGCCGAGGTCAGATCGATCCCGAAGAGGAAGCGCCACAGTGCCGCGTAAGCGGCCGGATCGCGGGCTTCGAGGTCGCGCAGCACGATCGTGCCGCGTGCGCCCGAGAGGTCCCACTGCGGTGTGTTGTGGAACCGGGCGTACCCGACCGTCGCCCCGTCCCGTTCGGCGACGACGCACTGGAGCGGTGAGCCGCCGTCGCGGCCGCCGCCCTGGGGTGCCAGTACGGCCAGGCGCTCCCACCCGGGTGCGCGGGCCGGCATGCCCGGGCGGCCGGCCGGCTGGTCCGCGTACACCGCTTCGCAGGCCGGCAGCGCGGACAGCGGATCGGCGTACCGCAGGTGCACCCCGTCCGCGCCGGGGGCGGCCGGTACCTCCAGGCGTACGCGCGCCGTGTCGATCGTCGCCGAGAGCTGCTGCGTGGCCATGCCGTAGCCGAAGCGGCCGTAGATGCCGGGCTCGGACGCCACCAGGGCCGCCAGCGGTTCACCCCGTTCGCGGACGTCGTCCAGCTGGCGTCGCATCATCGCCGTCATCAGCCCCTGCCTGCGGTGCGTGGCGGCCACGCTCACCATCGTCACCCCGGCCGTGTCGACCAGGGCCCCGCCCGGTACCGACAGGCGCAGCGAGAAGGCTCCGGCGGTACCCACGCACGCCGCGCCGTCCCAGGCTCCGATGGACCGGTCGTGTTCGGTCAGGCCCTCCCACAGCTCGCGCGCCTCCGGGGGCGTGGGCGGGCCGCCGAAGGCCCGTTCCAGGGTCCGATACCAGGTGTCCCATTCCTGGGCCTCCAATGTCCGCAGCTGTGGCGCCATGGACCACCTCTACCAGGGACTTTCCGCCGAGGAGGCCTTGCGGGGCGGCGGTGCCACCCGACTGGGCCATCGCTCGGATCCGGCCGCGTCGCCGAGGTCGGGGCTTGACGATTCACCGCCGAAGATATGACACTCGGAGTGCAAGTTGTTTTGTCTGTATTTGTAGCCAAGACTTGCTTTCTGTAATGAAAGGCGAGACATGTCCGTCTACAGCACCCGAGCGTGTTCCCGGCCGAGTCGCACCGGGGCGCCTGCGCGGTCGGCCCGGCCCGCGCGCATGCTCGCCTACGCCGCCGCAGGGGCGGCCGTGGGCGGTGTCTGGGCCTTCGGCGGGGACACGCCCGCATGGGAGCACGCACTGCGCGTCCTCGTCGTGGTGCTCTGTGTCAGCGTGGCCGGACGCTTCATCGGCCGCCGTCTCGCCCGCGCCGGGCGCACGCCGGTGGACCGCGGCCTGTACTTCGGTCTGGTGGCGGCGAAGGTGCTCCTCGTGGCCGTGGCCCTGGTCGTCGACTGGCTCGCAGGCCTGTGGTTCTCCGAACCGGCGCTGATCACCGCCGGGTTCCTGTTCGTCCTGGTGACCGTCGGCGGTCCCGCCCTGCACGGCCGGTTGACGCGCGGTACCCGGGGCGGGGGAGCGCGGGCCGCGCGCGCGTAGCGGCGGCCCGGCCGCACGCGGCCGCCCCGGTCACCCCTGTCGCCCCTCGGTCGCTTCGTGCCGACGTCCTCCTCGCGGCGGCGCCGGCACGAAGCGACGAGCCGGGCTCAGAGGAATTCGACGAGGGGGAACGCCCGGTGGCGACGCGGCGGCGTCAGGAAGTTCTGCCGCCGAGTCGCCGTCAGGAACCGCTCCAGCCCGTTCTCCTCCTCGGGGACACCGTGGGCCGCCGCCAGGTCGAGCGAGGCCTGATGCGTGCGCATCGTGGCGAAGAAGTCGGCGGTCGGGACGAACACCGTGAACTCCAGCTTGGGCTGGAGGGACCCGTCCGGCACGTCCATGGTGCTGTAGCCGGGCCCGTCCATGCGGACGTGCAGCGGCTTTCCGTCGGCCGTGCGTGACGACCGCTGCAGGCAGGAGAGGTGGCCGATCCGGCGCTCTCCCTCCGGGGTGCCCCGGCCCTGGGCGCTCAGCAGGGCGTCGTCGGTGCCCTGGAAGGTGTTCGGCAGGAACGCGGGACCTCCGCCGTCGGTGATCTGGTCGGCGTTCCCCTGTGACGGCGGCGGCGTGGAACGGAACATGTACTGGACGCGTTCGGTGAACGAGGCGTCGTCCCCCGGCACACCGGCGTCGTCGACGTCGTAGAACTGCTGGAGGTCCATGAGGACGTGCGAGAGGTGCTGGACGGCGCCGGCGTCGAAGTAGGAGCCCGGCTTCGCCGTGGTGAGGCCGCTCGCCCGGAAGGTGACGGCGTCGGCGGCCGCGGTTCCGGCGGTCTGCTGGTCCGCGAAGCCCATCCACATCGGCGACCGCGGATTGACCATGAACGCGTAGGGCAGCGACGCCTCGTCCGCCAGCCTCCTGGGCAGCCCGATCTGGGTGAACATCGCCCGGGCGGAGGTGAAGGACAGGAGGTCGGAGAGGGGCGGTGAGGGCTGGGGGCGGCCGGCGAGGGTCTGACTCCCGCCGAGCCACCTGAGTACGTCCTGGATGTTGGCGGCGTGGTCGCTGCGCAGCGTGAGCAGCAGGTCGTTGCCCTCGATCGACACGGGCACGTGGAACTTGCGTTTGACGATGCCGCTGTTGGCGGGGGACACGTCCGTGGGGCCGGGCACCGCTTCCTCCAGGACGTACCGGTGCGCCGCCGAGCGCAGGCGCGGCATGTGCGCGGAGACCAGATGGCCCTGCAGCCCCCCGGGTAACCGTTGGAAGTACGGAAGGCCGTACGCGAGGAACGTGAACACGCCCGACGGGCTGAAGGGGTACGCGCGCTCGATGGCGGCCAGTGCCCCGGTCAGCTTGACCTGGTCGATGCGGGTGGGCGGCCGCAGCAGGCGGGCGGTCACGAACAGCGTGTGGACGGGACCCAACTGGACTCGGACCCCGTCGACGTCGGTGACCGGTGCGATGAAGTCCGCGATGTCGAACTGGATGTCGGGGAGGGCAGGCGCCTGGTCGGCCCCGCCCCCGCCCGTCGCTGCGAGCGCGGTGTTCCTCGACGGAACGACCGAGGACTGTCCGAGCAGTTCCAGACCGGCCACGGCCGCGGCCAGAACGCCGCCCCGCAGGACGCTGCGGCGGGTGCTTCCGGCCGCGCTGCGGGGATCGGGCCGAGGTGCGGCGGCCGGGAGCCGCGGGGCCGGGTGGGTCAAGGTGCCGTCTTCTGACTTCTGTGCGTCGTCCGTCACGTCTTCCACTCCTGGATACGGGGCGGTCCCGGCAGCCTGCCGGGCCGTGGGGCTGAGCGCGGCACCCCTCCCGCACGGGGGTGCGGGGCCGCGTACGGGAAGGGGAGCCCTGACGGGCATTGATTGCACTCGAAGTGCAATCAATATGTTCAGCATACGCACGGCGCGAGCGTGCTGTCAGGGGTTCGTACTCTCTGCCGGGCCTTCTGCCGGGCCCGCTGCCGGCGGTGCGGAGGCCCCTGGCACCGACCACGGGCGCGGACCGCCGTGGCGCAGCCGCAGAAGGAAGTCGAGGATCCCCGCCGCCCCGTTGCCGTACTCGGAGCCGCTCGTGGCATCGGCGACGAGGCGCAGCCCGTCGGGTGCGCAGTGCTGGGCGTCGATGACCGCGGCGATGCCCTCGGCGTCCGTACGGTAGCGGGCCTCTCCGGTGATCTCGGCCATGTCGAGGAGGAAGTGTCCGGTCCCCGCGTTTCCGCAGCACGCGCCCGCGATGGCCCGCCACGGATCGCCGACGACGGCCGCCGCGGCCTGTCCGGCGAGGTCGGTGAAGCGCCGCAGACCGGTGGCCGACCCCAGCCGGACGAGGAAGGTGCCGATGCCGGCGGGCCCGTTGCACCACTGTGTGGTCGGCCGGTACTGCGGTTCGCCCCCCACTTCGGCAGGCCACGCGGCCCGGCCGTCCTCGACGCGGGCGGCTCTGACGAGCGTGTCGCCCGCGCCGAGGGCGGCGGCCGCGAACCGGCCCGCGTCCCCGGTGCGCCCGCGGGCCTCGGCGGCGGCCGCGGCGGCGAGGAGGAAGGTGCCGACCCCCGCCGTCCCGTGGGCGAATCCGTACGTGTGCGCCCCCGCGAGTACGGAGTCCGTGTCGTGGGAGGTCGGCCAGGTCCAGTCGCCGTCCGCCCGGTCGGCGGCGTCCAGAACGGCATCGGCGCAGGCGAGCGCCGTGTCGAGGAGCGACTCGCGGGCGGTGGCCTGCCACAGGTGCAGGCGCGCGGTGCCCGCCCCGGAGAGGCCGTGGGTGAAGTCGGGGCTCGGCCAGCGGGTGGGGAGCCGCTCGGCGAGCGTGATCGCCCGCTCGGCCATGGCCCGGTCACCGAGCAGCAGGGCGGCGTCGTAGAGCGCCCAGGCGGTGCCGGAACGGCCGAAGCACAGGCCGGGAAGCAACCGGTCCACGCTGAACAGGCGCTCGTCGAGCCAGCGGGCCGCCCCGGCCACGGTGGCGAGCAGGGAGGTGCTCCCGCGGGCCCGTGCGGCGTGGGTGAGGGTGGCGAGCACGCCGGCCGCGCCGTTCCAGGTGTTGCAGGGATCGCTGCGCGGCACGTTCCATTCCGGTGGGGGCCAGAGGGTGGCGCGCCAGGGGGTCATGGTGTGTTGCAGGTGGGCGACACCGTCGTCGAGCAGCCGGTCGATCGCCGCCTGCCGGTACGGGGGGAGCGCGCCTCGCGGGGCCGTGGCCGCGGCCGCGGCCGTGGTTCCGGGCGCAGGGGCGCTCGGCCCGGTGGGCCCGCTCGGTCCGGTGGGCCCGCTCGGTCCGGCCAGCCAGGCGAGGGCCTGCGGGAGGGTCCACCGGGCGCCGGGGTCGGCCCGGGTCAGGCCGTCGATCAGTTCGCCGAACGGTGCCAGCGCGGGGTGGGCGAGGGCGATCAGTGGGAGCGTGGGCTGTGCGTCCTGCGGCCGGACGACGCCGTCGGTCCAGCCGGCCGCCCACCGTGGATCGAGGTCGGTCAGAACGGCGAAGAGGACCACCCCGAGGCTGAAGCGGTCCGCCTCCGGTCCGGCCACCTTGGCGGCCTCCGCGGGGGACGCGTGCAAGCCCAGTGCCCTGACCTCGGGTGCGGCGAATCCCCGCGTGTACGCGGGAGCCCGTTCCCGCCCCGCTTCGACGACGTACTCCGTGTCGATCAGCCGGAGGTCCCCGGCCGGGGTGACCATGACGTTGTGCGGCTTGAAGTCGCGGATCACGAACCCTGCCTCGTGAACGGTCCGCAGCAGGGTCACCAGCCCGGTCACCGTCGCGGCTGCCTCGTCCGCGCCGGGTCCGCCGTCCCGGGCGCGCGCCGACTGCCACAGGTGCAGGGGCTGTCCAGGCACGAGTTCTTCGGCGAGGAACAAGTCCCCCTGCTCGTCGAACAGATGCACCTTCCCGGGCGTGACCCCCAGCGGTGCGAGCTGATCCAGCATCCGGGCCTCGTCCCGCAGCCGGTCGCGCACATCGGTTCCGTCCAGGCGGGCCCCGACGTGGGCCCGCGCGTGCTTGACGATGACCTCAAGGCCCGTCCGCTCGTCCAACGCCCGGTAGACGCCGCCCTTGTTCGCGTGCCGGATGGCCCGCACCACCTTGAACCGCCCCCCTAGCAGCACCGGTGCCGCCGTCGTGGGGGCGGCGGATTCGTCGGGGAACGGGTAGGTGGCCCATGGCGGGAAGACGAACCCCGCGGTGCGCTCGTCCTTGATCCTGCTGCCGTCCGGGCCCGTCATCCAGGGTTCGAGGACACCGTCGTCGGTCAGGATCATGTCGCCGCTGAACTGCCCGTACCGGAAGGAGACCGGACTGCCGGGCCGCACCGGCCTGTCGGACAGGATCCGCGGTCCGCTGAGCCCGGCCGTCGCGACGTCCAACTCGCGCGCCAGGATGCGGAACTGGTCGTCGTCCTCCGGGTACACGGTGATGAACTTCCCGCCCGTGCCCCGGTCGTGCCAGACGTCCCCGAGACGCGTGACCCGTTCAAGATCGACGGCGAACTTGAAGGAAGCCGTGCGGCGTACGAGCACCTCCGCCGAGCGGGCGAGTACGAGGGCGGCCGACAACGGCGTCGCCGACACGTGGAGCTTCCAGCCGTGCGGGCGCCGCACGGCGATATCCGGAGGCCGTGCGAAGCACCACGAATCCGTCGGCTGCAAGGTCCACCGCTGCCCTCCGGAGCGACTCAGCACCGCACGCGCGACATCGAGCAGCAGGAGCGAGTCGGCCGACTCGTCCCGCGGCCGGGCGGGAGGCGGATGCGGATCCGGATGCGTGGTCATGGGGGTCGGCGCTCTCCTGGATCCTCGTCGGATCCTCAGGCGTTCACGGTCCGTGTGCGCAGCTCACCAGTCTATGCCCGCGCCGTCACGCCTTCCTGTCGGCCGGAACGGGGCCGAGCGTAAGTATTTGCACTCGAAGTGCAAAGAAATCCCCAAGTCCGGTGTTATGTCCATTTGTCGGGGTATCGACCTTCTGTCGGGCCGAGGTGACCCGAGAGGTTCGAGGAGAGAGGCAAGACGATGAACGGGACGACGACCACTGACCTCAACGCTCTGGAACTGCTTCCGCAGGAGCAGGAACAGGAACTGTCGGAGCGGGACTGCACCGGCTGGTCCACCTGCACCCTCACCCTGGCGGCCGATGAATAACCCGGTGAACACCGACCCGCTGATCCGAGGCGGACCGGCACCCCGTCCGGCAGCCGACTGCCCGATCCCCGCCCGCGAGGCGGGGATCAGCTGTGTACCGACCGGTACAGCCGTTGCCGAAAGTGCCGGTCCGTTGCGCGTCGAGCACCGCCAGGTGTCAGCGGCTGCCGGCGTCCCGGAGGGCGGTGCCGGCGAACTCCTTGGTCCGCTCGACCGCCTGCGTCATGGCGAAGTGCCGGTTGCCGCCGGGCGGGAAGTAGTCGATCGCGCCGACCGCGCCGTAGTCCGCCCAGAAACAACTGGCCATGGGGAAGCCGTCGGCGAGGTTGTGCCGGCAGGCGAGCGCCAGGGTTCCGGCGGCGACGACGGTCGGCTCGCCCACTGCTGTCCGCTGTCCGCCGGACGGCAGGGAGGCGGCCATCGCCTTCTGCACGGCGGCCACCGGGTCCGGCACGGTGCGGAAGAGTTCTGTCCGGGCGATGAGGTCCGGCGCGGCTGCCGTCATGCCTGACTTGGTCAGCCTGATGAGCGGGAAGCCCCGGCAGGTGGTCACGGTCTCGTTGGTGCCGTTCGAACGCGGGGTCAGGTCGTCCACACCGGAGAGGCGCAGATCCCAGCCGTCGCCGAAGCGGAAGGTGGAGCTCCCTTCTTCGCACTCCAACTGTTCCATCACGGGAAGTCCGACGGCGGTGGGACGGGTGCCCGGATCAGGTGCGAGCCGTTGGGCGGCCGGACCCGGTGATGCGCTTCCCGCCGCCCCGGGCCCGCCCGCCGTACTCGCGGAGGCGGACGCGCCCGGTGTGCCGGGTGCGGTGGACACGGCGGCGGGTGACGCCGCTCCGCCGGCCTCCGGCCCACATCCTGCACCGAGCGCGCCGAGCACTCCGAGCGCCACCGCCATCCGCCGCGTGACTTGCCTGCCCATGCCCCGTGTCCCCCCGACGGCGAAAATGATCAAGAGCACCCTACGGGAGGTACCGGCGCAGGGCGGAGCTCTGCCCGTGAGGGGCTCATCGAGGGAGGTTCGATGCGGCCCGTCCGGTCCGGCGCCATGGCAACGCCACGCAACACAGCGTGATGGTGAACTCGTGCCTTGATCGCCGACCTCAGACGGCCCGGCAAAGCCCGTGAAGGGCGACCTGAGGCCTTCCGATGAAACTTTCGTGGGGGGATCAATCTCCCCTCCTGAAATAGCCGCACAGCGCCATTCAAGACCCTTCTTGCCCTATCGCGAGTCGGGTGGGCCGGTACTGTGGAGCCATCTGGTCGCGAGGTGTGCGGCCGGACTCCAACGGCCGAGGGCGTGCTTCGTCATGCCCTGGAGCGGCCCACCAGCCAGCGTCCCCATCGCTGTCGTGCGCGTGCGCGACAGCGGAGTTCGTCGTGTCTGAAAGTGAGCATCGCCTTGACCGAATCCGGCGTTCCCGCCCTCCGTACCCACTCCAAGATCAGCGACGCGGGCCCCGCGTCCGGTTCCTACGACGCGCGTGCGATCCAGGTCCTGGACGGCCTGGACGCGGTTCGCAAGCGCCCCGGCATGTACATCGGCTCGACCGGGGCACGGGGCCTGCACCACCTGGTGCAGGAGATCGTGGACAACTCCGTGGACGAGGCGATGGCCGGTGTCGCCGATCGGATCGACGTGACGATCCAGGCCGACGGTGGAGTGCGGGTCACCGACAACGGCCGTGGGATCCCGGTCGGGCTGCACCCGGGGACGGGCCGGCCGGCGCTGGAGGTGGTCCTCACGGTCTTGCACGCGGGCGGCAAGTTCGGCGGCGGCGGCTACTCGGTCTCCGGCGGTCTGCACGGGGTGGGCCTGTCTGTGGTCAACGCCCTGTCGACCCGCCTGACGGCCGAGGTCCTGGCGGACGGGTTCCGGTGGAGCCAGTTCTTCGAGCGCGGAGAGCCGACCGGACCGATCGCCCGTCACGAGGAGACCGGCCGGACCGGCACCACGATCACCTTCTGGGCCGACGATGCCATATTCGAGACGACCGAGTACTCCTTCGAGACGCTGTCGCGCCGCTTCCAGGAGATGGCCTTCCTCAACAAGGGTCTTACCTTGACCCTCACCGACGAGCGGGCCACGGCCTCGGCGGCCGAGGGCGACGACGAGGCGTCACCACGGGTGGTGTCCTACCGGTATGACGGGGGCATCGCGGACTTCGTCCGGCACCTGGGCGGCCGCAAGGGCGAGCCGGTGCACCCGAGCGTGATCGGCGTGGAGGCGCAGGACCCGGGACGGTTGCTGTCGGTGGAGATCGCGATGCAGTGGAACGGCCGGTACACCGAGAGCGTGTACTCGTACGCGAACGCGATCCACACCCATGACGGCGGTACCCATGAAGAAGGGTTCCGGACCGCTCTGACGACGGTCGTGAACCGTTACGCGCGGGACAGGAAGCTGCTGCGGGAGAAGGGCGACAACCTCGCGGGTGAGGACATCCGTGAGGGTCTGACGGCGATCATCTCGGTGAAGCTGGGCGAGCCCCAGTTCGAGGGGCAGACGAAGACCA
>NZ_JBIAVW010000025.1:0-120528 GCF_042894785.1 Streptomyces sp. NPDC001502
AAGGGCGCGGCTCGCGGCGTCTGGTGCCGTGCATCGCAAGGCGGAGGATCGCCCGCCTACTGGACGTAAGCGGGCGTTCCGACAACGCGGCGAGGTGCGGTGCCAGGCGCCGCGAGCCAGGCGGGACTTTTAAAACACGCCCTAGCGGCCGTGGCGGCCTGTCGCCGTACGCGCGGTGCGGCGGCGGGCGGCTGCGAACAGCGCGGCCGCGCCGACGGCCAGGGCGGCGGCCCCGGCGATCGCGATCGTCGGGGTGGCGCTGCTGCCGCCCGTCTCCGCGAGGTTCTCCTTGGCCGGGGCCGGCGAGGAGGGGCCGGCCGCGAGCGGGACGGCGGCGGCATCCGTCGCGCTGTTCGTCTTCGGGTCGTTGTCGCCGTGGCCGCTGTGCTCCACCGTGGACTTGCCGGCGCCGTCGGAGATCTGCTGGTCGGTCGGGGCCGAGGGCTTGTCCGCCGGCTTGTCGCCCGGCTTGTCGCCCGGCCTGTCGCTGGGCTTGCCGGTCGGCTTGGCGCCCGTCCCGGTGGTCGGAGCGGTACCGGTACCGGTACCGGAGCCGCCGCCGTTGCCGCCGCCCGCGCCCCCGTTGTCCTTGCCGAAGACCACGTCCGAGCAGGTGTAGAAGGCCTCCGGGCTGTCGGAGCGCTGCCAGATGCTGTAGATCAGGTGGCGGCCCGACTTGTTCGGGACGGTCCCGGAGAAGACGTAGTCGCCGTTCTGCATGCCCGGGTCGGTGACCTTCGCGAACGGCGCGGGCTCCAGGTCGGACCAGGCCAGGGGCTTGGTCGGGTCGTAGCCGTCCTTCGTCACGTACAGCTCGAAGGAACCCTTGTGCGGGGCCGTGCCCTTGTAGCGGAAGGTGTGCGCGCCGGCGGCCATCGGGCTGGCCGGCCAGTCGGCACGGGCCAGGTCCAGCCCCCGGTACTTGTCGTTGCCGGCCGAGCAGAGCCGGCCGTTCGGGATCAACGACCGGTGGTTGCCGGCCGCGTTGGCGATGTTCACCGCGTTCCAGTCGTAGAACGGCTGCGTCCCGGCGGCCGCCACCGCCGCCTTGCACGCCGCCGACTTCGGGGACTCCGGTCCCTCGGCGTAGCACGCGGCCACCCGGCTGACCGGGTCCGTCATCGATCCGTGGGCGACCGCGGGAGCCGCCGCGTACGCGGCCAGCGCGAGCGGGGCCAGCCCGGCGGCGGCGATACGGGTCAGTGTGACGGCGGTGCGGCGGCGTGCGGGCATGGGTGATCTCCTTCGGGCACAAGGCAGGGGCGTGCCGGCGGAATCGGGCCCCGCGGTGCGCCGCCCCCCGGCGGCGCCACGACGGGCCCTTCCTGTCCTGGCCCGGCCAAGCTAGCCGCCCCGACCACGGGTTTTGCCACGTCGGGCCCACCGGAGCGGATCCTTAGGGTCCCCTTAAGCCAGGGACAAGAGCCGCCTCAGGAAGTGGGCTCGGCAGGGCGTCACCGGCCGGTGTCGGTCGTCAGGAGGTTCCTCACCTGTGCGGCCGTCCAGTTGCCGGCGGCGCCGGGGCAGGCCGCCAGGTAGTCGGCGATGTCCTGCTCCTCCCAAGGGCCGGACTCCAGGAGGCCGCCGGCCAGGTAGCGCAGGTATGCGCCCGACGGGTTGAGCACCTCGACGTCCTGAAGGCTCCACGGCGCGGTGAAGGTCAGCATGGGGATGCCCTCGATCGTGCCCGGGCAGATCAGGGTCTCGTACCGACCCGGGCCCAGCTCGTCACGACCGTCCCGTAGGGCCGCCGTCAGGTCCAGGTCCGCGCCCGGCTCCTCGTACATCTCCTGTGCGGCGATGTCGGACATCTGGCCGACCGTCACCAGGTGCGCCCGTCCGCGCATGCGCCCGGGGGCCGTGGGGTCGTAGAAGGCCCGGCCCCCCGTCCACACCGGGGACTCCGTGGCGAAGTACAGGCGGCCTTCCAGCTCGACCGCGATCGAGCGCTCGGGCGCCCTGTGGTCCCGGCAGCCGGGGTACGTGCGCGCCGCACCCGGCGGGGTCCCGCCGGCGATGTACGTGGCGAGGCGGTCCATGTGCATGTTGGACCCGTAGGAGGCGTACCAGACCCTCTCGGGCATGGGGGCCGCCTCGGCGAGCGGGGTGGCGGTGTGGACGGGCATGCTCGGTTCCTCGGGGATCGGGGATGAGGGCTGCGCGGCTGGGTGGCTGGGGCGAGGGGGATTGCGCCGGCCCGCCGGGGATCCGGAATATCCCCTGTCATATGCCTATCGGGCCACTGAGGCCCGTGCGTATGGTGTGGCCCCGGACCATCCCGGGCCCGGCGCCCTCCCGGCTCCCCACGGGAGGGCCGCCGCGCGCCCCGCGCCCCGCGTCCCGCGTTCCCGGGCTACGAGAGGAGCGCGGAAAGGCCGGCCGCGGACCGGGCCTGGTCGTCCAGCGCGTCGAGGGCCCGTACGGCCTGGGCCGCGGCCTCCGGGTCGCTCGCCGCGAGCCCGCTCTCGGCGAACTCGTCCTCGTCCAGCCGCAGCACGGAGCTCCCGTCCGCCGAGACCCACAGGTCGAGGTCCAGGTCCTCCACGAGGATCTCCCCGCTCTGCACCAGCGCCGGCCGCGTGACGTCGCAGTACCAGCCCTTGAGGACACCGCCCGCGGTCCACACCTCCTTGACCGCGTACCAGCGGGTCCGCCAGAAGTGCTCGACGAACACGTCGCCCGGCTCGAAGCGCACGAAGCCGAAGTCCCGAACGCCCTCCGCCGCCCATGGGGCGCGCACGGAGATCCGGTCGCCGTCGTCGGCGACCTGTGCCGCCGGGTAGCGGATCTTGGTCCGTCCGGCCTTGGTCAGGACGACGGTCAGCTGTGCGGTCACGGGGTCTCCAGTTTCTTCGTGTAGCGCGTCTCGGTCGCGCAGATCTCGTAGCCGAACCACTCGTTGACGGCGAGCATCGGGCCGTTGCCCGCGTCGTTGCCGGTGAAGGCCTCGGTGTACCCGGCCGCGCGGGCCCGGTGCAGGGAGGCCGTCTTGGCGAGCTTGGCCAGCCCCCGGCCGCGGAAGGCGCGCAGGGTGCCGGTCATCGCCGAGGCGTAGCGGGTCCCGCCGTCGGTCTGCGCCGCGGTGAAGGAGGCCACGACGCCGTCGACCAGGGCGACGGTGGTCAGCTCCTTGTCGAGGGACGGGCTGTTCCAGATGTGCGCGAGCCAGTCCTCGTAGTCGTCGAGCTCCGCCGTGAGATCGCCCGGTTCGTCGGCGGTCGTCTCGGCGTCGGCCTCGAACAGCGGCCGCGGGTCGGCGGCGAAGGCTGAACCGGGGCGCAGCTCGACCCCGGCCGGAAGGTCCCGCGGGAGCTCGGGCAGCGTGGCCGCCGCCAGGTCCAGGCGCAGGAAGTGCGCCGACCGGCCGGGGCGGTATCCGTGCCGCTCGGCGAAGGCGCGAGGGGCGGGCTCGTCGAGCACCCAGGCGTACACGTCCACCGCGCCCCGCGCGGCGAGGTGCTGTTCGGCGGTGCGCAGCAGGAGGGCGCCGGCGCCGAGGCCGCGGTGGGCGGGATCGACGTAGGCGTTGACGTACGACTGGCCGGGCTCGGGGCTGTCGTGCACGATGCCGACCTGGGCGGTGCCGATGACCCGGCCGTCCGCGGTCTCGGCGACGAGGATCCGGTGGTGCTTCGCCGGGTGGGCGCAGGAGAGCTCGAAGGCCACCCCCTCCGCAGTGGTGATCATGAACGGCAGGGCGGCGCGGCGTACCCGTACGACGGACTCCGCGTCCGAGTGGTCGCCGGGGCGGAGGTCGCGGATCGATACGGTCATGTGGCAGACGCTACGTGCGCCTTCGCGGCGTGCGCCTCCCAATTAACCGCCGATGGTGGACAATCACCCGCGTGACCTCGACAAACCTGAAGATCACCATCGACGGCTCGGCCGGGTCGGCCGCCCCGTACGAACAGCTGCGCGCGCAGATCGCCGACCGGGCCCGGTCGGGGAAGCTCCCGGCGGGCTTCAAGCTGCCGACGGTACGGGGCCTCGCGGAGGAGCTGGGGCTGGCCGCCAACACGGTCGCGAAGGCCTACCGGGCGCTGGAGGCGGACGCGGTGATCGAGACGCGGGGCCGGAACGGGACCTTCATCGCGGCCGCCGGGGACGCGGTGTCCCGCGAGGCGGCGTCCGCCGCGCAGGCGTACGCGGACCGGGTCCGCCGCCTCGGCCTGACGCAGGCCGAAGCCCTCGCCGCGGCCACGGACGCCCTCCGGGCGCGGTACGCCGCCACGTAGCCTCCGCTGGTCAGGCCGTGTGACCCCAGGCCCCGCGCGGGCCGGTCCGGGCGTAACCCCGGCCTCGACGGCGTGTGAGGCACGGGCCCCGGAGCGCGGTACGCCGGCCCCCCCGGCCGGTCGCCGGGGCGCTGCCCCGGGCCCCCACGCCTCGAACGCCGGAGAGGCTGGAAAACGAGCCTTGCCGGCGATTGAGGCGCGGCCGGGCCGTTGAACCGCCCACCGAGCCGGAGGCTGGAGGTACAGCCCCGCTTCCGAGCTGTGCGGCCGGGCCGTTGAACCGCCCACCGCGCCGGAGGCTAGAGGTACAGCCCCGCCTCCGAGCTGTGCGGCTGTGGCGGCAGGATCGCCGCCGGGCCCGTGCCGCGGCGCAGGGCGAACAGCTCCGCCAGGCTGGCCCCCTCGCGGGAGACGCCCTCGTCCGTGCCCAGCCAGTCCACCGCCTCCCGGTGGGTCAGCCGGCCGACCTCGATGCGGGCCAGGCAGCGCCCCGGGCGGACCACCGCCGGGTGGAGCCGTTCCAGGTCCTCGTTGGTGGTGACCCCCACCAGGACGTTGCGGCCCTGCCCCAGCAGTCCGTCCGTCAGGTTCAGCAGGCGGGACAGCGCCTGCCCGGCGGTGTGGCGGGCCTCGCCCCGGATCAGCTCGTCGCAGTCCTCCAGCAGCAGCAGCCGCCAGCGGCCCTTCGCCGTGCCCTCGTCCTCGCCGATCGCGATGTCCATCAGGTAGCCCACGTCGTTGAACAGCCGTTCCGGGTCCAGGACGCAGTCCACCTGGCACCAGTCGCGCCAGGACCGGGCCAGCGTGCGCAGCGCCGAGGTCTTGCCCGTGCCGGGCGGCCCGTGCAGCAGGAGCAGCCGGCCCGCGATGTCGTCCGGCGTCACCTTCATCAGCCGGTCCATCGCCCCGGCCACCGGCGCGGTGTAGTTGGGCCGTACCTCCGCCCAGGTCCCGGCCGCGATCTGGCGGGTCGTCCGGTACGGGCCGCGGCGCGGGGAGACGTACCAGAAGCCCATCGTGACGTTCTCGGGCTGCGGTTCGGGCTCGTCCTGGACGCCTTCCGTGGCCTTGCCGAGCACACCGGCGGCGAGTTCGTCGCTGACCGCCGTCACGGTGACGTCCGCGCCCCGGCTCCAGCGTGAGACGAGCATGGTCCAGCCCTCGCCCTCGGCGAGGGTGGCGCTGCGGTCGCTGTCGCGCGCCGAGCGCAACACCGTGGCCTCCGGCGGCAGGAGAGTGGCCTCCGCCTTGACCCGCTCGATCGACACGCTGTGCGAGTACGGCTGCTCGCCGGACGCGAACCGGCCGAGGAAGAGCGCGTCGACGACGTCCGACGGTGAGTCGCTGTCGTCGACGTTGAGCCGGATCGGCAGCGCGTCATGCGGGTTGGCTGACATGGCGCCCATGATCCGGCACACGGTGCCCTCGTGCACCCGTGTTTCGCTGGATCGGGTGCCCAAGTTCCCTCTTCAAACGCATTCGGAGTGAAGGTTCGGGCTTCAACTCTGCCCTGAACATTCTTGGCATGGACACTTCCAGCGAACCTCGGCTGCTTGTACCACGGACTCAGGAGTAACCCCCACAAGGAGCCGCACACATGAGCATGAAACTGTCGCGCTTCGCTGCCCTGACCTCCTCCCTCTTACTCGCCGCAGGCGCCACCCTGTTCGGCGCGGGCCAGGCGGCCGCCACCGCCCGGGCCGACTTCGGCTACGTCGCCCTCGGCGACTCGTACTCCTCCGGCGTCGGCGCCGGCAACTACGACGGCGCGAGCGGCAACTGCAAGCGCACCACCCGCGCCTACCCGGCCCTGTGGGCCGCCGCCCATTCCCCCCAGACCTTCTCCTTCACCGCCTGCTCGGGCGCTCGCACGGGCGATGTCCTCGCGGGCCAGCTCGCCCCGCTCAACTCCGGCACCGACCTGGTCAGCATCACCATCGGCGGCAACGACGCCGGATTCTCCGACGTCATGACGACCTGCGTCCTGCAGTCCGAATCCACCTGCGTCAACCGCGTGAACCAGGCCAAGGCCTACGTGGACTCCACCCTCCCCGGCCAGCTCGACCAGGTCTACAACGCCATCGACAGCCGTTCGCCCGGCGCGCACGTCGTCGTCCTCGGCTACCCCCGCTTCTACAAGCTGAACGGCACCTGCACCACCGGCCTGACCGAGGGCGAGCGGGCCGCCATCAACGGGGCCGCCGACTACCTCAACGCCGCCATCGCCAAACGCGCCGCCAACCACGGCTTCACCTTCGCCTCGGTCGCCGGAGCCTTCACGGGTCACGAGATCTGCTCCGGCAACGCGTGGCTGCACAGCGTCAACTGGCTGAACATCGGCGAGTCGTACCACCCGACCGCGGCCGGACAGTCCGGCGGCTACCTGCCGGTCTTCACGAACGCCGCCTGATCGGCCCGGTACTCCTGGTCCGCGCGGTTCTCCCCGTCCGCGCGGCCCGGCTGATCCGCCCGCTCCGGCTGATCCATCCGGTCCGGCTGATCCATCCGGTCCGTCCGGTCCATCGGGTCCATCGGGTCCGTCCGGTCCGTCCTGACGGTCCGATCGGGCGCGCCGGTCCCGGGAGCCGCCGGAGCGCTTGCCGTCGGCGAGGCCGGTGACGGACTCGGCCCGGGGGAGGGGGCCCCGCTCGTCGGGGTCTCCTTCCGGCACGTCACCGAGGTGGCCACCCACTGGGTGGTCACCTCGGCCGGTCCCCGCACCTCCAGCCGGACTGCGTCCTCGAAGACCCCGTCCGGTTCGTGCGTGAGCTCCGTGTGCTCCAGCCGCCGGCTCCTCGGACCGCCCTCCTCGTACGTGACGGAGCGCCAGTCGGGGCCGGACGTCCGCCCGCTCCGCGTGGCCCAGCGGTACTCCAGCACGACCGGGGTGCGCTCCACCTCGACGGTGGCCGTGAAGGCGGGCGCGTCCGCGGCGGGCGGCGGGCAGCTGCCGGTGTAGGAGGAGCGCACCGTGTCCACGTACACCGAGACGTGCTGCCCCGGTGTGGCCGGAGCGGACGCCGACACCGACGCCGAGGCCGGCGGAGCCGTCGAAGGGGTCGTCGTGACGGTCCGGGCGGTGGTCGCCGAGCCGGTCGGTGCGCCGCCGTTCCCGCCGCCCTTCCCGCCCGTGTTCTCGCGGTCCTTGAGCAGCAGCCACCCCACCGCTACCAGGGCCAGCAGCATCAGCACGATCCCGGCCGTCAGCACCAGCCCGGCCCGGCTCTCGCGCGCCCCCGGCCCGGACAGGGCCGGTGGCGGCGGCGTCCCGTACGGCGCCGCATGCGCCGCGTACGGCGCCGGGTGCGGCTCGCCCGCCCCGTGCCCGTGGTGCGCTGCGTGCCCGTGGTGCGCCGCCGTGGTCGTCGGCGAGTCCGGCCCCGACACCGGCCCGCCGGGGGCCCGTACGGTCCCGCCCGCGCCCACCACGCGCAGCATCCGGGCCGCCTCCGCCGCGTCCAGCCGCTCGGCCGGGTCCTTGCGCAGCAGCCCCTCCAGTACGGGCTCCAGCGCCCCGGCCCGGCGCGGCGGCGGCAACTCCGCGTCCACCACGGCCCGCAGGGTGTCCAGCGCGGTGGCCTGCCGGAAGGGCGAGACCCCCTCGACGGCGGCATAGAGCATGACCCCGAGCGCCCACAGGTCCGATGCGGGTCCCGGATCGCGTCCCAACGCCCGCTCCGGCGCCAGGAATTCGGGGGAGCCGACCACCTCGCCCGTCATGGTGATCGCCGAGGAGCCCTCCAGGGTCGCGATCCCGAAGTCGCCGAGCACCACCCGGCCGTCGTTGGCGATCAGGACGTTGCCCGGCTTCACGTCCCGGTGCAGCACCCCCGAGTCGTGGGCGGAGCGCAGCGCGGCGAGCACCTGTTCCCCGATGTGCGCGGCCCGCTGAGGGGTCATCGGCCCCTCGGCCTCCAGTGCGTCCGCCAGCGAGAGCCCGCGCACCAGCTCCATCACGATCCAGGGGCGTCCGCCCTCGGAGGCCACGTCGTAGACGGTGACCACCCCGCGGTGCGAGACCCGGGCCGCGGCCCAGGCCTCCCGTTCCAGCCGCCGGTACAGCCGCTCCAGTTCGGCGGGTTCCAGTCCGGCCGGCGCCCGTACCTCCTTGACGGCGACCTCGCGGGCGAGTACCTCGTCGCGGGCCCGCCACACGATGCCCATCCCGCCGCGGCCGATCGGTTCGAGCAGCCGGTAGCGGCCCGAGATGACACGATCGGAGTTCGATTGGTCACTCACGCGCGCCCCCGAGTGTGCTCCCGTGCGCCCGGGTGTCATCGGGCGATCACTCCAAGTTAGCGCAGTGTGGGCCAAGTGGCCCCTGTCGTGACGGGACTGGCGCAGGGGCCTTTCGCAGCGTGACGTCTGTGCGGAGAGTAATCGGCGACTCCGCTGAGTAATCGTCAACTCCCCGTCGCCACAGGGGTAATTCACACCACCGGGATACCCGGGGGCGACGCGGGGGCGATAGGGTTAACCTGCCCGGGCCGGGTGCCCTCGTACGGGTGGGGAGAGAACATGGAACAGATAGCAATGCGCAGCAGGCCGCCTCGCGTGCCTGCCATCACCTGCGGCAGCAGTGCGACCAGCTCGCGCCTCGACCGCCACCTCTCTGTGCTGGGCGGTCCCGCCGTCCCGCACCGGGAGACCGCCGAGGCGACGCTGCTGATGCGCGAGCTCACCTCCCGCGACCACACGCACCGCCTGCGGAGCCGGAGCGCGCGCGTCTCGCTCTTCGCGCCGCTGCGCCGTCTGCGTCGCACGCTCTTCGGCAGCCGCCGCTCGTAACCTTCCCCGTACCGCAGCCGTCGGCCCTCGGCCTCCGGCTCCCCGGCCCTACCCGATCACACCGTCCCGGCGCAGTTCCGAGATCTGTGCGTCCGCCATCCCCAGGGCGCGCAGCAGGGACTCGGTGTGCTCGCCCAGCGCGGGCACCGCACCCATGTGCGGTGCCGCGCCGCCCGGCAGTCCGATCGGCGGCAGCAAGGCCCGCAGCGGACCGGCCGGTGAATCCACCTCCCGCCAGCGGTCCCGGGCCGCGAGTTGCGGATGCCCGGCCAGCTGGGCCACCGAATTCAGCCGCGCGCACGCGATGCCCGCCGCCTCCAGCCGCCCGATCGCCTCGTCCGCGCCGAGCCGGCCCAGCGCCTCCGCCACCACCGCGTCGGTCTTCTCCCGGTTCCCGGTGCGCGCCGCGTTCGTCGCGTACGCCGGATCCTCGGCCAACTCGGGCCGTTCCAGTACCTGTTGCGCCAGGCGCCGCCACTCGCGGTCGTTCTGCACCGACAGCAGCACCCGGTCCCCGTCCGCCGTCGCGTAGGCGTCGTAGGGCGCGATCACCGCGTGCGCGAGGCCGGTACGCGCGGGCTGTTCCCCGCCGTGCATCGTGTGGTGCAGTGGATGGCCCATCCACTCGGCGAGCGCGTCCAGCATGGACACCTCCACCCGGCCCCCGCGCCCGGTGACCCCGCGGCGCAGCAGAGCGGCCAGGACCCCCGAGAAGGCGTACATGGCCGCCGCGATGTCCGCCGCCGGAATGCCCGCCTTGACCGGCCGCTCCGGGGTGCCGGTCACCGAGACCAGGCCCGCCTCGCACTGCACGAGCATGTCGTAGGCGCGCTTGTGGGCGTACGGGCCCTCGGCGCCGTAGCCGGAGACGTCCACGGCGACCAGCCGGGGGTACCGCGCGCACAGGGCGGCCGAGTCGAGCCCCAGCCGGGCCGCCGCCCCCTGCGCGAGGTTTTGCACGAAGACGTCGGCCCCGGCCAGCAGTCCGTGCAGGACCTCCCGGCCGCGCGGGTCCTTCAGGTCGAGCGCGATCGACTTCTTGCCCCGGTTGGCCCACACGAAGTGCGAGGCGAGGCCGTGCGCGGCCGTGTCGTAGGCACGGGCGAAGTCGCCGCCGTCGGGACGTTCGACCTTGATCACCCTGGCGCCCAGGTCGGCGAGCTGGCGGGTGGCGAAGGGGGCCGAGACGGCCTGTTCGACGGCGACGACGGTGATGCCGTCCAGGGGGAGTGGTTCGGTAGCCATGGGCCCTGCCTACCGGGTCGGCGGGCCGCTGTCACCACGCCGGCGGCGATGCGCGCCATTGATCACATATGACGGCCACTACCGGGCGCCGTGGGCGAACCGGCGCGTGGCCAGTGGTACGAACAGCGCGAGCAGCAGCCCCGACCACAGCAGCGCCCCGGCCACGGGGTGCGCCGCGGGCCAGGCGGCGCCGGCCGCGGCCTCGCCCCCGGCGTTCCCGCACAGCTCGCGCACGGCAGTGGCGACGGCGCTGATCGGGTTCCACTCGGCGACCGCCCGCAGCCACCCGGGCAGCCCCGCGGTCGGCAGGTACGCGCTGGAGAGCATCGGCAGGACGAAGGTGGCGCTGCCGAGCTGGCCGGCCGCCTCCTCGCTGCTGCTCAGCAGGCCGAGGTACGTGCCCACCCACGCGGTGGCGAAGCGGAACAGCAGCAGCACGCCCAGCGCCCCCAGCGCGCCGGGCAGGCCGTTCTCGATGCGCCAGCCCATCAGCAGCCCCACCAGCATCAGCGGCACCATCGACGCGCCGGTGGTCAGCAGATCGGCGGCCGTCTGCCCGAGCGGTACGGCGGTGCGGCTCATCGGCAGGGTCCGGAAACGGTCCATCACCCCGCGGTGGGCGTCCTGCGCGGCCGTGAACATGCCGGTCATCAGGCCGTTCGCGGCGGTGGCGGCCAGCAGCCCGGGGACCAGGAACTCCCGGTACTCCGTGCCCGGCATGGCGAGCGCGCTGCCGAAGACGTAGCCGAAGAACAGCAGCATGGTGATCGGCATGGTCTGGGTGAGGACCAGCAGCGCCGGGGCGTGCCGGGCCTTCTGGAGCTGGCGGGTGAGGACGGCTCCGCCGTCTGACAGCAGGGTGCTCATGCGGCGTACTCCTGATCGTCGGCGCTGGTACCGGCGTCGGCGTCGGCATCGGCGTTGATGCCGGCATTGATGTCGGCGTTGGCGTTGGCGTCGGCGTTGACGGAACGGGCCTGGGTGAGGCGCAGGAACACCTCGTCGAGGGTGGGCGGGCGCAGGGTCGCGTCCGTGACCGGGACCCCGGCGGTGTCGAGTTCCCGGATGATCCGCGGCAGGGTGAGGGCGCCGTCGAGGACGGTGACGCCGACGGTCAGCCGCTCCTCGTCGAGCACGGGCCGACCGCCGGTGAGCTGGTCGAGTACCGCGGCGGCGCGGGCGAGCGCCCCGCGCTGCGCGACGGTGACCTCGGCGCGGGCGCCGATCCTGGCCTTCAGCCGGTCCGGAGTGCCGGTGGCGGCGACCCGGCCGCGGTCGACGACCACGATCTCGCCGGCCAGCCGGTCGGCCTCCTCCAGGTACTGGGTGGTGAGCAGCACCGTGGTGCCCTCCTCGGAGAGCCGGCGCACCGCCGTCCAGATCTGCTCGCGGGCCGCCGGGTCAAGGCCCGTGGTGGGCTCGTCGAGGAACAGCACCCGGGGGCGGGTGACCAGGCCGGCGGCCAGGTCCAGGCGCCGCTTCATACCGCCGGACCAGGTGCCGGTCACCCGGTCGGCGGCCTCGCCGAGCCCGAAGCGCTCCAGCAGCTCGTCCGCGCGGGCCCGGCCCGCGGAGCCGCGCAGTCCGGCCAGCCGGGCGAAGAGCCGGAGGTTCTCACGGCCGGTCAGATCCCCGTCGACGGAGGCGTACTGGCCGGTGACGCCGATGGCGCGGCGGACGGCCGCGGGATCTCGGGTGACGTCGTGACCGGCGACGAGGGCGCGGCCGCCGGTGGGTGCGGTGAGGGTGGTGAGGATCCGGACGGCGGTGGTCTTTCCCGCGCCGTTGGGGCCGAGGAGGCCGCAGACCGTGCCCTCGGGGACGGCGAGGTCGAGGCCGCGCAGGGCGTGGACCTCCCCGTAGCTCTTCTCCAGACCCTCACTAAGTACAGCGTACGTAGTCGTCATGCGTGCCACCGTACCTCACTACGTACGGCGTACGTAACTAAGATGGTGGGGAGACGACGAGGTGATCTGAGCCATGACAGCCGGCGGGCGACCCGCTGAACCCGAAGTGATCTGGTCCCGCCCCCAGCGGGCCGGCCGCGGCCCCAGGCCCGCGCACAGCCGCGAGTCCATCGCGTCCGAGGCGGTGCGCATCGCCGACGAGGAGGGGATCGAGGCCGTCTCCATGCGCCGCGTGGCGGCCGGGATCGGCGCGGGGACGATGTCCCTCTACAACTACGTGCCGCGCAAGGAGGACCTGTACGAGCTGATGGTCGACGCGGCCAGCGGGGAGTACGAGTTCCCCGCGCCGACCGGCGACTGGCGGGCCGACCTGCTCGCGCTGGCCCGCCGGACGCGCGCGCTGATGCACCGCCATCCCTGGCTGCCGCGCCTGTTGAGCCCCGTCTACGGCTTCGGTCCCAACGCCCTGCGCTACCTGGAGTACAGCCTGGACTGCCTGGCTCCGCTCGACGTGCCGGACGGCGAGAAGCTGGAGCTCGTCGCCGCCGTCAACGGGACCGTCGCGACCTACGTGGCCAGCGAGCTGGCGCTGGCCGAACGGGCCCGGTCGCTGCCCTGGGGCGAGGCGGAGGAGCAGCGCGTACGGACGGCCTGGCTCGGCTCCCGGCTGGCCACCGGGGAGTATCCGCGGCTGGCGGCGGCCCTCGGTGGCGGCGGCCCGGTCCCGGGCGCCGGGCTCGACATGGACCAGGTCTTCGACCGTACGGTGTCCCGGCTGCTGGGGGCCTGGGGAGCCTAGGGGGCGTCGTGTCGCCCCTCCCTGGATCCTCAGAGGAGGGCGAACTGCCCGCCCGGGCCCTCCTCCTGGTGGTCCAGCACCGAAGCCGGGCGCCGGGCCCAGGCCGGCGGCGGCAGCACCCCGGCCGCCCGCAACGCCTCCGCCGACAGCGCCGGCCCGGGCTCGAACGCGGCCCGCTCCGGGGCCAGTTCGGCCAGCAGCGCCAACGTGGTCACCAGCGCGAGCAGCTCCGAGGTCCAGCTCTGCGGCCACTCGGCAGGCCCCAGCGCGGCCAGGCCGTCGGCGTCCGGACCCCGGTGTGCGGTGCGGGCGGCGAACCAGGCCGGGAGCACCCGCACGCCCTGCGCCTCGTACGCCCAGGCCCCGGCCGGCACGGGGGAGACCGTCCCGCTCCCGAGGCTCAGCGTCTCGCTCTCCGCGTCGTACGCGAGCTCCCGCGGCCAGCCCGCGACCGCCGAGCGCACGTACGGGCGGCGCCCGCCGGGCAGCCGCGGCGGCTCACCGCCGCGCGCGCCGCGCAGCTGCACGCTCAGCAGCCGGTGCCCCAGCTCCAGCCCGGCCCGCCAGTGCTCGGAGCCGGCGGAGAGCGGGACCTCGTACCCGCGCGGGCCCGGGCGGCCCGCCGCGAGGATCCAGCACAGGACGTCCTCGGCGGTGACCCGGCCGCCGTGGCGCGCACCGAGCAGGGACAGCAGGCCGGGTGCGAGATTCGGCTCGGCGCCGCCCGGGCGCCGGTGCAGGGGGCGGATCCGGCCGAGGCGGCCGACCGGGAGGTGCGCGGTGACCAGCGGATCGGGGGTTTCGACGAGGAACAGCTGGTGCTCGTCCCGCACCCGCCAGAGCTCGGGGCGGGCCGCGTCGATGAGCCGCTGGTCGGGCAGCAGCCACTGCTCGTCGAAGGGGTCGCGGAGCACCCGTACGGGGTCGGGGCAGGGGCCCGGGGCGTCGGCGAAACGGGCCGTGGCCGCCGAGCGCTGCCCCGGCAGGGCGGCCGCCCCGGCGTCTGGCCTGCGGCTGCGGCTCGGGCGGAACAGCCGCTCCCGCTCGGCGCCTTCGGAGCCGGTCAGGGCGGCCCAGCGGGCGCGCAGGGCCGCCGGATCGGGTGCGGCCACCCAGTCCCGGCCCAGGCGCAGGCCGCCCACGGACCAGGGCATCAGGTCCTCGATCAGCGGTACGTCTTCGCTCACGCCGCCGATGGTAGCGACGGGATCCGATGGCCGGGCTACGTCCAGGCCGAAGAGCTAGGCTCCTTATGTACGCATACGTACGGTATCGACCGGGGAGGCGGTCATGAGCCAGTACGACGAATACACGACCCCGTCACAGGCCGAGGGCGAGCGCCTCGACGAGGACATGGACGAGGTCCAGCGCAAGCAACGGCACCCCCAGACGATGCGGACCACGCCGTCCCAGGCGGAGGGCGAACGCACCAGGGAGGACGACGAGAAGTAGTCGCGGCCAGTCGCAGGGGCGCCGAAGGGCGCCGAAGGGCGCTGGAGGACGTCAGCGGACGGCAGCGGCCGTCAGCGGTCGTCAGAGGGGGCGTCGCAGGAGCGGCGTCAGTGCGCGTCAACCGTCACGGTGAAGGAGAACCGGTCGCCCCGGTAGCGGATCCGGGCCACGTCCACCACCCGGCCGTCCTCGTCGTACGTGACGCCCGTGTAGTGCAGGATCGGGCTCAGCAACGGCACCTGGAGCAGCTCGGCCGTCTCCGGGTCGGCCAGCCGGGCCTCCACCGTGTCCGTGATCCGGCTGATGCGGACCCCCACGATGTCCCGCAGGACCTTCGTCATCGGCCAGCGTTCGAGATCGGCGAGATCCACCGCCTCGGCGAACTCCGGCAGGACGGCGTTCTCCGCCCAGTTCGTCGGCTCGCCGCTCTCCCGGTCGTGGCGCAGGCGGCGGTACGTGACCACCTCGGCCGTGTCCGGGAAGTGCTCCAGCAGCTCCCCGGACACGGCCGTGCGGCCGCGCCCGAGGATCGTCGTGCGGTCGCCCGACTGCTGCGCCACGATCGCGTCGACCGAGCCCAGCAGCCGGACCGGGGTGCTGCGCAGCGCGCCCGGCTCGATGAAGGTGCCGCGCCGCCGGTGCCGGCTGATCAGGCCCTCGCCCTCCAGCTCCTTGAGCGCCTGCCGCATGGTCAGCACGCTCACCCCGTAGTGTCCGGCCAGCTGCTCCTCGGTGGGCAGGCGCAGCGAGGCGTCCGGGGTGCGCCCCAGTATCGAGGCGCGCAGTGACTGCGACACCTGGTACCAGAGCGGCAGCTTCCGGTTCAGTACCAGCGAGTCGGGGGCGAAGGCGGTCACGGGTGGATCTCCGAAGGCTGGACAGGGGTGGCGTGCGGCGCATGCAGGGTGCGGGTACCGCGCATGCAGCGTATGCAGTGCAGGTCAGGCGCGGAAGTGGCGCTGCAGACCCTGCCACACGTCGTCGTAGCCGCGCTGGAGGTGATCGGCGCCGGCCGCCTGCGGGGTGGCGGTGATCGGCCAGCGGGTCTCGAACATGAAGGCCAGGCCGTCGTCGATCTTCTGCGGCTTCAGCTCGGCCGCACTCGCCCGCTCGAAGGTCTCGTGGTCGGGTCCGTGCGCGGACATCATGTTGTGGAGCGAGCCGCCGCCCGGGACGAAGCCCTCGGCCTTGGCGTCGTAGGCCCCCTCGATGAGGCCCATGTACTCGCTCATCACGTTGCGGTGGAAGTAGGGCGGACGGAAGGTGTCCTCGCCGACCAGCCAGCGCGGGGCGAAGACCACGAAGTCCACGCCCGCCAGCCCCGGGGTGTCGGAGGGCGAGGTCAGGACCGTGAAGATCGACGGGTCGGGGTGGTCGTAGCTGATCGAACCCAGGACGTTGAAGCGGCGCATGTCGTACACGTACGGGACGTGGCTGCCGTGCCAGGCGACCACGTCGAGCGGCGAGTGGTCGTAGGTGGCGGACCAGAGGTTGCCGCAGAACTTGTTGATCACCTCGGTCGGGCGCTCGCTGTCCTCGTACGCGGCGACGGGGGCCTGGAAGTCCCGCGCGGCGGCGAGGCCGTTGGCGCCGATCGGGCCCAGGTTCGGCAGCTCGAAGGGCTGGCCGTAGTTCTCGCAGATGTAACCGCGGGCGTCGGCGTCGAGCAGCTCGACGCGGAAGCGGACGCCGCGGGGGATGAGGGCCATGTCGCCCGGGCGGGCGGCGAGCAGGCCCAGCTCGGTGCGCAGGAGCAGTCCGCCGCGCTCGGGGACGATCAGCAGCTCGCCGTCGGAGTCGCTGAACACCCGGTCGGTCATGTCGGCGTTGGCGGCGTAGAGGTGGATGGCCATGCCGGCGCGCTGGGCGGCGTCGCCGTTGCCGCCGAGGGTCCACAGGCCGGAGAGGAAGTCGGTGCCGGGGACCGGGGCGGGCAGCGGGTTCCAGCGGAGCCGGTTCGGGTCCGCCACGGACTCGGTGAAGGGTGCGGAACGCAGGGCCCCGTTGTCGATCCGGGTGAAGGGCGGGTGCGCGGCCGAGGGGCGGATCCGGTAGAGCCAGGAGCGCCGGTTGTGGGTGCGGGGCTCGGTGAAGGCGCTGCCGCTGAGCTGCTCGGCGTAGAGGCCGAGGGGTGCGCGCTGGGGCGAGTTCCGGCCGATCGGCAGTGCGCCGGGGACGGCCTCCGAGCTGTGCTCGTTGCCGAAGCCGGTGAGGTACTCCAGTGCCTCTGCCGTCTTCCTGGCCTGCTCGCTCATGTGCTGCTCCCGCTCCGTCGAAGGAATCCTATGGTCGACAGTAGGATTCCGCGGCTCGCACGTCAACGGCGGATCCGCGCCCGGTCCGGAGATCGGCGGGAAAGGCCGGAAATGGGGGAGGGGGCGACGGGCGTGCGGACGGAGCTGCCGGAACACGGATTCGGTCGAGGGGGATCCCAAAAGATGAACATTGCTCTACTCTCACGCGCATGTCGTGGACCCGCAGGTTCCCTGCCGTGCCGGCGGCGCTCCTCGCCGCCCTTCTCGCCCTTCTGTCCCTCCTCGTCGCGGCGCCCGCCGCCAGCGCGCACGAGGAGCGCCCGATCACCCTCCCGGACGGCTCCGGATCGGTACCCGAGTACCGCACGGCCGAGCCCGACCTGATCGTCTGCAAAACCGACCGGCCCGCCTTCGAGCGCCGGATATCTGCCTTCCCCGACGACCTCAGGCAGCGCAACCTCGCCCTGTACGAGCGGTGCGAGAAGAGCGGCTACCGACACCTGCAGGAGGCCGTCGACGCCGTCGACCGGCCCGGGATGAACATCGCGATCCTCCCCGGCCTGTACGAGGAGGAGCCCTCGCTCCCCACGCCGACAGGGGAGTGCGCCGCGCTCAAGGCCCCCCAGTCCTCGCTCGGGTACCAGATCCTGTCCTACGAGCAGCAGGTGCAGTGCCGGCACAACCAGAACCTCGTCGCCATCCTCGGCAAGACGAACCTGCAGATCGAGGGCACGGGCGCGTCACGGCTCGACGTGGTCGTCGACGCCAAGTACCAGAAGCTGAACGCCATCCGCGCGGACAAGTCCAACGGCATCTACTTCCGCAACTTCACCGCCCAGCGCACCACCTTCAACTCGCTGTACGTGCTCGCGGGCGACGGCTTCGTCATCGACGACGTGCTGACCCGCTGGAACGACGAGTACGGCTTTCTGACCTTCGCCAGCGACCACGGGCTCTACAAGAACTGCGAGTCGTACGGGAACGGCGACTCCGGCATCTACCCGGGCAGCGCCTCGAACATCAACGACGGCCGCGGCTACGAGGTCCCCCGGTACTCCATAGAGATCACCGGCTGCCGCAGCCACCACAACATGGTCGGCTACTCCGGCACCGCGGGCGACTCGGTGTGGGTGCACGACAACGAGTTCGACCAGAACATGGGCGGCGCCTCGATGGACAGCGCCTTCCCCGGCCACCCCGGACTCCCGCAGAACCACGCCAAGTTCGAACGGAACCTGATCCACGACAACAACCAGGACTACTACGGGTTCGTCGCCGACGGCACCTGCGCCAAACCGCCGATCGAACGCGGCTACGAGCGGGGCGTGGTCTGCCCGCAGATCTCCATGCCGCCGGGCACCGGCATCATCACCGCGGGCGGCAACTGGAACCTCTACGAGAACAACTGGGTGTACGGGCACCGGCGCGCGGGCTTCTTCCTCAGCGCGGTCCCCGCCTTCATCCGAGGTGAGGAAGCGTGGTCGAAGCAGACCGACACCTCCCACCACAACCGGTACGCCGGGAACGTCATGGGCAAGGACAAGTCCGGCGCCGCCCGCCCCAACGGCACGGACGTGTGGTGGGACGGCCAGGGGCGCGCCAACTGCTGGCAGGACGGACCCGACGGCTCCACCCCCGGCGCGGTTCCGCAGTGCGGTGACCGCCGGGGCGAGGTCTCGGGGGCGTCCGCCCGCCTGGTCGGCGAACCGGTCAAGCTGGCCCAACTCCTCGTCTGCGCGGACTACAACGTCCAGGCGCGCAAACTCCCGTCCGGCTGCGACTGGTACGGCGCGCGCGGACTGGAGCGGGTGGAGACCCAGCTCGCGCTGGCCGTGGCCGCGGTGCTGCTGCTCGTCGGCGGCGTCCTGTGGTGGCGCCGCCTGCGCGGCTCCCGGCTGGGCACGGCCGCAACGCTGGCCGGGCTGGCGGGTCTGGTCCTGGACGTGGCGGGCTCCACCATGCCCCTGACCGCCACCTTCGTCCCGGCACTCGCCCTCCTCCTGCTCGGCCTGTGGTGGACGGGCGCCGGCCTGGTCCTGCGCCCCGCCCGCCCCTGGCTGGCCCGCCTGACCCTGCTGCTGGCCGGGCTCACCCTGCTGGACGCCTTCGACAAGGCCGTCCTGATGATCCCCTGGACCCCCCTGAGCCCCGCCTGGGTACGGGCCCTGGTCGCCGTGATCTGGGTCCTGTGGGCGGTGGTGGCCTCGGCCCGCCCGGGCACCGCGGCCCGCCCGTCCGGCCCGGGCGGCGACCCCGCGGGCGACCGCGCCCCGGTCCCCTCCGACCCCGCCCCGGCGCTGAGCGCGGCCGCCCCCGAGCCCCCGGCGACCCCGGACCCCGCGCCGTGACCCCCGCCCACGCCGCCCCGACCACAGGAGGCCAGCGGTGACCGACCGGCCCGACGACGACAACCGGTGCGACGCCTGCGGTACGCCGCCCCGCGCGGCCCGCAGGCTCCGCCGGACCGCCCGCGCCGCGGCCCTGCTCGCCCTCGCCCTGCTCCTCGCGGGCGGCGCGGCGACGGGCTGCGGCGGGCGGGCCACCACCCACCACAAGCCCGGCACCAGCCACGAGCAGGCCTCCGGAGGCGTGGGCACCCTGCTCACGGCCACCGACGGCACCGGCCACCGGCTCCGCGAGGTCCCGGCCCAGGGCGCGCCGGAGGTCCAGCTGACCGTCCGCCCGGACTCGGAGGACGGCTGGAACCTCCAACTGGCGGTGACGAACTACCGCTTCACCCCGGACAGCACCGGCGGCGCCGCCCTCCCGGGCGCGGGCCACGCCCACCTGGAGCTCGACGGACGCAAGCTGGCCCGGCTGTACGGCCCCTGGTTCCACCTGCCCGCGGCGCAGGTCCCCGAGGGCACGCACACCCTGACCGTCCGCCTCTACGCGGACGACCACACCGCCTGGGCGGTCTCGGGCAAACCGGTCGAGGGCACGGCCCAGCTCACCGCCACCGCCCCGGGCCAGCCGGGCGGACACAGCCACGGGGACACCCCGCCGCCGAGCCAGACCCCGGCGCCGGAGCAGGCCGACCGCACGGTCACCATCACCGTCCGGGACGGCAAGGTCAGCCCGGCCCCCGCCCGCACCGAGCTGCGGCGCGGAGAGCGCGTGGCCCTGCGCGTCACGAGCGACCGCGCGGACACCCTGCACGTCCACGGCTACGACAAGGAACTCGCCCTGCCGGCAGGCCAGGAGGCCACCCTGATCCTGACGGCCGACCGCACGGGCCTCTTCGAGGTCGAGACCCACGAGTCCAGCCTCGTCCTGACCCAACTCCTCGTCCGATGACCCCACCCCGCCCCGAACCCAGCCCTCTGGCCAGAGTCGAGCTCGGGCCGACGCCACGGCCCGCAGCCAAGCCGACACCGGGCCCCGCGCCCGTGCCGGGTCCTGTGCCCGTGCCGGGTCCTGTGCCCGTGCCGGGTCCTGTGCCCGCACCGAGCCCTGCGCCCGCACAGGGTCCTGCGGCTGGGCCTGGACCCGTACTGGGCCCTGGACCTGTACCAGGACCCGCGCACGGGCCCGCGACCCGGGCCGCCCGGCCCGGCGTCCCGCCCGCGTTCCCGAGCGGCGTCCGGTCCCGGCCGTCCGGACCCGGGCCGGAGTCCGGGCGGCCGGGCCGTGCCGCCGACGGGACGTCGCCCCGGGCGGAGAGACGGTGAGCCCGCTCGGGCCGGATCTCGCCCCGGGCGCCGGCGAGGGGGGCCACAGCCAGGGCGTGGTCCTTCACCCGGCCGATCCGCTCACCTCGCTCGCGCACGGGATCGGGTCCCAGCACGATCTGCCGATCTCTCCTTTCTATGCGTTCGCCGGTGCCTTCGCCGCGCTGTTCGTCTCCTTTCTCGCGCTCGGCCTGCTCTGGTCCACCTCCCGCTTCCGCGGAGCGCGCTCGGGCCTCGCCCTGCCCGCCGCCCTCCAGCGGGTGGCCGACGCGCACACCACCCGAACCGCCCTGCGCGCACTGGGGCTCGCCGCCACGGCGGCCGTTCTGCTCCACCTCCTCCTCGGTCCCGACGACCCCGCGCACAACCCCGCTCCCGGCGCCGTCTACGTCCTCCTCTGGGTCGGACTCGTGCCCGCCTCCCTCCTCCTCGGCCCCGTCTGGCGCCTGCTCAACCCGCTCCGCACCCTGCACCGCCTGCTCTCCCGGGCCCTGCCCGTCCGCGGCCCCGGCCGCCCCCTCCCCGCCCGGCTCGGTCAGTGGCCCGCCGCCGCCGGACTGTTCGGCTTCACCTGGCTCGAACTCGTCGCTCCTGATCCCGCATCCACCACCACCCTCCTGATCGCCATCACCGCCTACGCCACCGCTCAACTCCTGCTCGCCGCCCGCTTCGGCGAGCGCTGGTTCGACGACGGCGACGCCTTCGAGGCGTACTCCGCCCTCTTCGCCCGGCTCGCCCCCCTCGGCCGTCGCAGCGACGGCCGCCTCGTTCTCCGTAACCCCTTCCACGGACTCGACGCGACACCCGAGCGGCCCGGACTCGTCGCCACCGTCTGCGTCCTGCTCGGCTCCACCGCCTACGACGGCTTCTCCGACAACCCCTCGTGGATCAACGCCATACAGACCTCCCCCCTCGGCCGCATCCCCACGGCCACACTCGGACTGCTCGGTTCCATCGCCCTCGTCGCCGCCCTCTACTGCCTCTGCGCCGCCGCCACCCGCCTCGTCAGCGGCCCGCACCCCGGCCCGCTGACCGCCTTCGCGCACTCACTCGTACCGATCGCGCTCGGCTATCTCATCGCCCACTACTTCTCCCTCCTGGTAGTCGAAGGACCACGCACAGTAAGAATGGCACTCGGCACTGACAACGCCCCCGAACCCGTGCCCCCGCTGGGTCCCGGCGGCCTCGCGGCCCTTCAGGTCATCGCCGTCGTCACCGGTCACGTCCTCGGTGTCGTCGCTGCCCACGACCGGTCCGTGCGACTCTTCCCGCCCGCGAAGGCGGTGGCCGGGCAACTGCCGCTGCTGGTGCTGATGATCACTTACACCGTCGGAGGGCTCAGTCTTCTGCTGAACTGATCCCCCCACAGAACCGAGAAGCGAGGAGCGGCATGATGGACCCCGTGCCTCCCGCCCACTCCCTGCGCCGAACGCCGATCCAGCAGCGCAGCGCCGACCGGCTCGCCCGGATCCTCGACGCCTGCGCCGAGCTGCTGGACGAGACCGGGTACGAGAACCTCAGCACCCGCGCCGTGGCCCTGCGCGCCGGCGTGCCGATCGGTTCCGTCTACCGCTTCTTCGGCAACAAGCGGGCCATGGCCATCGCCCTCGCCCACCGCAACCTGGACCGCTATGTCGACGGCATCACGGACCGGCTCGCCGACCTCCCGGCCACCCACTGGCGCCCCGTCGTGGACGCGGTACTGGACGAGTACCTGGCCATGAAGCGCAGCGTTCCCGGCTTCGCGCTCGTCGACTTCGGTGTTCCCGCGCCTCCGGCCGAGGGGCCGGAGGCGGATCCCAACCATCAGGTCGCCGACCGGCTGACGGAACTGCTCTCCGCGCATCTCGCCCTGACCCCGGACGCCACCCTGGAGCGGGCCGTCCTCGTCGCCGTCGAGGCCACCGACGCGCTGATACAACTCGCCTTCCGTGCCGACCCGGCCGGGGATCCCGGCATCGTCGCCGAGACCCGAGCGATGATGCACGCGTACCTGGCCCGCGTGCTGGACTGACCCCTTCCGGCCCCGGCCCCGGCCCCGTCCGGCCCCGGCCCCGTCCGGCCCCGGCCCCTGCTCCGGCGCCGCCGCCGTTGCCCCCGTCCGGCCCGGGAGAGGTGTCGGCCGTCACCCGTATCCACCCGGTCCCGCACACCCCTCCCCTCCATGCGTACCGGTCGGTATGCTCGATGCACTCCGCGTGCCCGTGCCCGTGCCGCAGACCGCCGCCCTGGAGGGCCCATGTCCCGCACCGCCCTGCGTATCTGCCCCCTCTGCGAAGCCACCTGCGGCCTCACCCTGACCCTCGCGGACGGCGCGGTCACCGGAGCCCGCGGTGACCGCGAGGACGTCTTCAGCCGCGGCTTCATCTGCCCCAAGGGGGCTGCGTTCGGAGCGCTCGACTCCGACCCCGACCGCTTGCGAAGTCCCCTCGTCCGCCGCGACGGCCACTTGCGCGAGGCCACCTGGGAGGAGGCCTTCGAGGCCATCGCGGCCGCCGTCCCCGCCCTGGTCCAGGAGTACGGGGCCCAGTCGGTCGGGGTCGTACTCGGCAACCCGAACGTCCACACCATGGCCGGCGCCCTCTACCCGCCCCTGCTGCTCAAGAGCCTCGGCACCCGCAACCTCTTCACCGCCAGCACCCTCGACCAGATGCCCAAGCACGTGTCCAGCGGGCTGCTCTTCGGCGACCCCTTCGCCATCCCGGTCCCCGACCTCGACCGGACCGACTTCCTGCTGCTCCTGGGCGCGAACCCGGTCGAGTCCAACGGCTCCCTGTGCACCGCCCCCGACTTCCCGGGCCGGCTCAAGGCCCTGCGCGCCCGCGGCGGCACCCTGGTCGTCGTCGACCCGCGCCGTACGCGCACCGCCGCGCTCGCCGACCGCCACCTCGCGCCGCGCCCGGGCAGCGACGCGCTGCTGCTCGCCGCCCTCGCGCACACCCTGATCGAGGAGAAGCTCGCCGACCCCGGAACGCTGGAGGAATACTGCGACGGCATCGGGGAACTCGGCGCCGCGCTCGGGAGTTTCACTCCTGAGGCGGTCGCACCCGCATGCGACCTCACCGCTGCCGAGATCCGCTCGCTCGCCCGCGAGCTCGCGGCCGCACCCACCGCCGCCGTCTACGCCCGGATCGGCAGCTGCACCGTCGAGTTCGGCACGCTCGCGAGCTGGCTGGTCGACGTACTGAACATCCTCACCGGCAATCTCGACAGGCCGGGCGGAGCCCTCTTCCCGCTCTCCGCGACCGCCCCCGCAGGCCGCCCCGCGGGACCGGGCAAGGGATTCGCCCTCGGCCGCTGGTCGAGCCGGGTCGCGGGCCATCCCGAGGTCAAGGGCGAGCTGCCCATGGCCGCCCTCGCGGAGGAGATCGAGACCCCGGGTGACGGGCGGATCCGGGTCCTGCTGGCCATCGCCGCCAATCCGGTCCTGTCCGCACCCGACGGCGATCGGTTGGACCGGGCGCTGGCCGGGCTGGACTTCATGGTCTCGGTCGACCCCTACCTGAACGAGACCTCACGCCACGCCCACGTCGTCCTGCCACCGCCGCCGCCCTCACAGAGCGCGCATTTCGACTTCGCGTTCAACGGGTTCGCCGTGCGCAACCAGGCCCGCTATTCGCCCGCCGCCCTCCCGCCGGCGGACGGGCGCATGGACGAGTGCGAGATCCACGCGCGCCTGATCCTCGCGGTCTCCGGGCTGCACGGAGCGCCGCCGGGGGCCGTCGACGAGCGCGTCATCGCCGACAGCCTGGCCCGAGCCGTCACCGATCCCCACTCACCGCTCCACGGCGGCGACCCGCAGGAGCTGGCTCTCCGGCTGACCGGCCGCACCGGCCCCGAGCGGCGCCTCGACCTGATGCTGCGCACCGGCCCGTACGACCTGACGCTCGACGATCTGCGGCAGGCGCCGCACGGCATCGACCTCGGCCCGCTGCAGCCCCGGCTCCCGGGCGTGTTGAAGACCCGCAGCGGCAGGATCGAGCTGCTCTCGGACCCGGTCGCGGCCGAGCTCCCCAGGCTGCGCGCGGCGCTCGCCGACCGCCCCGCCGCCCTGGTGCTCGTGGGCCGCCGCCATCTGCGGTCCAACAACAGCTGGTTGCACAACGTCCCGGCCCTCACCGGAGGTTCCAACCGCTGCACACTTCAGGTCCATCCGCAGGACGCGGACCGGCTCGGCCTCGCCGACGGCGGGCAGGCCAGGATCACCGCCGACGGCGGGAGCCTGGAGGTTCCCGTCGAGGTCACCGACGCCATCCGTAGCGGCGTGGTGAGCCTTCCGCACGGCTGGGGCCACGACCGGCCCGGCTCGCGGCTGTCGGTGGCCGCCGCGACGCCGGGCGTGAACGTCAACCAGCTGCTCGACGGCACCCGCATCGACCGGCTGTCCGGCACGGCGGTGCTCAACGGCTTCCCCGTCGAGCTCACACCACTGCCCTGAGCTGGGGTTTTGCTCGTATTGCTCACGCGCAGACGTCTTGTTGGCGTACGGAGGGGGCACCTACCTTCCCCACATGCTGACCTTCCTCGGCTTCGCCATGATCGCGACATTCCTGGTCCTGATCATGATGAAGAAAATGTCGCCCATCGCGGCGCTCGTCCTCATCCCCGCACTCTTCTGCGTGTTCGCAGGGAAGGGCGCGCACCTCGGCGACTACGTCATCGAAGGCGTCGGCAAGCTCGCCCCGACCGCCGCCATGCTGATGTTCGCCATCGTCTACTTCGGCGTGATGATCGACGTCGGCCTCTTCGACCCGATCGTCCGCGGCATCCTGCGCTTCTGCAAGGCGGACCCGATGCGGGTGGTGGTCGGCACCGCCGTCCTCGCCGCGATCGTGTCGCTCGACGGCGACGGATCGACCACCTTCATGATCACGGTCTCGGCCATGTACCCCCTCTACAAGCGGCTCGGCCTGAGCCTGGTGGTGATGACGGGCGTCGCGGCCACGGCCAACGGCGTCATGAACACCCTGCCCTGGGGCGGTCCGACCGCGCGCGCCGCCACCGCCCTCAAGCTCGACGCCGCCGACATCTTCGTCCCGATGATTCCGGCGCTCGCGGTGGGCCTGCTGTTCGTGTTCGTCCTCGCGTACGTCCTCGGTGTGAAGGAGCGCCGCCGGGTCGGCACGCTGGTGCTGCCCGGCCAGGCGGCGCCGGAGGCCGCCGAGGCGGAGCTGGTCCCGGCCGCGCCCGGCATGGCCGCCGCGCCCGGCACGGCCGCCGCGGCCGTCGCCGAGACGACGTCCACGTTCGTCGAAGGGTCCGCCGGAGCCACCGCGTCCGCGGGTTCCGCGGCCTCCTCCACGGGTCCGGCCGCCGTCGCCCCGCACGGGAACGGTTCTGCCCCCGCTCCCGAGGACGGATTCCAGGGCCTGGACCCGGACCGCCCCACCCTGCGGCCCCGTCTCTACTGGTTCAACGCCGGCCTCACCGTGGCCCTTCTCACCGCCATGATCATGGAGCTGCTGCCCATCCCGGTGCTGTTCCTGCTCGGCGCCGCCCTCGCCCTCACCGTCAACTTCCCGCACATGCCCGACCAGAAGGCCCGGATCGCCGCCCACGCCGACAACGTCCTCAACGTCGCCGGCATGGTCTTCGCCGCCGCCGTCTTCACCGGAGTCCTCACCGGCACCGGCATGGTCAAGCACATGGCCGACTGGCTCGTCGGCGCCATCCCCGAGGGCATGGGCCCGCACATGGCACTGGTCACCGGCCTGCTCAGCCTGCCGCTCACCTACTTCATGTCCAACGACGGCTTCTACTTCGGTGTCCTGCCCGTCCTGGCCGAGGCCGGCGCCGCCCACGGGGTCTCCCCGCTGGAGATCGCCCGTGCCTCCCTCGTCGGTCAGGCCCTGCACATGTCGAGCCCACTGGTTCCGGCCGTCTACGTCCTCGTCGGCATGGCCAAGGTGGAGTTCGGCGACCACACCCGATTCACCGTGAAATGGGCGGCCCTGACCTCACTCGTGGTCCTCGCGGCAGGGATGCTTTTCGGCATCATCTGAAATTCGGTGCCCCCTGGCCGGTAAAAACTACCGACGCTAGTTTGTAGGGTGTTCGCGAGGTCGGATCTACGCGCTCGTGCGTGCTCGGGAGGAATGCCATGAAGGCCCACGACGGGATGTACATCGACGGCGCGTGGCGGCCCGCCGTCGGCAGCGATCTGATCGAGGTCGTGAACCCGGCCGACGGCCAGGTCATCGCCCAGGTCCCGGCCGGCACCGAAGAGGATGTGGACGCGGCCGTACGCGCGGCCCGCGCGGCCCTCCCCGGCTGGGCGGCCACGGCCCCGGCCGAGCGGGCCGCCCTGATCGGCGCGCTCCGCGACGCACTGCTGGCCCGCACGGGCGAGCTGGCCGAGACCATCACCGCCGAGCTCGGGTCCCCGCTCGGTTTCTCGAAGGCGGTCCACGTCGGAGCGCCGATCGCCGTGGCCACCTCTTATGCCGAACTCGCCTCCTCGTACGCCTTCGAGGAGCGGGTCGGGAACTCCATCGTGCTGCTGGAGCCGATCGGTGTGGTCGCGGCCATCACGCCCTGGAACTATCCGCTGCACCAGGTCGTTGCAAAGGTGGCGCCCGCTCTCGCCGCCGGCTGCACCCTCGTCCTCAAGCCGGCCGAGGACACCCCGCTGACCGCACAGCTCTTCGCCGAAGCCGTGCACGAGGTGGGCATCCCAGCCGGAGTCTTCAACCTGGTGACCGGTACCGGTCCGGTCGCCGGCCAGGCCCTCGCCGCGCACGAGGGAGTCGACCTCGTCTCCTTCACCGGCTCGACCGCGGTCGGCAAGCAGATCGGCGCCACGGCCGGGGCCGCCGTCAAGCGGGTCGCGCTCGAACTGGGCGGCAAATCGGCCAATGTCATCCTGCCCGGGGCCGACCTGGTCAAGGCTGTCGCGGCAGGCGTCGGGCACGTCATGAACAACAGCGGCCAGAGCTGCAACGCGCTCACCCGGATGCTCGTCCACCGGGACCACTACGAGGAGGCCGTCTCGCTCGCGGCCGCCGCCGTCGCCGACTACCCCACCGGCGACCCCCGCGAGGCCGGTGTCCGCGTCGGCCCGGTCGTCAACGCCAAGCAGCACGAGCGCGTCCGCGGCTTCATCACCAAGGGCCTGGAGGAAGGCGCGCGCCTCGTCGCCGGCGGGCCCGACGCGCCGCTGGAGCAGGGGTACTTCGTGGCGCCGACGGTGTTCGCCGACGTCACGCCCGACATGACCATCGCCCAGGAGGAGATCTTCGGCCCGGTGCTGTCGATCCTCCGCTACGAGGACGAGGAGGAGGCTCTCAATATCGCCAACGGCACCGTCTACGGCCTGGGCGGCGCCGTCTGGGCCGCCGACGACGCGACGGCCGTGGCCTTTGCGCGCCGGATGGACACCGGGCAGGTGGACATCAACGGCGGCCGCTTCAACGTGCTCGCGCCCTTCGGCGGCTACAAGCAGTCGGGTGTCGGCCGTGAGCTGGGCGCGCACGGCCTGGCGGAGTACCTCCAGACCAAGTCCCTGCAGTTCTGATCCCCCCGTCCGACCCGTCCGACCCGTCCGACCCGCCGTACCCGCCCGACCTGCCGCACCCGCCCCGCACCGGAAAGACGAGATGACGACCATGGTCCGCGCCGCTGTCCTGCCCGCCGCCGGAGCTCCGCTGGAGATACGGGACATCGTGCTGCCGGATCCCGGCCCCGGGCAGGTCCGGGTGCGGCTCGCCGCCGCCGGCGTGTGCCACTCCGACCTCTCCCTCAGCAACGGCACCATGCGGGTTCCCGTGCCCGCCGTCCTCGGCCACGAGGGCGCGGGCACGGTCCTCGCGGTGGGGGAGGGCGTCACCCACGTCGCCCCCGGTGACGGCGTGGTGCTCAACTGGGCCCCGTCCTGCGGAGAGTGCCACCACTGCACGATCGGTGAGGTCTGGCTCTGCGCCACGGCGCTCACCGGGGTCGGGGCCGTCTACGCGCATGACGCGCAGGGCACCCCACTGCACCCCGGGCTGAATGTGGCAGCCTTCGCCGAGGAGACCCTCGTCGCGGCCAACTGCGTGCTGCCCGCCCCCGCCGGGATCCCGCTCGCCGAGGCCGCCCTCCTCGGCTGCGCCGTCCTCACCGGCTACGGGGCCGTCCACCACAGCGCCCAGGTCCGCCCGGGCGAGTCGGTGGCCGTCTTCGGGGCCGGCGGGGTCGGCCTGGTGGCCCTTCAGGCCGCCCGGATCGCGCAGGCCGGCCCGGTCATCGCCGTCGACGTGTCCCCGGCCAAGGAGGAACTGGCCCGTGCGGCCGGAGCCACCGAGTTCGTGCTGGCCTCCGACACCACCGCCCAGCAGATCCGTGCGCTGACCGGCGGTCAGGGCGCCGATGTCGCCGTCGAGTGTGTCGGCCGGGCCGAGACCATCCGGGGCGCCTGGGAGTCGACCCGGCGCGGCGGCCGCACCACGGTCGTCGGCATCGGCGGCAAGGAGCAGCGGGTCACCTTCCACTCCATGGAGATCTTCCACTTCGCCCGCACCCTCACCGGCTGCGTCTACGGCAACAGCGACCCGGCCCGCGACCTCTCGGTGATCGCCGAGCACGTCCGCGCGGGCCGCCTCGACCTCGGCGCCCTGGTCACCGACCGCATCAGCCTCGATGGCATTCCGGCCGCCTTCGACGCCATGCTGGCGGGCAAGGGCGGCCGCTCCCTCATCGTCTTCTAGCGCTGTGACCGGAAAGGTTCACCGGGCCACGACGCCCGGTACGGCGCCTCATCCCCCAGACTCCGTCGGGGGGACCCCAGGTTGTCGGACCGCGCAAGTACGTCCACTACGAGCCGCGGCCCTCCGCCTTGCGATGTTTCCCCTAGGTCCTGCGGGCCTGGGGAGACCCCATGCACCGGACGACGCAACCCGGCAAGCCTTCCCGGCCACAGCACTAGTAGGCCGGTCCGACACCTCCTCGCCCCGCGGGTCGTCGAGCAGCACGAGGGCCCGGAGCGCCTCGATCTGGATCTCGACCGACGGATCGGCGCGGGCGAGGAGCTCGGCGAAGGAGTCCGTATCCCGTAGGCGGCCTTCGGAAGGCACGGGATCGCTGTGTGACCCGTGTGACCCGTGTGACCCATGTGGACCTGCGGCGCGTCGCCGTCCGGGACCCGGCTGAGCTCCGCCGGCGCCCGGTGCCCCGTCCGGTGGCGCAACTCGTTCTCGGCGCCGCTCTCGCGTCAGTGACGGGCCAGTTCCAGGGCGGTCCGCCCGCCGGGGCCGGTGGGCCACAGCGGCGCCGACGAGGACACCAGGAGCCCGGTGACCGCGCAGGCCCCGGCGTCGACCGCCCGCACCCGTGCGCGGCCGCGCACCGCGTCGTCGGCCCGCACCGCCGTGACCAGGTAGGTGTGCTCCTGCGTCACGCCGTTTCCCTCAACGCCTCGTACTGGAGGGCCAGTCCGTCCAGCAGCGCGGCCAGGCCCGTCTCGAAGGCGCCCTCGTCCACCTCGCGCCCGCGCTCCGCCAGCAGGTGGGCCTGGCCCAGGTGCGGGTAGTCCGCCGGGTCGTAGGCCGTGCGGTCGTCCACGAACCCCCCGGCGAAGGAGGCCACCGCCGAGCCCAGGATGAAGTACCGCATCAGCGCGCCGATCCGGGTCGCCTGCGCCGCCGGCCAGCCCGCCGCCGTCATCGCCCCGAACACCGCGTCCGCCAGCCGCAGCCCGGCCGGCCGGCGGCCCGGCCCGCGCGCCAGTACCGGCACGATGTTCGGGTGGTCCGCCAAGGCGTCCCGGTACGAGTGCGCCCACGCGTGCAGAGCCGCCCGCCAGTCCTGGCCGCCGTCGAACATCGACAGGTCCACCCGCGCGCTCACCGCGTCCGCCACCGCGTCCAGGATCTCGTCCTTGGTGCGGAAATGGTTGTAGAGCGAGGGCCCGCTGACCCCGAGCGCGGCCGCCAGCCGCCGCGTCGACACCGCCTCCAGCCCCTCCGCGTCCACCAGGGCGCCGGCCGCCTCGATGATGCGGTCCCGGCTGAGGAGGGGCTTGCGCGGTCTGGCCATGCGCCACATAGTAGGGCCTGCCCGCCATAAACTACCGGTGCTAGTTAAAGGCGCCGATCCCGCCCCGGAGGTGCCCGGTGAATCTGGAGCTGAGCGAGGAGCAGACCGCCGTCCGCAGGCTCGCCCGCGAGTTCACCGAGCGCGAGGTCGTCCCGTACGCCGCCGCGTGGGACCGCGCCGAGAGCGTGGACCGGGCCATCGTGAAGAAGCTGGGCGCGCTCGGTTTCCTCGGCCTGACCGTCCCCGAGGAGTATGGCGGCTCCGGCGGTGACCACCTCGCCTACGTGTTCGTCACCGAGGAACTCGGACGCGGCGACTCCGCCGTGCGCGGGATCGTCTCCGTCTCCCTCGGCCTGGTCGCCAAGACCATCGCTGCCTGGGGCACCGAGGAGCAGAAGCGCGCCTGGCTGCCCCGCCTGTGCTCCGGCGACGCGCTCGGCTGCTTCGGCCTGACCGAGCCCGGCACCGGCTCCGACGCAGGCAGCCTCACCGCCCGCGCCGTGCGCACGGGTGACGCGTACGTCCTCGACGGCAGCAAGATGTTCATCACCAACGGCACCTGGGCCGACGTGGTGCTGCTCTTCGCCCGCACCGGCGACGAGCCCGGCCACCGCGGGGTCTCCGCCTTCCTCGTCCCCACCGACACCCCGGGCCTGACCCGCCGCGAGATCCACGGCAAACTCGGCCTGCGCGGCCAGGCCACCGCCGAACTCGTCCTCGACGGCGTGCGCGTGCCCGCCGCCGCGATGCTCGGCCCCGAGGGCAAGGGCTTCTCGGTCGCCATGTCCGCCCTCGCCAAGGGCCGGATGTCGGTCGCCGCCGGCTGCGTCGGCATCGCGCAGGCGGCCCTGGACGCGGCCGTCTCGTACGCGGCCCAGCGCGAGCAGTTCGGCCGGCCCATAGCCCACCACCAGCTGGTGCAGGAGCTCATCGCCGACATCTCGGTCGACGTGGACGCCGCCCGCCTGCTGACCTGGCGGGTGGCCGACCTCATCGACCGAGGACAGCCCTTCGCCACCGAGTCCTCCACCGCCAAGCTCTTCGCCTCCGAGGCCGCCGTGCGCGCCGCGAGCAACGCCCTCCAGGTGCACGGCGGGTACGGCTACATCGACGAGTACCCGGCGGGCAAACTGCTGCGCGACGCCCGCGTGATGACCCTGTACGAGGGCACGAGCCAGATCCAGAAGCTGCTCATCGGCCGTGCCCGCACCGGGGTTTCCGCCTTCTGAGTACCCGTATGAGTACGCGTGCGGATGTGCTCTCCCGCCGTCCGCCCGATGCTCGACCCATGAACGAGACACCGGTCAAGCAGCAGAGCACGGGGGCGTACTACGGCCAGGCCGTCGCCTCCTTCGGCATCGCCATCGGCGCCGTGGCCGTGGGGATCTACAACCTGGAGGCGAACGGCTGGGTCCGGGCCTTCCTCGGCATCGCGGTCCTCTACCTCACCACCTCGGCCTTCACCCTCGCCAAGGTGATCCGCGACCGCCAGGAGGTCACGCAGATCGTCAGCCGGGTGGATCAGGCCAGGATGGAGAAGATCATGGCCGAGTACGACCCCTTCGCGCCGAAATAGCCGGCCCGCCGGGCCCGGCCGGCCCGACATCGCTAAGCGCTTGCTCACCCTCCGGTAGGGTGTTCACTTCCACACGGTGAAGGGTGAGTGAGCGATGGGCAGCGCGGAGGAAACGGTCGACGGCTACCGGCCGTGGTCCGAGGTCACCCCCGACGCCGCTCGGCGGCTGCTCGTCGCCGCCGTCGACGCCTTCGCCGAGCGCGGGTACCACGCCACCACCACACGTGACATCGCGGGCCGTGCCGGTATGAGCCCGGCCGCGCTCTACATCCACTACAAGACCAAGGAAGAGCTGCTCCAGAGGATCAGCCGGATCGGCCACGACAAGGCGCTGGAGATCCTGACCACCGCCGCCGACGGCCCCGGCAGCGCCGCCGACCGGCTCGATGCCGCCGTGCGGTCCTTCGTGCGCTGGCACGCGGCGCACCACACCACCGCGCGCGTGGTCCAGTACGAGCTCGACGCTCTCGCTCCGGAGCACCGCTCCGAGATCGTGGCGCTGCGCCGACAGAGCGACGCGGCCGTGCGCCGCATCATCGCCGACGGGGTGGCCGCGGGGGAGTTCGACGTCCCCGACGTGCCGGGCACCACCCTCGCCGTGCTGTCGCTGTGCATCGACGTGGCCCGCTGGTTCAACACGGCCGGGCAGCGTACGCCCGACGAGGTCGGCGGGCTCTACGCCGACCTCGTGCTCCGCATGGTCGCCGCGCGGCCGGGCCCTCAGAAGTAGTAGCGCGACACCGACTCCGCCACGCACACCGGCTTGTCGCCGCCCTCGCGCTCGACCGTGACGGTGGCCGTGACCTGTACGCCGCCGCCCGCCTCCGCGACCTCCGTGATCACGGCGACGGCGCGCAGCCGTGAGCCGACCGGCACGGGTGCCGGGAAACGGACCTTGTTCGTCCCGTAGTTGAGACCCATCCGCATGCCCTCGACCCGCATGATCTGCGGTACCAGGCTGGGCAGCAGCGACAGCGTCAGATAGCCGTGCGCGATGGTGGAACCGAAGGGTCCGCCCGCCGCGCGCTCCGGGTCCACGTGGATCCACTGGTGATCGCCGGTGGCGTCCGCGAAGAGGTCGATCCGCTTCTGGTCCACCTCCAGCCACTCGCTGGGGCCGAGCGGTTCGCCGATCCCGGCGTGCAGCTCCTCGGCGGACGTGAAGACCCTCGGCTCGGCCATGCCCTGTTCCTGTCTCTCGCGGACGACTGACGGACGAATAAGCGCTTGCTCAGCATGCTGGGGGGCGTATGCGTATGTCAACGGACCTCCGGCTACGCTCGACCGGGTGCCGCAGATTCCCGAGAAAATCCACGAGCTCACCGTCGGTCAGCTGTCCGCCCGTAGCGGCGCGGCCGTCTCGGCGCTCCACTTCTACGAGGCCAAGGGCCTGATCAGCAGCCGCCGCACCTCCGGCAACCAGCGCCGCTACACGCGTGACGCGCTGCGCCGGGTGGCCTTCGTACGCGCCGCCCAGCGCGTGGGCATCCCGCTGGCCAGCATCCGCGAGGCGCTCGCCCAGCTCCCTGAGGAGCGCACCCCCAACCGCGAGGACTGGGCCCGTCTCTCCGAGGCCTGGCGCGCCGAACTCGACGAACGCATCACCCGGCTCGGCCGCCTGCGCGACCACCTGACGGACTGCATCGGCTGCGGCTGCCTGTCGATGGAGACCTGCGCGCTGTCCAACCCGGACGACGCCTTCGGCGAGCGGCTCACCGGCTCGCGGCTGTAGCCGCCGCCCGGGCCACCACGTCCCGGGCCACCACGTCCCGCGCCACCACGTCCCGCGCCACCACTTCCCGGGCCGCCGTGACCAGTTCGGCATTCGACCGGGCCGGCCGCCCGTCGGGCAGATGTGTCACATCGCCTACGCCGGTCCGCACGCCGGTACCGCACCGCGCGGCCAGCCGCAGTACCGGCCAGGCGGCCGCGTCCCGCCCGTACAGCAGCACCGGTACCGGCGGCAGCGCGCGCAGCCCCGCGACCAGGGCCGGATCGGCCGCCGCCAGCTCGGCCGAGAGCCGGACCCGCCCGGGCTCACGCACCGGCCAGGCCAGGAACGCGGCCAGCGGCTCCGGCCCGGCCGCACCGCCCAGCGGCACCACCGCGTCCACCGCGACCCCCCGCGCCAGCAGGGCCTGCGCCAGCTCCGCGGCACCCGGCTGCCCGAAGCGCACCACTGCCCGGTCCGGCAGCACCGTCCACGAAGCCACCCGCTCCAGCCGCCCCACGGGCTCGGGCTCGGCCGCGATCGACACCGGCACCGACAGCGCTACGCCGACCCCCGTACGCCGCAGCACCTCCAGCACCGGTCCGATCACCCGCGGCGAGAGGCTCTCCCGCCCGCACGGCGTCCGCGGATGCACCAGCACCTCCCCGGCCCCGGCGCCGACGGCCGCGAGCGCCGATTCCGCCAGCGCCTGCGGCGACATCGGCACGGCCGGGCCGTCCGCGGCGCTCCGCGAGCCGTTCAACGACACCGGAACCGGCGTCGGCACCGGCGGTCTCACGCGGCTCCCACCGAGGGGGTGTCCACCAGGGCCGGTCTGGGCACCACGATCCCGCAGCCCGCGCACACCGGCCCGTCCCAGGCCAGCGCCCCCGCCCAGGGGCCGACCGGAGCCACCTCCGGCCAGTGCAGCTCGGTGTCCCCGCACACCGGACACGCGGTCCCCGGACCCGACTCCAGTGCCCGCACCAGCCTGCGCAGCACCTCGCCCAGCGCCCCCTCCGGCCGAACCCCGGGATCCGCGCACCGCACCACCGCGTCCCCGCTCCCGCCCCAGGCCCACTCCGGCCGGCGCAGCCCGTGGTGCTTCTCCCGCCGGCGTCGCTCCGCGAACTGCCGCTCGTACTCCAGCCAGACCGCCCGCGCGTCCTCCAGCTCCTCCAGGGCGGCGACCAGCCGCAGCGGATCGGCCCCCCGGTCCTCCGGGGCGATCCCGTGCCGGTCGCACAGGTGCCACCACGTGGCCCGGTGCCCGTACGGAGCGAACCGCTCCAGGCAGCGGCGCAGTGAATGGCGCCGCAAGGCCCGGTCATTGCGCGCGTCGCGCACCTGGTAGGCCAGACTCCGGAATCCCGCCATCACACCATCACCTCCGCCGATGTGCCCAACATGCCCGGCCGGAGGCAGGCGCATGCGGGGGCGGTCGAGGCGTGCGGGTGGCACATGGCCAGAACTCAGCGCCCCATGCGCCCCGCAGTCACCACCACCCGGGCCAGTTCCTCGTGGCAGATATCGCTGTGCGCCCCCGACGGGGCGCCACCGCGCCGCACCACGGAGCCCGCGTCCACGCTGACGCAACCGGCCGTGGGCACCCCCTCGCGCAGGGCGGTGTCGAGGCTCAGCCGGGGCGCGCCCGGGACCGCCTGGACCCCGTCGTGTCCGATGGCGCCCCACCGCTCGTCGAAACCCAGCAGTCCGGCCGAATCCCCTGCCATCCGGGAGGCCAGCGGGTAGAAGACCTTGAGGGCCGAGTCGTGCGCGGAATGGCAGGCGACCACCGGCCCGTCGACCCGGTGCTGGAGCCCGCGCAGGGCACCGCCGTTGCCCTTGTCGTGCGGCAGCCGGTCGGCGAACGCGTAGTGGGAGAAGGCTCCCTGGAGCAGGGTCACGGATTTCACGTACCGCGCGCGGTCCGGCACCGCGCGCAAGGAGAAGGAGACGACGCGCGCCCCGAAGCTGTGCCCGATCAGATGGAACCGCAGGGCGGGGCGGGCGGCCGCCAGCTGGGCCAGTACGGGGCCGAGGCCCCGTTCGCCGACCACGCCCGCCCGCTTCTTCATCTTGTAGTACGTCGCCTGCCGCAGCAGTTCCTTGGCGCCGCCCCACAGCCCGCGCAGCCCGCCGCCGACCGTGAGCCCCGGACCGTCGGGGCCCGCCGAGGCAGGTGCCCCCGGCGTGCCCGGCGCGCCCGCCCTGACCAGAGCGACGGAAAGGGCCCGGCACACCTCCAGCACATCGTCCGTGAAGATCGCGGGAACCGCCGGCGCGACCGCCGCGGGCACCGCGTCCACCCCCGCCAACTCGCGTACCAGGGCGCCGAACTCGATGAAGGCGGCCGCCGAATCCGGCTGCTCCTCCAGCAGTTCCGCCACCCGGTCCAGCTCCGCCCGCCGCTCCGGCCAGAACTCCCCGAGCGCCCGGCGGGTGAGCGGGTCCAGTGCGCTGCCGAGGCCCGGTTCCGCGAGGACGCCCGGCGCGTCGAAGTCCGGTATCGGCTCGTCGGAGAAGCGCATCGCGGGCCATACGACACCCACGTATCCCAGGCGCACCCCCGACCCCACCAGCGCCTCGAAGGGCGCGAAGAAACGGTCGTAGAGGCGCGTCGCCGTGGACCGGTCGCTGTTCCAGCCGTGCGCGAAGACCAGCAGGTCGGTCGCCTCCATCCGGGACACCGCCCCCTGCGTGCCCCGGTCCACGTCCCCCTCGGAGTCGAAGGTCAGCTCCGCGTACGGCCGCACCCCGACCCCGCTTCCGCTCCCGACCCCGATCCCGAATCCGCCACCGATGTCCGCCATGACGTCCCCCTCCACGCCGTGCCTCCGGGTGCAGTCAGCATCCTGCTGCGGAGCCCGCCCGGCCAGCCCTCCGGCGCGGTCGGATCACGGATACAGCAGGTACCCCTCGCGCACCGCCCCGAAGCGCGCCAGCCCCGCCGCCCAGTCACCCGCGACCTCGTCCACGTCCGCCCCGGCGTCCACCAGCGTCCGCACCCGGTCCGAGCCGGTCAGCCGGTCGATCCAGTGGTCCGCGCGCCAGCCGAAGCCGCTCCACACCCGCCGCGCCGTGATCAGCAGGCCGATCCCGGCCCGTACCGGGTCGAAGGCCTCCCGGTCGTGCACGATCAGCCGGACCCCGCCGCACACCTTCCCCACGTGCTTGGAGAAGGTCGGCGTGAAGTACGCCTCCCGGAACCACACCCCGGGCAGCCCCAGCGCGTTCGCCGCCTCCGCCCACCGCCGGTCGATCCCCTCCGCACCGACCACCTCGAAGGGCGTGGTCGTCCCGCGCCCCTCGGAGAGGTTCGTCCCCTCGAACAGGCACGTGCCGGCGTACGCGAGGGCCGTGTCCGGGGTCGGCATGTTCGGGCTCGGCGGCACCCAGGGCAGCCCGGTCTCCGCGAAGAACGACTCCCGCCGCCACCCGGACATCGCCACCGTCCGGAGCCTGACCGGGTGGTCCGTCAGGAACTCGCCGTTGAAGAGCCGGGCCAGTTCGGCCGCCGTCATCCCGTGCGCGAGGGCGATCGGCTCCCGGCCGACGAAGCTCGCGTACGGCCGCTCCAGCACGGGCCCCGCGGCCCGCCGGCCGCCCACCGGATTGGGCCGGTCCAGCACCACGACCGCCTTGCCGGCGAGCGCGGCCGCGCGCATGCAGTCGTAAAGGGTCCAGATGTAGGTGTAGAAGCGCGCCCCGACGTCCTGGATGTCGAAGACGACGGTGTCGATCCCCGCCGCCGTGAACACGTCCGCGAGCTTCTGCCCGCTCTTGTCGTACGTGTCGTACACCGGCAGCCCCGTCGCCGGATCCCGGGAGGCCCCCTCCGAGTCGCCCGCCTGCGCCGTTCCGCGGAAGCCGTGCTCGGGCCCGAACACCGCCACCAGGTCGACCCGTTCGTCCGCGTGCAGTACGTCGACCAGGTGCCGGGCGTCTGCGGTGATCCCGGTGGGATTGGTGACCACCCCGACCTTCTGCCCGGCCAGTGCGGCGTACCCGTCCGCGGCGAGCCGCTCGAAGCCGGTACGCACCCGGCCGGCTGCCACCGTGGCCCCGGCCGCCCCGGCCGCCCCGGCCGCCCCGGCCGCCCCGGCCGCCCCGCCCGCGCCGGACCCGGCGGCTCCGCCTGCCCCGGCGGGCCCGTCGGCCCCGGCGGACCGGAGCGGCCCCGCCGCTCCCAGGGCGCCCGCCGATCCGATGGCCCCCGCCAGCCCCAGCACCCCGCGTCGCGACAGCGTCATCCCGCCACGCTAGGGGCCGCGCCCCTTTCCTCCTGACATACCGACCGGTTAGTCTGCCCGCGATCCGGCATCCGGCCGCACGAGAGGTGGACCCCGTGAGCGCGTACCAGGACCAGCGAGTCGTCGTCACCGGCGCGGGCGGCGGCATCGGCGCCGCCCTCGCCCACCGCTTCGCGGCCGAGGGCGCCACGGTGGTGGTCAACGACCTCGACCCGGCCAAGGCCGCCGCGGTCGCGGCCGCCATCGGCGCGCAGGCGATCCCGGTTCCGGGCGACGCCTCGGCGATCGTGGCCGAGGCCCGCGAGGCCCTCGGCGGCACGGTCGACGTCTACTGCGCCAACGCCGGGCTCGCCTCGGGCGGCGACGCCTTCGCCGACGAGGCCGTCTGGGAAGCGGCCTGGGACACCAACGTCATGGCCCACGTCCGCGCCGCCAGAGCGCTGCTGCCGGACTGGCTGGAGCGGGAGAGCGGCCGCTTCGTCTCCACCGTCTCGGCCGCCGGGCTCCTGACCATGATCGGAGCGGCCCCGTACAGTGTCACCAAGCATGGTGCGCTCGCCTTCGCCGAATGGCTCTCGCTGACCTACCGCCACCGCGGGGTCCAGGTCCACGCCATCTGCCCGCAAGGGGTGCGCACCGACATGCTGACCGCCGCGGGCTCGGCGGGCGAACTCGTGCTCGCGCCGACCGCGATCGAGCCGGAAGCGGTCGCGGACGCGTTGTTCGACGGCATGGAGAAGGGCCGGTTCTTGATCCTCCCGCACCCCGAGGTCGCCGATTTCTACGCCGCCCGCGCCACCGAGCCGGACCGCTGGCTGAGCGGCATGAACCACCTCCAGCAGAAATGGGAGACCCGGTGACCTCCGCCCGGTACGCCTCCGACGCCTCCCGGTACGCCTCCCGGTACGCCGCCAAGCCGTGGCTCGGGCTGCTCGCCGCGGCCCAGCGGGCGCCCGTCGCACCGCCGCCCACCGTGCTGCACGCCTTCCGCGAGGCCGTCGCCCGGGCCCCCGAACGCACCGCCCTGGCCTACTTCGACGGCCGGATCGGCTACGCGGAGGCCGACGCGCTCTCCGACTCCGTCGCCGGCCACCTCGCGGCGCGCGGCATCCGCCGCGGGGACCGGGTCGCCGTCATGCTGCAGAACACCCCGCACTTCGTGCTCGCCGTCCTCGCGGCATGGAAGGCCGGGGCCGTCGTCGTCCCGCTCAACCCCATGTACAAGTCCGGCGAGGTCGGGCACATCCTCCGCGACTCCGGGGCCGCCGCACTGGTCTGCGACGGCGGCGCGTGGACGGCGTACCTGCGCGAGGCCGCGCGGGACAGCGCCGTGCGGACCGTGCTGACCGCTTCGGACCCGGACTTCCAGACGCGCGACGACCCGCGCGTCTTCGGCCCGGCGCCGGACCGGAACACGGCCCCCGCCCGGCCGTTCGTGCCCGCCCGGCCGTTCGTGCCCGCCCGGCCGTTCGTGCCCGCCCAGGCGGACGCGCCGGACACACCGAAAGCGCCCGGCGCGGTGCCCGGCAGGAACCATCCGGCCGGCCCGGAGGCCGCATGCCCCGCCGCCTCCGCCCTCAGCACCGCCGACCTCCTCACCGTGGCCCGCGGCAGGCGACCCGCGCCGGCCGACCCGTCCCTCACCGCCGCCGACACCGCCCTCATCAGCTACACCTCCGGCACCAGCGGCACCCCCAAGGGCGCGATGAACCCGCACGGCGCGCTCACCTACAACGCCGTCCGGCAGGTGACCTCCCACCCCCTCCCCGAGGGCGCCACCTACTTCGCCCTCGCGCCCCTCTTCCACATCACCGGCATGGTCTGCGAGCTCGCCGCCTGCCTCGTCAACGCCGGCACCCTGGTCCTCGCCCACCGCTTCGACGCCGGCGCCGTCCTCGACGCCTTCCTCGAACACCGCCCGGCCTACACCGTCGGCCCGGCCACCGCCTTCATGGCCCTCGCCGCCCACCCCGGGGTCACCCCGGACCACTTCGCCTCGTTCCAGGTGATCTCCTCGGGCGGCGCACCGCTCCCGCCCGCGCTCGTGGAGCGCCTGCGCACCGCCTTCGGCTTCTACCTCCGCAACGGCTACGGCCTCACCGAGTGCACCGCCCCGTGCGCCAGCGTGCCCGTGCACCTCGAAGCCCCCGTCGACCCCGCCTCCGGCACCCTCTCCGTGGGCCTGCCCGGCGCCGACACCGTGGTCCGCATCCTCGACGAGCAGGGCGCCGAGGTCCCCTTCGGCGAGACCGGCGAGATAGCCGTCCGCGGCCCCCAGGTGGTGCCCGGCTACTGGGGCCTGCCCGCGGAGTCCGCCAAGGCCTTCCCGGACGGCGAACTGCGCACCGGCGACGTCGGATTCATGGACCCCGACGGCTGGCTCTACGTCGTCGACCGCAAGAAGGACATGATCAACGCCTCCGGCTTCAAGGTCTGGCCGCGGGAGGTCGAGGACGTGCTCTACACCCACCCCGCCGTCCGTGAGGCCGCCGTGGTCGGCGTCCCCGACGCGTACCGCGGGGAGAGCGTGAAGGCGTACGTGAGCCTGCGTCCCGGCACCTCGGTGGAGCCGGCGGAGCTCGCCGCCTACTGCGCCGAGCGCATCGCCGCGTACAAATACCCGCGCCAGGTCGAGATCCTGCCTGTCCTTCCGAAGACGACCAGTGGCAAGATCCTGCGACGGGAACTGCGCGATCGCGGCTGAAAACAGTCGGACGGTCGTACAGCTGGTCGCCGTGACCAGGCAGGAACGAGGAAGGGAAGGTCAGCGCCATGGCGGCACGGACCACGGAACCCGCAGGCACGCACGAGGCCCCGGTACCGCAGCGGCTGCTGGCCGTCGCCACCCGGCTGTTCGCCGAGCGCGGCTACGACCGCACCTCGGTCCAGGAGATCGTCGAGGCGGCCGGTGTCACGAAGGGCGCGCTCTACCACTACTTCGGGTCCAAGGACGATCTGCTGCACGAGGTGTACGCGCGGATGCTGCGGCTCCAGCAGCAGCGCCTGGACGCGGTGGCCGATTCCGACGCACCCGTCGAGGAGCGGCTGCGCACCGCGGCCGCCGACGTGGTCGTCACGACCATCGAGAACCTCGACGACGCGATGATCTTCTTCCGGTCGATGCACCAGCTCAGCCCGGAGAAGTCCAAGCAGGTGAGGGCCGAGCGCCGGCGCTACCACGAGCGCTTCCGGGCGCTGGTCGAGGAGGGCCAGCGTACGGGTGTGTTCTCCAGCGCCACCCCCGCCGACCTGGTGGTGGACTACCACTTCGGCTCCGTCCACCACCTGTCCACCTGGTACCGGGCGGACGGCCCGCTCACGCCGCAGCAGGTCGCCGATCACCTCGCCGACCTGCTGCTGCGCGCGCTGCGTCCGTAGGACCCGGCAGTCCGTCGGGGAGCCGTCGGGGAGCCGTCGGGCGCCGCCCCGGCGGACAGGGACGGCCGGACCGGCGCGAACGGGGCCCCCGCCTCGTACGGATCCCCCGGGTCCGTACGAGGAGAGGGCCCCTGGAGCTTCGGGACGCCTAGCGGGCCACCGCTACGGGGCGACCTTCAGCAGCTTGTTCGCCGTGCCCGCGGACGGGTTGGTGACCGCCCCGGACGTGGCCGCCCCGGTCAGTGCCGCGGCTGCCTGCGCCGGAGTCGCGGTCGGGTGCCCCGCCAGGTAGACCGCCGCGGCGCCGGCCGCGTGCGGGGCCGCCATGGACGTGCCCGAGATGGTCTTCGTCCCCGTGTCGCTGTCGTTCCAGGTGGACGTGATGTCCGAGCCCGGCGCGTACAGGTCCACCACGGAGCCGAAGTTCGAGAACGAGGACTGCTCGTCGTCGATCGTGCTCGACGCCACCGTGATCGCCTCCGTGACCCGGGACGGCGAGCCCTGGCCGGCGTCGGCCGACTCGTTGCCCGCCGCCACGGTGAAGGTGACACCCGCGGCGACGGCCCGGCGCACCGCCTCGTCGAGGGCCTCGTCGGCGCCGCCGCCCAGGCTCATGTTGGCCACCGAGGGCCCCGAGTGGTTCTTCGTGACCCAGTCGATCCCGGCGACCACCTGCTCGGTGGTGCCGGAGCCGTTGTCGTCCAGCACCCGCACCGCGACCACCTTCGCCTTCTTGGCGACGCCGTGCGCGGTCCCCGCGATGGTGCCGGCCACGTGCGTGCCGTGGCCGTTGCCGTCGTCGGCGCTGTCGTCGTTGTCCACCGCGTCGAACCCGGACGTCGCACGGCCGCCGAAGTCCTTGTGGGTGGTGCGCACGCCGGTGTCGATGACGTACGCCGTCACGCCCTCGCCGCCGCTGTCGGGGTAGGTGTACTTCTTGTCGCCCGCCTGCGCGGTCTGGTCGATGCGGTCCAGCCCCCATGAGGGCGGGTTGGTCTGGGTGGCGTTGATGGTGAACTTCTTGTTCTGCACGACCTTGCCGACGGCCGGGTCCGCGGCGAGCCGCTTCGCCTCGGTCTCGCTGAGGCCCGAGGCCGAGAAACCGTTGACCCCGGAGCCGTATGAGCGCTTCAGCTCGCCACCGTACTTCCGGGCGAGCTGTTCCTTGTTCGCGGATGCGTCGAGTATGACGACGTAGCTTCCGCTGATCGCGCCGGGCGCGCCGAGGCCGTACACCGTGCCTTCGGGCGGTGTCGCCGCTCCCGCGAGGGGGGTGGCGAGCAGGGCCACGGCAGCCGCCGTGGCGGCTCCCGTGCCGACCGCCGCGTACCGGAAGCCGCGCGAGCGCTTATGAGTTGCCATCTGGAGGGTTCTCCTCGTGTTGACGTTGGGGGCGTCAGACCTTCTGGAGAACCCTGTTCCGATTGACAGGCGCAAATCAAGAACGCTTTGGGGTTACGGGGTTGTTCAACAAGGTTTCTTAAAGGGTCCCCCGCATCGCCTTCACCTCGCACACGAGTTCACATGAACTCCCGCACGATTCCCACACGTTCACGGGCGACCGGCCGCGTACCGCTTCAACTCCCGCCGCGCCAACGACCGCTGGTGCACCTCGTCCGGCCCGTCGGCCAGCCGCAGGGTCCGCGCCGCCGCCCACAGCTCGGCCAGCGGGAAGTCCTGGCTCACCCCGCCCGCGCCGTGCAGCTGCACCGCGTCGTCCAGGATCCGCACGACCGCCCGCGGGGTCGCGATCTTGATGGCCTGGATCTCGGCGTGCGCGCCCCGGTTGCCGACCGTGTCCATCAGCCAGGCCGTCTTCAGCACCAGCAGCCGCAGCTGCTCCACCGTCACCCGGGCGTCGGCGATCCAGTTCTGTACGACGCCCTGGGCGGCCAGCGGCTTGCCGAAGGCGGTACGTTCCACCGCGCGCCGGCACATCAGCTCGATGGCCCGCTCCGCCATCCCGATCAGCCGCATGCAGTGGTGGATGCGGCCCGGGCCGAGCCGGGCCTGGGCGATGGCGAAGCCGGAGCCCTCCTCGCCGATCAGGCTCGCCGCCGGGACCCGGGCCCCGTCGAAGACCACCTCGGCGTGGCCGCCGTGGTCGTGGTCCTCGTACCCGTACACCGTCATGGCCCGGCGCACCTCGACCCCCGGGGTGTCGCGCGGCACCAGGACCATCGACTGCTGCCGGCGCGGATCGGCGCCGTCCGGGTCGGTCTTGCCCATCACGATGAAGATCTCGCAGTCCGGGTTCATCGCCCCGGAGATGAACCACTTGCGGCCGGTGACCACGTACTCGTCACCGTCGCGCTCGATGCGGGTCTCGATGTTCGTCGCGTCCGAGGAGGCCACCTCGGGCTCGGTCATCGCGAACGCGGAGCGGATCTCGCCGGTCAGCAGGGGCTCCAGCCACCGCTTCTTGTGCTCCTCGTTCCCGAACTGGGCGAGCAGCTCCATGTTCCCGGTGTCCGGGGCCGCGCAGTTGGTGGCCATCGGCGCCAGGTGCGGGCTGCGGCCGGTGATCTCGGCGAGCGGCGCGTACTGGAGGTTGGTCAGCCCCGCGCCGTGCTCGGCGCTGGGGAGGAAGAGGTTCCACAGGCCCTGGCGGCGCGCCTCGGCCTTCAGTTCACCGAAGACGGCCGGGGTGTCCCAGGGCGAGGCCAGCCGTGCGCGCTGCTCGGCGGCGACGGGCTCCGCCGGGTAGACGTACTCCTCCATGAACGCGAGCAGCCGCTCGCGGAGTTCCTCGGTCCGGGTGTCGAATGCGAAATCCATGGGTGAGTGCCTCAGCCTTCCTGGCGGTCCTGGCGGTCCTGGCGGTCCTGGAGAGTGGTCAGTCCGTGCTCGATGAAGACCGGGACCAGCTCGCCGATCCGGTCGAAACCCGCCCCGACGGTCTGCCCCAGCGTGTAGCGGTAGTGGATGCCCTCAAGGATCACGGCGAGCTTGAACCAGGCGAAGGCCGTGTACCAGGCGATGGCCCCGGTGTCCCGGCCCGAGCGGGCGGCGTACCGCTCGACGATCTCGGCCGGCGTCGGATGGCCCGGCGCCCCGCTCGTCGTACTGACCGGCGATCCGGTCAGGCCCAGGTCCGAGCTGTACATCACCAGCAGCCCGAGGTCGGTCAGCGGATCCCCGAGCGTGGACATCTCCCAGTCCAGTACCGCCCGGATGGAGTCGGTGCCGGACGGGGATCCGCCGATCAGGACGTTGTCGAGCCGGAAGTCCCCGTGCACCACGGTCGGGGCGGGGGAGTCGGGCAGCGTCCGGCCGAGCGCGCCGTGCAGCTCGTCGATCCCGGCGAGCTCCCGGCCCCGGGAGGCCGCGAGCTGCTTGCCCCAGCGGCGCAGCTGCCGGTCCAGGAAGCCCTCGGGCCGGCCGAAGTCGCCCAGGCCCACCGCTTCCGGGTCCACCGCGTGCAGGTCGACGAGGGTGTCCACCAGGCCCAGCACCGCCCGCCGGGTCCGCTCCGGGCCGATCGCGGCGAGCTGCTCGGCCGTCCGGTACGGGACTCCGTCCACGAACTCCATGACGTAGAACGGCGCCCCGAGCACGGCCTCGTCCTCGCACAGGAGCAGCGGCTCGGGCACCGGCACGGCCGTGCCGTGCAGCGCCTCGATGACCCGGTGCTCGCGCCGCATGTCGTGCGCGGTGGCCAGGACGTGACCCAGCGGCGGCCGGCGGACCACCCAGCGGGCGGTCCCGTCGGTGATCTCGTAGGTGAGATTCGACCGGCCGCCCTCGATGAGCCGGCCGCGCAGCGCCCCGGCCACGAGTCCCGGCCGGGCCCGGTCGAGATGACCGCGCAGCCGCTCCAGATCCAGGCCGCGCGGGTCGGCCGGGGCTGAGGTCATGGTGCGCACCTCCATGCGATTCGACGGGACGAGAGGAAGAACGACGGTGCGTCGGAGCACCGTCGCGAGCCATCATGCCGACCAGTCGGTATGTCGTCCAGGGTCCAGGCGGAAAGAAAACTCTCCGCCCGGCGAGATCCGGCAGGCTTCGGCCAGATCCGGTGGTCTCCGGCGACGTCAGGCGTGGCAGAGGATCGGTGTTCCGCCGTTCATCACGGTCATGTCCGTCAGGACCGCGAGGATGTCCAGCGGCGCGCCCTCCGGCCGGCCGGCCAGCTCCGCGTACGCCCGGTGCACGTTCGCCACCAGGCGCTCGCTCTCCCGCCAGGATCCGAACTCGCCGAGATCGGCCTGCCGGGCCACCTCCAGCGGGGACAGTCCCTTCGCCCGGCCCTCCCGGGCGAGCTCGGCCACGTACCGCAGGTAGCGCTCGGTGGAGTCGTACGCCGAGGGGTCGGTCAGGGGTCCGTGGCCCGGTACGACGGTCTCCGCGTCCAGCGAACGCAGCAGCTCCAGTGCCCGCAGCGAGCCGGCGAGGGAGCCCATCGCCAGGAAGGGCGTCCCCCCGGCGAAGACCAGGTCGCCGGTGAACACCACCCGCTGCCCGGGCAGCCACACGACCGAGTCCCCGGTGGTGTGCGCGACGCCCGGGTGGATGACCCGCACCTCCGTCGCGCCGATGTGCAGGGTCGCCCGGTCGCTGTAGGTGAGGTCGGGCGGCACGATGTCGATCGCGCCGAAGTCCGTGGCGGGCCAGATCAGCTCCAGCTGGTGCCCGGCCGCGAGCTGCTCGGACCGTGCGTTGTCGTGCCCGAGGATCAGCGCCTCGGGGGCGAAGACGCCGTTTCCGTACGTGTGGTCGCCGTGGTGGTGGGTGTTGACCACGGTGCGGGGGAGCGGCACCCCGGCCGCCACGACCGCGGCGCGCAGGGCCAGGGCCCGCCGCTCGGTGGCGGCCGTGTCCACGAGCAGGGTCCGGCCCCCGTCGGTCACGAATCCGGCGTTGTTGAGGCACCAGCCGCCGTCCGGCTGGACGTAGGCGTACACCCCCGGTGCCGGCTGGACGAGGTACGGCTCTTCGACGGACATCTGCGCTCTCCCCGGGTCGCTTCGACGAACGGTCGGCATCCTGCCAGCCGTTGCCGCGCCGGGGGAGGGCGGGTACCGCTCCCGGCCGGACCTTCAGCCGGTGGCCCGGCCGGTGATCCGGCCGGTGATCCGGTCAAGTGGTCAGGTCGGAGGTCAGGTCAGTGGTCGTCGTAGTGTCCGTCGTGCTCCGCGTGCCGGTGCCCGTCGTGCAGGTAGTCCACGTGATCGCCGTGCCGGACCGTCTCGTGCCCGCAGTCCACACCGTGCGCGTGCGCGTGGGCGTCGTGCGTGGTGTGCCCGCTGGGCTCGCACTCGTCCCAGTGCCCCGAGTGCTCCCGGTGCAGATGGCCGTCGTGCGCGTAGTCGACGTGGTCGCCGTGCGCGACCGCCTGGTGCCCGCAGTCCGTGCCGTGCGTGTGCTGGTGCGTGGGGTGTTCGTGGTGCAGGGTCGTCATGGCGCCGAGGTTAGTGCGGATTGCCGGGTATCGCCCGTTGTGTCGCAGTGGCGCGGCGAAGCGCGATCATCACACCGGCCGACGGCTCAGAGGATCACCGTCATCGCGAAGACCGCCAGCGCCACCGTGCACGCCACCACCGCCAGGGCCGCCCGCGGCGCGAGCTCCCGCGGCCGGCCGGCCGCCAGCGTCCGGATCCGCCGGTGGGCCACCCACAGGAACGCCAGCCAGATCAGCGCGATGGCCGCCGCTCCGCCCACCTCCACCGGCGCGCCCGTCCCGCGCAACGCCTGCCGCAGCGCCAGTACCGCCACCACCGAGGAGGCCAGCGTCGTCCGCCGCCACGCGAGCCGGGTCCGCTCGGGCTGCAGCCCGGCATCGCGGTCCGTGCCCGAGGTGCTCACCGCCCCGTCGTCCAGCCCAGCAGCACGACCACCACCATCGTCACCGCCACCAGCCCCACGCCCAGGCTCAGCAGCACCGGGAAGCGCGACAGCGGCAGATCCTCGCCCCGCCGCATCGCCCGCTCGCACCGCACCCAGTGGTTCACCGCCCGCAGCGCACACGCCGCGCCCACCGCGAGCAGCGTGAAGGCCATCCCGACCCGCACCCCCCAGCGCAGGTCCGGCAGGAACTGGTCGACGGCGAAGCCGCCGCCCACCAAGGCCAGCGAGGTCCGGATCCAGGCGAGGAAGGTCCGTTCGTTGGCCAGCGAGAAGCGGTAGTCCGGGGTCTCGCCCTCGTCCCTCAGCCGCGAGGGTGCGAACCAGAGGCGCACGTCCTTGACGAAGTCGATCACCCGATAAATCTACAAGCGGGATTCCGGATGCGCGCGCAGCCGCCGGTACGCCTCCAGCCCGTCCGGCACCCAGGCCCACTCCCCGCCGTCCACCCGCCGGTCCAGCTCCTCCTGGGTGAGGTACGTGTGCCAGTCGACCTCCGAGACCTGCGGGGCCACGGGCAGCTCGCACCGCACCTCGTGCACGTACGACCACCAGGCCCCGCCCGGACCCTCGTACAGGAACTTGAACAGCGGCGTCGGCTGTGCCAGCCCCCGCACCCCCAGCTCCTCCTCGGCCTCGCGCAGCGCGGCCTGCGCGTAGCTCTCGCCGGCGCCCAGCACCCCGCCCACGAACATGTCGTAGTGCGAGGGGAAGACCAGTTTCGAGGCGGTCCGCCGGTGTACGAAGATCCGCCCCTCGGCGTCCCTGGCCTGCACGAACACACAACGGTGGAGCAGCCCCCGGGCGTACACCTCGCCCCGCGGGGCCTGTCCGACGACCCGGTCGTCCCGGTCCACCACGTCCAGCACTTCGTCAGCGGCACTCATACAGGTCATCCAATCACCGCTGTTGACTGGTTACCGCTCCGTAGCCAAGGATCTGCCCCACCATCGACGGAGGACGGGTAACCGCATGACGTACGACGCAGACGTGATCGTGATCGGAGCCGGGCTCGCGGGGCTCGTGGCCACCGCCGAGCTCGTCGACGCGGGCCGCAAGGTCATCCTGCTCGACCAGGAGCCGGAGCGGTCGATCGGCGGACAGGCGCATTGGTCCTTCGGCGGACTCTTCTTCGTGGACTCGCCCGAACAGCGCCGGATGCGGATCAAGGACAGCCACGCGCTCGCCCTCCAGGACTGGCTGGGCACCGCCGGATTCGACCGCGACGAGGACGCCTGGCCGCGCCGCTGGGCCGAGGCCTACGTGGACTTCGCGGCCGGCGAGAAGCGCTCCTGGCTGCACGCCCAGGGCGTCCGCTTCTTCCCGGTGGTCGGCTGGGCGGAGCGCGGCGGCTACGACGCCAACGGCCACGGGAATTCCGTACCCCGCTTCCACATCACCTGGGGCACCGGCCCCGGCCTGGTGGAGCCCTTCGAGCGGCGGGTGCGGGCCGGAGTGGCCCGCGGCCTGGTCCGGTTCGCGTTCCGCCACCGGGTCACCGGGCTCTCCGCCACGGCCGGCGCGGTGGACACCGTGACGGGCGAGATCCTGGAACCCTCCGACGCCGTACGCGGCACCGCCAGCAGCCGCGAGACCACCGGCACGTTCACCCTGCGGGCCCAGGCCGTGATCGTCACCAGCGGCGGCATCGGCGGCAACCACGACCTCGTCCGCGCGCAGTGGCCCGCCCGGCTCGGCACCCCGCCGCAGCGGATGCTCTCCGGGGTTCCCGCGCACGTCGACGGTCTGATGCTCGGCATCGCGGAGCGGGCGGGGGCCAGTCACATCAACAAGGACCGGATGTGGCACTACACGGAGGGCATCCAGAACTGGGACCCGATCTGGGCCCGGCACGGCATCCGCATCCTGCCCGGCCCCTCCCCGCTGTGGCTGGACGCGACGGGCAAGCGGCTGCCCGTGCCGCTCTTCCCGGGCTTCGACACCCTCGGCACCCTCGACCACATCATGAAGACCGGCCACGACCACACCTGGTTCGTGCTGAACGAGCGCATCATCGGCAAGGAGTTCGCCCTCTCCGGCTCCGAGCAGAACCCGGACCTGACCGGCAAGTCGATCCGCGACGTCTTCACCCGCGCGCGCCAGGCCGTACCCGCCCCGGTCCGGGCCTTCATGGACAACGGCGCCGACTTCGTCGTCGAGCGGGACCTGTCCGCCCTGGTCCGCGGGATGAACGCGGTCACCAAGGAGGACCTCCTCGACGAGGCCACCGTCCGGGGCGAGATCGTGGCCCGCGACCGGGAGATCGCCAACCCCTTCACCAAGGACCTGCAGGTCACCGCCATCCACGGCGCCCGCAGATATCTCGGCGACAAGCTGATCCGCACGGCCGCCCCGCACCGGATCCTGGACCCCAAGGCCGGGCCGCTGATCGCGGTACGGCTGTCGATCCTGACCCGCAAGTCACTGGGCGGCCTGGAGACCGACCTCTCCTCACGCGTCCTGACCGCGTCCGGCGAACCGCTGCCGGGCGTCTACGCGGCGGGCGAGGCGGCCGGATTCGGCGGTGGCGGGGTGCACGGGTACCGGGCCCTGGAGGGCACCTTCCTCGGCGGGTGCATCTTCTCGGGCCGGGCGGCGGGCCGCGCCGCGGCCCGGGCCGTCGGCTGACGCCCCCCGTCGGCGAGGCCTGACGCCCCCCGTCGGCGAGGCCTGACGCCTGCCGTCGGCGAGGTCCGACGGCGCCCGACCGCGGGACCTGACGGCGCCCGTCAGGTCCCGCCCGCGCAGGCTGACGGGCCCGGTCAGACCAGCCGTTCGGTGACCCGGAACCGCTCCGCGATGACGAGGGTGTCGTCGCCGACCGTGAACCCCGGGTCACCGATCACCGCGCGCACCGGCTCGCTGTGCCAGAACTCCTCATGTGCCGTACGCCATTCGGCCACCGACGTGTACCCCTCGCCCTCGTCGAGCGCGTGCGGCAGCCCGATGTCCCCGAGCCGCAGCACCTCCACGGCGGTCACCTCCACCACCGCCACCCCGCGCTCCGCGGAATCCACCAGCAGGGACCGGGCACCGGGCTGCGGCAGCGGCTCGTCCTCGGCCTCGTACTCCGCGAGCAGGCCGGTGGTGCTGGTCTTCGCCCCGCTCAGTACGGCCGCGACCAGCTGGTCGCGCAGCGGACCGGGGAACCCCAGCAGATACGGGGGAAGATCGTCGTAGGTGGTCATGCGGCCACCCTAGGAGATGACGCGGACACCCACAGATCCGGCCAGTCCGCCTCAACTCGTACCACCCCCAGAGCAGTTGAAACCCGCCACGGAGTGGACTGGACCTTGACGCGGAGCTGGGCGTACCGCTTTGCTGTGCGTGATCACCGACGCGCTCACCGTCGCGATCCCCCGAACCACCCGGCCGAAGCCCTCGCGTGCGCCTTGCGCGGGTATCCGGCCATCGCACCCCCTCGTCCGCCCGCGTCCTGGAGGGAAACCCGCGGATGTCCCCGCCTCCGCCGCCCCTCGGCCGCGCCCGCAAGCGGGAGGCCCAGCTCTTCGACCCGGCCCTGTGCGACGCCGAACTCGTCGACGTACGCTCCCAGTTCACCCAGGGCCGGTGGACCCGGGCCCGTTCCCTCCTCGTCGGAACCGGCGACGACTGGGACCGCCGCGGCCACCGCGTCGTCGTCCTCGCGCAGACCCCGGCGGCCTCCGCCTGGGCCCGTGAGTGGCTGCTCGCCGAACCGGAGAGCGCCGACGCCGCCACCCTGCTCGCCTGCGCCGCCGTCTTCACCGCCCTGCGCCAGAAGGGCACCCCGGCCGCGGCCGAGGAGGCCTGCCGCCGGGCCGCCGCCCTGCACCCGGCGGACCCGACGCCCTGGCTCGGGCTGCTCCTCCTCTCCCGCGCCTTCGGCAGCGAGGAGGAGTTCAGCCGCCACTTCGACCAGGTCCGGGCCCGCCACCGCGAGCACCACCACGCCCATCACCTGATGGTCGCCAGACTGGCCGAACGCACCCTCGGCTCCGGCCAGGACCCGCTCCACGAGGTCTACGACTTCGCTTCCTGGGCCGCCGAGGAGTCCCCGGCCGACTCCCCGCTCGCCGTGCTCCCCGTCGTCGCGCACGCCGAGCGGTACCGGGTGCTGGCCGCCACGCACGGGCACTCGCCCGAGTCGGCCGCCGCCCACTGGGCGGGCCGCCGCGCCCGCCAGGTGCTGCGCTCCGCCTTCGACTGGTGGCTGGAGTGGGAGCGCGAGGACCACCCCCGCAACCGCGTCGACCTCAACTTCCTCGCCCACGCCAAACTCTGCGAGGGCCGCCCCGCCGAGGCCGCCGCCCTCTTCCACCGCATCGGCAGCCATGCCACCCGCGCCCCCTGGTCCTATCCGGACCGGGACCCGCAGAAGGCCTTCCTCGCCGCCCGCGGCGTCGCACTCGGCACCGCCTGACCACACCTGACCACACCTGACCGCACGGCCCGCCCGCACCGCCCGCGGACGCCCCGAAGACGCCCCCAAGCACCCATCCCCCGAGCACCACGCCCCCGAAAGGACGCCGCCATGCCGACGGGCAGATCCTCCACGCTCCAAGACCCGGCCGAGATCCGTACGTACAAGGGTCAGGACCGGGCCCTGCGCGCCGACCGCCTCGGCACCGCAGGACTGCTCCTGTCCGTGCTCGCCGCCAGCGCGCCCCTGATGGTCGTCGCCGGTGTCATGCCCACGACCTTCGGGGTCATGGGCATCGTCGGCCAGCCCCTGCTCTTCGTCATCCTCGGCGCCGTCCTCGCGCTCTTCAGCGTCGGCTACGCCGAGATGAGCCGCCACGTCCACAACGCCGGCGCCTTCTACGCGTACATCGCCCGCGGCCTCGGCCCCACCGCCGGCGCGGGCGCCTCCCTCGTCGCCCTCGTCGCGTACAGCGCCATGCAGGTCGGCGTCTTCGGCATCCTCGGCTTCGAGATATCCGGCCTGTTCGCCACCTACCTGGACACCGAACTCTCCTGGTGGATACCGGCCCTGCTGGCCGTCGCCGTCACCGGCGCGCTCGGCTGGCTCAAGATCGACCTCAATGCGAAGGTCCTCGGGGTCCTCCTCCTCGTCGAGTGCGTCCTCGTCGTCGTCTTCGACATCGCCGCCATCGGCAAGCCGGGCGCCGAAGGCCTCTCGCTCCACGCCTTCAACCCCGAGACCCTGGGCGGAGCCGGCTTCGGCACCGCGCTCTGCTTCTGCATCGCCGCCTTCGTCGGCTTCGAGCAGTCCCCGGTCTACGCCGAGGAGACCAGCAAGCCGCACATCGTCGTCTCCCGCGTGATGTTCCTCGCCGTCGGCTTCGTCGCCCTCTTCTTCGCCGTCAGCGCCTGGGCCCTCACCGTCGCCACGGGCCCCTCCGAGATCGTCAAGACCTCCGCCGAGGCCGGCCCCACCCTGCTCTTCCAGCTCACCGAGAGCCGCCTCGGCACCACCTTCACCGACGTCCTGCACGTCCTCTTCGTGACCGGCATGTTCGCGGCCATGCTCAGCTTCCACAACGTGGTCGCCCGCTACGCCTTCGCCATGGGCCGCGAGGGCCTGCTCCCGGCCACCTTCGGCCGCACCAACGCCGGCACCGGCGCCCCCGCCACCGGCTCCCTGCTGCAGACCGGCATCGCCGCCCTCGTCGTGATCGCCTTCGCGCTCACCGAGGACAAGGCCCCCGCCGACCCCGCCCTCGCCGTGCAGCCGCCCGACCCCACCACCCCCGTACTGCACCTGTTCACCTGGATGGGCAGCGTCGGCGCCCTCGGCGTGACCCTGCTCATGGCCGCCGCCTCCTTCGCCGTCATCGCCTTCTTCGTCCGCCGCGGCACCGCCGGCGCCCAGGTCTGGCGCCTCGTCGCAGCCGGCACCGCCGGCCTCGCCCTGCTCGCCATAGCCGTCTACACCGTCAAGGACTTCGGCGTCCTGGTCGGCGCCGAGAAGGGCTCCGCGCTCAGCTGGGCGCTGCCCGGCATCATCGGCGCCGCCGTCGTGATCGGCCTGGTCTACGGAGCCGTGCTGCGCCGCAGCCGCCCCGAAGTACACGCCCGTATCGGCCTCGGGAACGAGGCCTTCCGCCTCGACCAGGCGGCGGAGGGCACCCCGGGCGACTGACCTCGCATCCTCGCTTTCCAGCCTCTACGAAGCCCCCGACACCCGTTTCCATGGTCGTCGGGGGCTTCGGCGTGCAGGGGGTGCTTTTGGAGGGGAGTGGAGCCTCATGGTCTCCTGTTGCGACCAAACCACCCGGATCGCAGCACAGGGGACACCACCCAGCTCCCCTGCGCGGCGGTCAGGGCCTGCCTTGTCCCACCCACGAAGGCGAAGTCCCACATGAGTGACCTGAGTGACCGCACCTTGACCGAGGCACCCGCCCCGGCGCCGACCCGCCATGTCGACGCCGGTGACGAGGGCTACAGCAAGGACCTCAAGTCCCGCCACATCAACATGATCGCGATCGGCGGGGCCATCGGCACCGGCCTCTTCCTCGGCGCGGGCGGCCGCCTCGCCGGCGCCGGCCCCTCCCTGGCGATCGCCTACGCGGTGTGCGGAATCTTCGCCTTCTTCGTCGTCCGGGCGCTCGGCGAGCTCGTCCTCTACCGCCCCTCCTCCGGCGCCTTCGTCTCCTACGCCCGTGAGTTCATGGGGGAGAAGGGCGCCTACACGGCAGGCTGGCTGTACTTCCTGAACTGGTCCACGACCACCGTCGCCGACATCACGGCCGCCGCGACCTACGCCCACTTCTGGTCGCTGTTCACCGACGTCCCCCAGTGGGTCCTCGCCTTCATCGCCCTCGCCATCGTGCTCACCGCCAACCTGATCTCGGTGAAGTACTTCGGCGAGATGGAGTTCTGGTTCTCGCTCGTCAAGGTCGCCGCGCTCGTCGTCTTCCTGATCGTCGGCATCTGGCTCGTCGCCACCAGCCACGACATCGGCGGCAGCACCCCGGGCCTCGCCAACATCACCGACAACGGCGGGCTCTTCCCCTCCGGCGTCCTCCCGATGCTCCTGGTGATCCAGGGCGTCGTCTTCGCGTACGCCTCCGTCGAACTCTGCGGAGTCGCCGCCGGCGAGACCGAGAACCCCGAGAAGATCATGCCGAAGGCGATCAACTCGATCATGTGGCGCGTGGGCCTCTTCTACGTCGGCTCGGTCGTCCTCCTGGCCCTCCTGCTGCCCTACACCGCGTACAGCTCCGACCAGAGCCCCTTCGTCACCGTCTTCGACAAGCTCGGCGTCCCCGGCGCCGCGGGCATCATGAACCTCGTCGTCCTGACGGCGGCCCTCTCCAGCCTGAACTCCGGCCTCTACTCCACCGGCCGCATCCTGCGCTCGATGTCCCTGTCGGGCTCCGCACCGAAGTTCACCGGCGTCATGAACAAGGGCAAGGTCCCCTACGGCGGCGTCCTGTTCACCGCCGCGTTCGGCCTCGCGGGCGTCGGGCTGAACGCCTTGATGCCGAAGGACGCCTTCGAGCTCGTCCTGAACTTCGCCTCGCTGGGCATCCTCGGCACCTGGGCGATGGTCATGATCTGCTCGCTGTTCTTCTGGCGCCGTTCCCGGCAGGGCCTCGTGGAGCGCCCCTCGTACCGCCTGCCCTGGGCCCCGTACACGCAGATCGTCACCCTGGTCTTCCTGCTCGCCGTGCTGGTGCTGATGTGGTGCGACGGCGGCGTCGGCCGCACCACGGTCCTGTTCGTCCCGGTCATCGGCGCCGCCCTGGTCGGCGGCTGGTACCTGGTCCGCGGCCGCGTGGCCGAACTCGCCGCCACCCGCCGCTGATCCCGCTCCGCCGAAGCCGCCGCACCGGACCCGTCCGGTGCGGCGGCTTCGACGGTCGTCCTGCTCGACACCCCCTAAGGCCCTGGCCGCCGCCGCCCGGCGGTACGGGCGGCCAGGACCGTCACGTCGTCCTCCGCGTCGGTGACCCGCAGCGCCTCCAGCACGGTGTCGATGACCTCGTTCAGGGCCCCGTCCACCAGCAGCGGAATGCCGGTCAGCCGTCGCAGCGAGGCGTCGATGTCCTCGCCCCGGCGCTCGACCAGGCCGTCGGTGAACATCATCAGGACGCAACCCGGCCTGAGGACGAAGGACGCGGCCTCGTACCGGCCGTAGCCCGTGCCCAGCGGCGGGCCCACCGGGACCGGCGCCAGGAACGGACCCTGCCCGCGGCCGATGACCATGGCGGGCAGGTGCCCGGCGCTCGCGTGGACGCAGGTCCCGGCCGCATGGTCGACCAGGACGAGCAGACAGGTCGCGACCCGGTCCAGACCGCCGGCGAAGACCACATGGTCCGCCTCGCACAGGATGTCCGCCGGCGGATGCCCGGACGCGGCCAGCGCGCGGATGAGGGAGCGGTAGTGGCTCATGGCGACCGCCGCCTCGACCCCGTGGCCCATCACGTCGCCCATCACCAGCAGGGTCCGGCCGCCGGGCAGCGCCAGGCAGTCGAACCAGTCCCCACCCACCAGGACACCCGTGCCGGAGGGCAGGTAGCGGGAGGCCACTTCGAGATCGCCGTGCGGGAAGGTGGGCTCGGACAGCAGCGCCTGCTGCAGTTCCAGGGCCATCCCCTGCTCCCGGGCGAACCGTTCCGCCTTGGCGAGGCTGGCGGCCGCCCGCTCGGCCAGCGTCCGGGCCACGACGACGTCCTCGCGCCCGAAGGCCGGCGAGTCCCCGGCACGCACCAGGGTGAGGGTGCCGATCGGCCGGTCCTGGGCGATCAGGGGGACCACGACACCCGAGTGGATGCCCGCATCCCGGTACGCGGTGACCCGGTCCGCGCTCGGCGCCGCCCGGCTGAAGGCCTCGTCGGAGGAGAAGTTGCCCAGCCACGGCTCGCCGCTCTCCAGGCACTGCCTGACCGCCGAACCGGGCTGGTAGTCCACGTACTCCCCGGCCGCGCCGAGCGCCCGCACCCGCGGGGAAAGATCCCGTACCGAGGCCACCGCGACCCGCCGCAGCCGCAGGGCCCCGCCGTCGGGCAGCTCCCCGCCCTGCCCCTCCCGCGGGATGAGCTCCACGCTCGCGGCGTCGGCCAGCCCCGGCACCAGGAACTCGGTCAGCTCACGACAGGTGGTGTCCAGATCGAGGGTGGTGCCGACCCGCACCGCGGCGGTGTCCAGCAGGAGCAGGCGCCGGTTGGTGCGCGACAGCTCCCGCTGCCGCTCCCTGGGGGCGCTGACCTCCAGGCCGATCCCCGCCAGCCCCAGCACCCGCCCGTCCTCTTCCAGCCGGTGGTAGGTCCCCCGCCACACCCGCGACTCGTACGGGGAATCGGCCAGGGTACGGCCCTCCAGGACCAGCTCCCGGGGTTCCCCGTCCCGCAGCACCGCGTGCAGCACCTCGTCGGGACGCTCGACGTCCGGCAGCACCTCGTTCAGCGTCCGCCCCAGCAGCGCCTCGGCGGGCAGGCCGTTCATCACGGCCATGTGCGGGCTGACGTACAGATAGCGCCGGTCGGTGTCGAGCAGGGCGATCCCCGCCCGGGCCCCGTCGAGGACCTGCCGCAGCAGCCGGTACTCACGCACCAGCCGGTCCACACCGGACGGATCACCCGCCAAGGCGGCGGCGACCACCTCGTCCGCGTCCTCGCCGAACAGCGGACGCGGGCCGGCACCCTCAGTCCACATCACGGGACCTCCATCAGCCGGTCTGCCCCTCCGATGTGGTCCCAACATAGCAAAAGGGCAGGTCAGGGCGGCATTGCGTCGCTCTGACCTGCCCTGTTGCGCCGATCAGGACCGGCGGGCCGACGGTCTGCGGCTCAGCGCCAGCAGGCTCAGGGCAAACATCAGGACACCCAGGGGGACATGGACCGACGGCACGCGCGCGATGCCCAGGACCACCTGCACCGAGGCGAGGACCAGGAAGCCCGACGAGTACAGGATGGGCCGGGGCGACCCGCCGCCCGGCCGCCACGCCAGCACCGCGGCGATCACGTACAGCATCGTCGCCCCGTACATCACGCGCGCTCCGATGCCGTGCAGCAGCTCGCCGTGGGCCGAGGACAGCAGCACCCCGGCGGTGGCCGCCTGGAAGAAGATGGCCAAGGTCTGCAGGGCGACGGTGACCTGCAGGAAAGTGAAGGTACGCGGCTTCTCCGTGGTCAGTGTGGCCATGGTGACGGTCCCCTCTTCTGCCTCACGGCGTAGATCGATATGGTCTCGGTAGTCCGACGACGTGGGCCCGCGAAATGTGAGGCGAGGCACCGAGAGGCGGGCCAGGGGGAGCAGCCGTGAGCATGGGTACGTCGTCCGATCCGCACCTGGACGTGATCGTCGGAGAGCGGGGACACCTCACCAACCTCGCCTACCGGCTGCTCGGTTCGCTGTCCGAGGCCGAGGACGCGGTACAGGAGACCTACGCGCGCTGGTACGCGATGCCGAGGCAGAAGCAGGAGGCCGTCGAGTCACCCGGCGCCTGGCTGACGACGGTCGCCGGCCGCATCTGCCTGGACCTGCTCGGCTCGGCGCGGGCGCGCCGCGAGCGCTACGTCGGCGAATGGGTACCCGAGCCGCTGCCCGACCGCGCGGAGTGGATCGGCGGGCCGGCGGGCGGCGGGGCGGGGCCGGTCGACCCGGCCGACCGGGTCACCCTGGACGAGTCGGTCAACATGGCCTTCCTCGTCGTACTGGAGTCGATGACCCCGGCCGAACGCGTCGCCTTCATCCTCCACGACGTCTTCCGCTACCCCTTCGCCGAGATAGCCGAGATCGTCGGCCGGACGCCGGCGGCCTGCCGGCAGCTGGCGACGTCGGCCCGCCGACGGGTGAGCGCCGCGCAGGTCCCGACGGCCCCGACGGCCGGACAGGCCCCACTGGTGCGGAACTTCAAGGAGGCGTGGGAGGCCAGGGACATCAAAGCCCTCGTCGGCCTGCTGGCCCCCGACGCCGCGATGATCGCCGACGGCGGCGGACTGGTCGGCGCCGCCCTGCGACCGATCGAGGGCAGCGCGCGCATCGCCGAGTACCTGATCCAGATCGCCGACAGGGCTCCCGGACTGGAGCTCCTGGAACGCTCGGTCAACGGCCGGCCCGGCCTGGTCGCCCAGCACACCGGGGTCACCGTGACCGTGGCCGCGTTCGAGCTCGGCGGCGATCGCGTGACCCGCATCTGGGCGGTCCGCAATCCGGAGAAGCTCCGCCCCTGGGTGGAGGACGGACAGGGCTGACCCGGCGCGCCCCCGGTGACCGGCACCACCGGCCACACCGGGGGCGCCACGTGCCCCGTGCCACGGGACGACGAAAGAGCCGGTCAGTGCGACTTCGCGTCGCTCTGACCGGCTCTTCCTGGTCGTTTGACCATGGTGTCCGAGGGGGGACTTGAACCCCCACGCCCGATAAAGGGCACTAGCACCTCAAGCTAGCGCGTCTGCCATTCCGCCACCCGGACAAGGTGTCTGTCTCGCGTCCCTCGCGGGCCGTTCCGACGTGGAAAACATTACCAAACATTCCGGGGTCCTCGATCACACCCCCCGACGGCCGGGGATCGCCCTTGGGGAGAACGGCCCGGAGCGGGAGGATGGGGGTTCGGTACTGATCAGTGGGAGGAAGCAGCGTGAGCGAGTCGAGCACGGGCAGGACCGTCTCCGGCGAGGACGAGGTGGTCGACCTCTGCCGGGACCTCATCCGGATCGACACCAGCAACTACGGGGACCACTCGGGCCCCGGGGAGCGCAAGGCGGCGGAATGGGTCGCCGAGAAGCTCGCCGAGGTCGGGCTGGAGCCGCAGATCTTCGAGTCGCACAAGGGGCGCGCCTCGACCGTGGCGCGGATCGAGGGGGAGGACCCCTCGCGGCCGGCGCTGCTGATCCACGGGCACACCGACGTGGTTCCGGCCAACGCCGCCGACTGGACGTACGACCCCTTCGCGGGCGAGATCGCCGACGGCTGCGTGTGGGGCCGCGGCGCCGTCGACATGAAGGACATGGACGCGATGACGCTGGCCGTCGTACGCGACCGGATGCGCAGCGGGCGCAAGCCCCCGCGGGACATCGTGCTGGCCTTCCTCGCCGACGAGGAGGCGGGCGGCATCTACGGGGCCCGGCACCTCGTCGACAAGCACCCGGGCCTGTTCGAGGGCGTCACCGAGGCCATCGGCGAGGTCGGCGGCTTCTCCTTCACGGTCAACGAGAACCTGCGGCTCTACCTCGTGGAGACCGCCCAGAAGGGCATGCACTGGATGCGGCTCACGGTGGAGGGCACCGCGGGCCACGGCTCCATGACCAACAGCGACAACGCCATCACGGAGCTGTGCGAGGCCGTGGGCCGACTCGGCCGCCACCAGTGGCCGGTCCGCGTGACCAAGACGGTGCGCAGCTTCCTGGACGAGCTCTCGGACGCGCTCGGGACCCCCCTGGACCCGGACAACATGGACGCGACGCTCGCCAAGCTCGGCGGCATCGCCAAGATGGTCGGCGCGACGCTGCGCAACTCGGCCGCCCCGACGATGCTCGGCGCCGGTTACAAGGTCAACGTCATTCCCGGCCAGGCGACGGCCCACGTCGACGGCCGCTTCCTGCCGGGCTACGAGGACGAGTTCTTCGCCGACCTGGACCGGATCCTCGGCCCGCGCGTGAAGCGGGAGGACGTGCACGGCGACAAGGCGCTGGAGACGGACTTCGACGGCAGGCTGGTGGACGCCATGCAGGGCGCCCTGAAGGCCGAGGACCCGATCGCGCGGGCGGTCCCGTACATGCTCTCGGGCGGTACGGACGCCAAGTCCTTCGACGACCTCGGCATCCGCTGCTTCGGCTTCGCGCCGCTGCAGCTGCCGCCGGAGCTGGACTTCGCCGGGATGTTCCACGGTGTGGACGAGCGGGTGCCGGTCGACGGACTGAAGTTCGGCGTGCGGGTGCTCGACCGATTCATCGACAACGCCTGAGATTCGAGAAGGTGTGCGCATCCCACTGAGAAGAGTGAATGCACTCATACGCTCGTAGCCCCGGTGATCCCTCCTCGTTACAGGTGTTGCGGTCCGCGGCTGGGACCGCATTTGCCTACTAGGAGGAACAATGATCAAGAAGGTTGTCGCCGCTGCGGCTGCCACCGGTGGCCTGGTTCTCGCGGGTGCGGGCCTGGCCCACGCCGACGCGGGTGCGCAGGGTGCGGCCATCGGCTCGCCCGGTGTCCTGTCCGGCAACGTGCTGCAGGTTCCCGTCCACGTTCCCGTGAACGTCTGCGGCAACACGGTCTCCGTGATCGGCCTGCTGAACCCGGCCTTCGGCAACACCTGCGTCAACGCCTGACGCGTCTGAAGTCTTCGGCCCCGGAGCGCATCCCAGCGCTCCGGGGCCACCGGGCTTTTCGGCCCGGATCCTTCTCACTTCCGGCGTACCGGGCAGGGGAGCCAGGTGGGCCGAGCCGTCGGACGACGGCCGAAACGTACACACCAGGGGACGAGTACAGATGCGACGACCGGCACAGGTCACCAGGAAGACCCTGATCACCATGGCGGCCGCGGGGGGTGTCCTCGCGATGGGCGGGGGCTACGCACACGCGGACTCCGGCGCCTCGGGGCACGCCGCGAACTCTCCGGGCCTGCTGTCCGGGAACAACCTGCAGGCGCCCGTGGACGCGCCGGTGAACGTCTGCGGGAACACGATCAATGTGGTGGCAGCCCTCAACCCGGCCTTCGGGAACCACTGCGCGAACGGACCGGGCCACGCCAAGCCGCCGAAGCCCGGCAACCCGGGCGACGACGAACCGTGCGACGACCACCCGGGCGGTCCCGGTGGTCCGGGTAACCCCGGCAACCCGGGCGGTCCGGGTAACCCCGGCAACCCGGGTAACCCTGGCGGCCCCGGCAACCCGGGCAACCCGGGTAACCCCGGTACCCCGGGCAATCCCGGTGGTCCGGGCACCCCCGGCAACCCGGGTGGACCGGGGAATCCCGGTGGTCCGGGCACTCCCGGTAACCCCGGTGGTCCGGGCACCCCGGGCACTCCCGGTGGTCCGGGCACCCCCGGCAACCCGGGTGGGCCGGGCACTCCCGGTGGTCCGGGTACCCCCGGCAACCCCGGTACCCCCGGTACGCCGGCCAACCCCGGCACGGGATCCGTCACCCCGGTCACGCATCCCGGCGGTCCGGGGACCGGGAACAACCCGGGACAGGCCGGCGGTCTCGCCGCCACCGGGTCCGGTGACGTCCTCACCGCCGGGCTGCCGCTCGCGGGCGGCCTGCTGCTCGCCGGCAGCGTGCTCTACCGGCGGGCCCGCAACGCCGCCTGACGAATGGTCACGGCGCGGGCCCCGCCCCCGGGGCCCGCGTCACCAGGTCGCGCGGACCTGACGGATGATCCGGCGGCGCAGTCGCACACGGCGGCTGCCGTCCCGGTACAGGCTCAGCCGGTCGAGTTCCCAGTTCCCGTACTCGGCATGATCGGTCAACAGGCGGGTCGCCTCCTTGCGAGGAACGCCGCGGGGCACGTACACGTCGACAAATTCGTATTCCGGCATCGCATCTATTGTGCGGGCAGAGCCCTGCTACGGATAGCGTCTGCTCTATGTCTGATGCCGATCTGCCCACTGTTGCCGAGGTACGCGCCGCCGCCGAGGCGGTCAAGGCCGCGCTCGACCGTCACCTCGCCGCGGTCGAGCGCAGGATCGGGGACGAGGACCCGGACGTCTACGCCGCGTTCAACGAACTCGCCGCCGCGGCCGAGGTGTACGACGAACTCCTCTACGACCGCTACGACGAGGTCACCCCCTTCGAGATCCCCACGCCCGAGGACGGCGTCCCGTACACCGGGCCCGCCGAGCCCGCCGCCTTCAGCGTGCTCATCCGCCGCGACTACGCCGTCGTCGAACCGGCCCGGCTGATCGCCCAGGCCGAGCGGGTCGCCGCGCACGACCGGGACGCCGATTTCGTGGGCGACGGCGGCAGCGCCGACGCGCTGGGCGTCCTCTTCGGGGAGTACGAGCCCGACGAGATCGCCTCCCGCTACAAGGACTTCGGGCTGGAGGAGGGTGACTCCACGCTGTGGATCGCGGCCTCGGAGGAGGTGGCGGAACCGGGGGAGTGGCTGGGCTCGCCCTTCGGGCACATCGATCCCCAGGACGTGCTGCACCGGTTCGACGTCAGCTCCGTCTTCGACGAGGAGGCCGACGAGTTCGACGAGGACGAGGCCGCGGAGCCGGGGCTTACCCCGGCCTGACCCCGGCCTGATCACGGCCCCGCACGTGCCGGCCCCGTGGCCCCCGCCCTTCCGGGCGGGGGCCACGGCCGTTTCACTCCGGCTGCGCGCCCGCCGTCGCGAGGGCCGTCAGCAGGCCCGTCAGGCGCGTCGTACGCGGCTTCGCCGGCACCTCGGCCACCGCGTGCGGCAGCGCCTGGTCGACCCCGTGCACCACGGACAGGTGCCGCTCGCCCCGCCCGAACGCCGTGTAGACCCAGTCCCGCGACAGCGCCTGCGCCGCGTCACCCGGCAGTACGACGACCACCGCCGGCCAGCGCGTGCCCACGGCCTGGTGCGCCGTCACCGCCCAGCCGTGCCGCACCTGGGACTCGACGAGCTCCTTCGGTACGACGATCCGCACGCCCGCCCGGTCCAGATGCAGGCCCTCGGCGTCGGCCGACACCACCCGGGCCGCCAGCGCCCGCCCGGCGGACGGCACGTGGACCACCCGGTCGCCGGGGTCGAAACCGCCGAAGCGGCCCGGACCGGGGTTCAGGCGCTCCTTCAGGGCGGCGTTCAGCGCCCGGGTGCCCGCCGAGCCGCCGTGGCCCGGGGTGATCACCTGCACGCTGTCCGCCGGGATCCCGAAGGCCCGCGGCACCGATTCCGCCACCAGCTGAACGGCCCGGTGCACCGCTTCCCCGGCGTCCTTCACCGGGACGATGACGACCTCCTTGCCGGGGGCGTCGACCTGGTTCAGCTCCCCGATGCCCACCCCGGAGACGAGCTCGCCGAGGGGGCCCGGGTCGGGGGTGCGGGAGACCAGCTGCGGGCAGGTACGGGCCGCCAGCACATCGGCGAACACCCGCCCGGCCCCGGCGGACCCGAGCACGCCGGGGTCCCCGGAGAGCACCAGCCGGGCCCCGTCCGGGACGGACTCCACCAGCGCGGCCGCGGTCTCCACGTCCAGCTGCGGCGCGTCCAGCACCACCAGCAGGTCCAGTGCGAACTGCCCGTCCGCGTCCCGCCCGGGCCCCTCGGCGCCGGACAGCAGCCCCGCCACGGTCACCGGGTCCGGGCCGCCGCCGGGGGCGTGCGCGGCCACGCAGACCCGCAGGCCCAGCTCCCGGGCCGCGGCGGCCAGGGCGACCGGTTCCGCGCGGGCGGCCTCGCCGCCGGTGTGGGTGACCAGGCCGTGGCCCGCGACCGCGCGGATCAGCTCGGCGGCGGAGGGGCTCGGCGCGGACCCGGCGGCCCGCTCCCACTCCGCCGCGTCGTCGAAGGTGCCGGCAGCCAGCCGGGCCAGGCCGTCGGCCAGGCTCTCCTCGGCCATGGCGGCACCCTCCAGGCCCACGAGCACCCGTACGGGCCGCTCCGTGTCCTCGGCGTCCTCGGCGTCCTGGGAGTCCTGGGAGTTCTTGCCGGCCGGCGGCCCCAGGGGTTCGTGGAAGACCAGCACCGAGCCTTCGCCGATGGCCTGTTCCAGCGCCTCGGCCGGATCCGGTACGCCGTACTGGGCCAGGGCCTTCTCCAGCACCGGGGCCTCCAGGGCGGTGTGCCCCTTCAGCCCGGCCTGGGCCAGCAGCCAGCCCACCAGGACGGTGGTGCGGCGCTCGTCACCGGGACCCGCCTCGTCGCCCAGCAGGGCCCGGGCGAAGCCGTCGGCCTGGGCCGGACGCACGGCGGGGAGCGACAGCAGCCGCCAGGGGTTCTCGGTGAGCTGCCCGGCGGCGTCCTCGCCCAGGGCCGCCGCGGCGGGGGCGGCCAGGGCCTCGGGGGCGCCACCGCGGGCCAGTACGGCCCGTACGCCCTCGACGGTGTCGGCGGAGGGTGCGGTCGCTGTCACCGGCGCCGGAGCGGCCGGGCGCGGCGCGGCGGGAGCGGCCGCCGGCCTGCGGGGTGCGGCCGGGGCCTCGTCGAAGTACACGGCGGAGGGCTTCGCACCGCTCTCCACGGCCCGTACGGCGGCCAGCAGGTCGGCGGCCTGCCCGCTGAGCTTTGCCCCGGCCTCGACGGGCGCCTCCCGCTCGGCCTTGCGCCGGGCGATCCGCTCCCGCTCGATCTTCTGGGCGGCCAGCTCGGCCTGGGCCTCGGAGAGCGCGGGCGTCGCCTGGGCCCCGGCGTCCGCGCCGGCCTCGGCTCCAGCCCCGGACCCGGCGGGGTCGTCGGCTGCCGCAGGGGCGGTCTCCAGGCCTGCCTCGGCCTCGGGCCCTGCGGGGCTTTCCCCCGCCCCGCCCCTTCCGGAAACCGGGGGCTCCGCCCCCGGACCCCCGTCACCGGCTTCGCCGTGCACGGCGACGGGCCCGTCCTCGGCCCCGGCCGGTTCGGCGGTCCCGGACCCGTCCGGCTCCGCCTCGGGTTCCGCGGCCCGTGCCTCGGCGGGTCGGTTCTGGTCCGCGTCGGCCGGCGAGGCCTCGGCGGCCGGTTCCTCGGCGGCGGCGGGCTCGGCCTGGCGGTCCGTACTCACAGCGTGCTCCAGTCCTGATCGGGGTAGCGGTGCACCGGAGCCGAAACATCGTCCAGCGCCCGGCAGATCTCCTCGGGAAGACTAAGGGCCTCCACCGACAGTGCCGCCCCGAGCTGCGCGGACGTCCGCGCACCGACGATCGGCGCCACCACCCCCGGCCGGTCCCGGATCCACGCCAGGGCCACCTGGAGCGGGGTGACGGCCAGACCCTGGGCCGCCGTCACCACCGCGTCCACGATCCGCCCCGCCGCCTCGTCGAGGTACGGGTCCACCAGGGCGGCCAGCGACTCCGAGGCGCCCCGGGAGTCGGCCGGGGTGCCGTCCCGGTACTTGCCCGTCAGCACCCCGCGGCCCAGCGGCGAGGAGGGCAGCAGGCCGATCCCGAGGTCCAGCGCGGCCGGCAGCACCTCCCGCTCCACGCCCCGCTGGAGCAGGGAGTACTCCATCTGCGTCGAGGCGATCCGGGTACGCACCCCGGGGACCGCGAGCTGCCAGGTCGCCGCCTTCGCCAGCTGCCAGCCGCAGAAGCCCGCCAGCCCCGCGTACCGGGCCCGGCCGCTGCTCACCGCCAGGTCCAGCGCCTGCAGGGTCTCCTCCAGCGGGGTCGCGGGGTCGAAGGCGTGCACCTGCCACAGGTCGACGTAGTCGGTACCCAGCCGGTCCAGAGAGGCGTCGAGGGCGGCGAGCAGGTGCCCGCGCGAGCCGTCGAATCTGCGGTCGGGGTCCGGCACGCTGCCCGCCTTGGTCGCGATCACCAGGTCCCGGCGCGGGACGAGCCCGCCCACCAGCCGCCCGAGGAGGTACTCCGCCTCACCGCCGCCGTACACGTCGGCGGTGTCGACGAGCGTGCCCCCCGCCTCCCAGAACGTCTTCACCTGCTCGGCGGCGGCTTCCTCGCCGGTGTCGCGGCCCCAGGTGAGGGTGCCGAGGCCGATCCGGGAGACGCGCAGTCCGGTGCGGCCGAGATGCCTCTGCTCCATGAGCGCTGAGACTACTGGGGCGCTGACGCGGAGGACCTTGGCGCGCTACAGTCCCCGCACACCAACGTTACTGATCGGTAAACCGGTAAGGGGACGACACATGCGGCTCGGCATCAATCTTGGTTACTGGGGCGCGGGCATGGACGCCGACAACCTCGCCGTCGCCCAGGAGGCCGACCGCCTGGGTTACGACGTCTGCTGGGCCGCCGAGGCCTACGGCTCCGACGCCCCGACCGTGCTCGCCTGGGTCGCCGCCCAGACCCAGCGCATCGACGTGGGTTCGGCGATCCTCCAGATCCCGGCCCGCCAGCCCGCCATGACCGCCATGACCGCGGCCACCCTCGACTCGCTGACCAAGGGCCGCTTCCGGCTCGGCCTCGGCGTCTCCGGACCGCAGGTCTCCGAGGGCTGGTACGGCGTCAAGTTCGACAAGCCGCTGGCCCGCACCCGCGAGTACGTGGAGATCGTCCGCAAGGCCATGACCCGCGAGCGGCTCTCCTACGAGGGCGAGCACTGGACCCTGCCGCTGCCGGACGGCCCGGGCAAGCCGCTCAAGCTGACCGTGCACCCCGAGCGCGAGCACATCCCGCTCTACATCGCCGCCATCGGGCCGAAGAACCTGGAGCAGACCGGCGAGATCGCCGACGGCGCCCTGCTGATCTTCCCGGCCGCCGAGCACCTGGAGGCCACCGCCCTCACCCACATCCGGGCGGGCCGCGAGAAGGCCGGGCTGACCATGGAGGGATTCGACGTCTGCCCGACCGTGCCGCTGGCCCTCGGCGAGGACGTGAACGCGCTCGCGGACATGTTCCGCCCGTACACCGCCCTGTACGTGGGCGGCATGGGCAGCCGGAAGCAGAACTTCTACAACCAGCTGGCCCAGCGCATGGGCTACGAGAAGGAAGCCGCCGAGATCCAGGACAAGTACCTGGCGGGCGACAAGACCGGCGCGGCCGCGGCCGTCCCGCACAAGCTGATCGACTCGACCACCCTGCTCGGCCCGGTCGCCCGGATCGCCGACGGGATGCGGGCCTACGCGGAGGCCGGGGTCACCACCCTCACGCTCGCCCCGGCCGGATTCACCCTGGACGAGCGGATCGCCGCTCTGCGCGCCGGCACCGAGGCGATGGAGCTGGCGGGTCTCGCCTGATCGCCTGACCGGCAGATCCGGGGCCGGCGGACGGAGGCCGGCCCCGGTGAACGCTTCTGCGGCCGTGGTGGGGGCTCGGGGGGTCTTCCCCGCCACGGCCGACACAGCGAACAACGCCGCGGACACCCGCCGGGTTACGCGTGGCGGCCCAACCCCCGATTTCGTTCATTCGGACGAGTAGTGCGACCTATCGGTTGCCCGCCCCGCCCACCGGCGTTTGACTCGTTCCATGCTCTCTGCCCGCAGCCTGTTCCAGGAGATCGTCGACAACGACGACTCCTTCCAGCTGTTCTGCTCCATCGCCGCCAGCGGGGAGACCCAGGGCGGCTGGGAGAACGCCCGTATCGCGGCCCTGGTGCCGGACGGCATGCGCCACCTCGCGCCCAAGATCACCCGACACGGTGCCGACGAGGACAAGCACGGCCGGATCTTCCACGCCCTGCTCCGCAAGCGCGGCCTGCCCGCCGTCCCGGTACCCCCCGAGACCGACTACACGATGCTGCTGGAGCGCCGCGGCATCGGCCTCGCGCACGAGAAACTGCGCCGCGAGGTGGCCCTGACCGACGAGGACATCGTCGTCTACCTCGCGCACAGCCGCGTCACCGAACAGCGCGCCGCCGACCAGATGGACATGCTGGTCAGGTACTTCGGCGACCACCCCGAGGTGGGCAAGGCGATCCACATGATCAGCCACGACGAGGACAACCACCTCGCCTACTGCCACGAGGAACTGCTGCGCCTCGCCCGGTCCGGCCACGGCCGGACCATCCAGCGGGTGCTACGCGAGAGCGCGCTCGCCGAGATCTCCGTCTACCGCGACGTGAGCCTCGCCGTCATGAGCCACATGGGACGGCTGCTGCACTGGCCCGCCCCGAAGGCGGCCGCGCTGGCCGCCGGCATCCGCGCGATGTACGCGTACGAGCGGTTCAGCGGCTGGCACCGGATGGTGAACCTGCGGCTGCCGGAACGCCTGGACGCCCTCGGCGGCGCACCGGCCGCCGCGGGCGGGTTCGCCTACGCCCCGCGCGAGAGGGAACTCAGAGCCAGCCCCGGCGCTTGAACATCCGGTGCAGGCCCAGGCACGCCCCTGCCATGACCACCAGTACCGCCGGATAGCCCCAGACGTGCCGCAGCTCCGGCATGTGGTCGAAGTTCATCCCGTAGATCCCCGCCACCATCGTGGGGACGGCCGCCATCGCCGCCCAGGCCGAGATCTTGCGCATGTCGTCGTTCTGCCGCAGGCCCATCTGCGCGAGATGCGCGGAGAGCGCGTCCGACAGCAGCCGGTCCAGCCCCTCGATGTACTCGTTCGCCTTGGTCAGGTGGTCGGCGACATCGCGGAAGAACGGCTGCGCGTGCTCGTGGACGAAGGGGACCTCCCCGAAGGCCAGCCGGTCCATCGGCTGGAGCAGCGGGCTCGTCGCCCGCCGGAACTCCAGCACCTGCCGCTTGAACCCGTAGATCCGGGCGGCGGTGTTCTTGGTGTCCGAGGCGTTCGGGGCGAAGACCTCGGCCTCCAGCTCCTCCAGGTCCGCCTGGAGCTCGGCCGCCACCTCGATGTAGTGGTCGACCACCGCGTCGGACACCGCGTACAGCACCGCCGTCGGGCCGTGCCGCAGCACGTCCGGCTCCTGCTCCAGCCGGTGGCGCACGGCGGCCAGCGGGGCCCCCTCGCCGTGCCGGACCGTGACGACGAACGAATCCCCTATGAAGACCATCAGCTCGCCCGCGGTCACCGTGTCCGAGTCCTCGTCGTACTGCACCGGCTTGAGGACGACGAACAGCGAATCGTCGTACACCTCCAGCTTCGGGCGCTGGTGCGCGGTCAGCGCGTCCTCCACCGCCAGCGCGTGCAGGCCGAACTCCTGGCTGACGTGGTCGAATTCCTTCGCCGTCGGCTCGTGCATGCCGATCCACAGGAAGGCGTCACCGGTCGCCCGGGCCTCGTCGAGGGCGTCCGAGAAATCGTCCGGTCCCTCGGTACGGCGGCCGTCCCGGTAAATCGCGCAGTCCACAATCACGCGGGGCATTCTTCCCTGCCCACGGCCCGCCCGCACACCCGCGGCAGCGCATACGCTGGCCCCATGGCCACGCTGATCCTCGTACGACACGGGCGGTCCACCGCCAACACCGCTGGGCTGCTCGCCGGATGGACCCCCGGAGTGGCCCTCGACGAGCGCGGCGCGGAGCAGGCCGCCGCGCTGCCCGGCCGGCTGGCGGGCGTGCCGCTGGCCGCCGCCGTCACCAGCCCGCTGCAGCGCTGCCGGGAGACCCTCGCACCCCTGCTGGCCGCCCGGCCGGAGCTGGAAGTGCACACCGACGAGCGGATCGGCGAGTGCCACTACGGCGAATGGTCCGGCCGCAAACTGTCCGAGCTCTCCGACGAACCGCTGATGAAGATCGTCCAGCAGCACCCGTCGGCCGCCGCCTTCCCCGGCGGCGAGTCCATGCGCGCCATGCAGGCACGCGCCGTGGAGGCCGTACGCGACTGGGACGCGCGGATCGAGCAGGAGCACGGCAGCGACGCCGTCTTCCTGATGTGCTCGCACGGCGACATCATCAAGTCCCTTGTCGCGGACGCCCTGGGCATGCACCTGGACCTCTTCCAGCGCATCCACGTCGACCCCTGCTCGGTGACCGCCATCCGGTACACCCCCACCCGGCCCTTCGTGTTCCGGCTCGGCGACACCGGGGACTTCGGCTCGCTCGTCCGGCGCCCCGCCGCACCGGAGACCGTCGCATCGGACAAAGACACCGAAGACGCCGGGAACGCCGTCGTGGGAGGCGGTGCGGGCGCGGCTTGATCGCCCGGCGCAGTAGGGTGGACGGGCCAACAACAAGGGCGCAGACCTGCCCCCTGCCGCCGAGACTTGGAGACTGGACGTGCCCCGTCAGGTGTTCCTCTACGACCCCCCGGACCGCTTCGTGGCCGGCACGGTCGGTCTGCCGGGACGCCGTACGTTCTTCCTGCAGGCCTCCGCCGGCCCCCGCGTCACCAGCGTCTCCCTGGAGAAGACCCAGGTCGCAGCACTGGCCGAGCGGATGGACGAGCTGCTGGACGAGGTCGTACGGCGGACCGGGGGCAACGCCCCGGTCCCGGCCGTCGCCCCCGCCGAGGCCGCCGACACCGCGCCGCTGGACGTCCCGGTCGACGAGGAGTTCCGCGTCGGCACCATGGCTCTGGCCTGGGACGGCGAGGAACAGCGCATGATCGTCGAGGCCCAGGCACTGGTCGAACTCGACGCCGACTCCGACGAGGACCTCGCCGAGGCCGAGGAGCGGCTGCTCCAGGACGAGGAGAACGGCCCGCCGATGCTGCGCGTCCGCCTCAGCGGCGCCCAGGCCCGGGCCTTCGCCAAGCGGGCCCTGGACGTCGTCAACGCCGGCCGCCCGCCGTGCCCGCTGTGCAGCCTCCCGCTGGACCCGGAGGGGCACGTGTGCCCGCGCCAGAACGGCTACCGGCGCCAGGCGTGACGGACACGGGGGAGAAGATGGAGGAACTGCTCGCCAAGGGCGAGCTCACCGTCATAGGCCGGATCCGCGAGGCGTCGAACGCGGTCCTGCTGTGCAGCGTCACGTACGGGGGCGTGAGCGCCGACTGCGTGTACAAGCCGGTCAAGGGCGAGCGGCCGCTGTGGGACTTCCCCGACGGGAACCTCGCCCGCCGGGAGGTCGCCGCCTACCTGATCTCCGAGGCCACCGGATGGGGCCTGGTCCCCGCCACCGTGCTGCGCGACGGACCGTACGGCGAGGGCATGGTCCAGCGGTGGATCGACGCGGAGCAGCCGGACGAGGACGCCCCGCTGGGCGCGCTCCTCGGGCTCGTCGACGCCGAGGAGGCGGGGGAGGGCTGGAAGGCCGTCGCCCTCGCCGAGGTCGGCGAAGGCCGCACCGCGCTGCTCGTGCACGCCGACGACCCCCGGCTGCGCCGGCTCGCCGTCCTCGACGCCGTGATCAACAACGGCGACCGCAAGGGCGGCCACCTGCTGCCCGCGCCCGACGGACGGCTCTACGGCATCGACCACGGTGTGACCTTCCACGCAGAGGACAAGCTGCGCACCCTCCTGTGGGGCTGGGCGGGCGAGCCGCTGACCGACGAGGCGCGCGAGGTGCTGGCCGCCCTGGCCGAAGGGCTGGCCGAGGGCGCCCCGCTCGCCACCCGGCTGGCCGAACTGATCACGCCGGTCGAGCTGGCCGCCGTACGGGACCGGGTGGAGCACCTGCTGCGCACCGGAACCCATCCCCAGCCGTCCGGGCAGTGGCCGGCGATCCCCTGGCCACCGGTCTGAATCGGCCATCGGCCATACGCACAGAACCGGCCAGACCGCAAGAGTGCCGATCAAGACAACAGTGCAGGTCCAGTTCGTTTCCGGAACATCAGTCCGGTTAGGCTCGACGCATGCATGCCTGGCCCGCTTCTGAGGTCCCCGCCCTTCCTGGCAAGGGCCGCGACCTCCAGATCCACGACACCGCGACCCAGGGGACGATCACCCTCGCCCCCGGTCCCGTCGCCCGTATCTACGTCTGCGGCATCACTCCGTACGACGCGACCCACATCGGTCACGCGGCGACCTACAACGCGTTCGACCTCGTACAACGCGTGTGGCTCGACACCAAGCGGCAGGTCCACTACGTCCAGAACGTCACGGACGTGGACGACCCGCTCCTGGAGCGGGCGCTGCGTGACAACCAGGACTGGACCGAGCTGGCGGAGCGCGAGACCGCGCTCTTCCGCGAGGACATGACGGCCCTGCGGATGCTGCCCCCGCAGCACTACATCGGAGCCGTCGAGGCCATACCCGGAATCGTGCCGCTGGTCGAGCGGCTGCGGGACGCGGGCGCGGCGTACGAGCTGGACGGCGACACCTACTTCTCGGTCGAGGCCGACCCGCACTTCGGCGGGGTCTCCCACCTCGACGCCGAAGCGATGCGGCTGCTCTCGGCGGAGCGGGGCGGCGACCCCGACCGGCCCGGCAAGAAGAACCCGCTGGACCCGATGCTGTGGATGGCCGCGCGTCCGGGCGAGCCGAGCTGGGACGGCGGCTCGCTGGGCCGCGGCCGGCCGGGCTGGCACATCGAGTGCGTGGCGATCGCCCTCGACCACCTGGGCATGGGCTTCGACATCCAGGGCGGCGGCTCCGACCTGGCGTTCCCGCACCACGAGATGGGCGCGTCGCACGCACAGGCGCTGACGGGCGAGTTCCCGATGGCCAAGGCGTACGTGCACGCGGGCATGGTGGCGCTGCACGGCGAGAAGATGTCGAAGTCGAAGGGCAACCTCGTCTTCGTGTCGGCGCTGCGGCGCTCCGGGGTGGACCCGGCGGCGATCCGCCTCGCGCTGCTGTCGCACCACTACCGGGCCGACTGGGAGTGGACCGACGAGGTCCTCGCCGAGGCCGTGGCCCGGCTGGAGCGCTGGCGCGCGGCCGTGTCCAGGCCGGACGGCATCCCGGCCGACGCGGTGCTCGAAGAGGTCCGCGAGGCCCTGGCGAACGACCTGGACGCCCCTGCGGCGCTGGCGGCCGTGGACCGCTGGGCGGAGCTCCAGAACGCCACCGACGGCGACGACGAGTCGGCCCCGGGCCTGGTCTCCCGCACGGTGGACGCGCTGCTGGGCGTGGCGCTCTAGGCAACCGAAGAAGGCGCGCCCCCGGCCCCGTGCCGGGGGCGCGTCCTGCCGTTTCAGGCCCTCACTGCATGACGGTGACCGGCGGGTGCCGGGGATCGGCGGGGCACGCGTAGAACTGCAAGGTGTAGCCGCGGCCCACGGTGACCTCCGTCGGGGTCGCGGACGCGCCCTGCGCCTCCTCGACCGGCCGCCAGCTCTCGGTTTCGCCGTTCCACTCGGTGTGGCCGAGGGTGAGCAACGGTTCGCCGACGGCCGAACACCGCGCGCAGCGCAGCTCCGCCGGGCCGCCGGAATCACGGAAGGTGAAGGGGGCGGCCCAGCCGCCGGCCTTCCACCCGGGTGCGACGGACAGGGCTCCCCGGTAGCCCGTGGCCCCGTCCTCGTCCCAGCGGTGGATCCGCCCGGCCAGTTCGGGCTCCAGATCGTGCTCGGCCGGGTACTCGAGGACCTGCTCCGGATGGAGCACGCACGGGAGGGGCACCAGCTCGGACGTACCCACGTACGCCGGCTCCGGCGGGGAAACCAGGACCTCCGCCACATCGGCGGCCCGCCGCCACCGCAGCTGGACGGCCTCCGAGCCACTCTGGTCCTCGATGTCGATGAACGGGCACCACAGCACCTGGAGCAGGTCCGTGCCCTCGGGGAACGGCAGGCCGGGGACGTCCCGGGCGTACAGCTGCGCCACCGGTATCAGCGGGTGCGGCCCCTCGGGCAGCAGCGACGGATCATGGCCGGCGTGGATCCGCGAGACCTCGGCGTGGTCCTCGTCCGTCCAGACGTCGCGGGCGAGGATCCGCCGGAGCGTGCGGACCTCCTCGGGCGTGTTCAGCTCGAAGGGAGCGTCGTGCTCCTGCGAGCACGACGCCCAGGGTTCGCCGGCCGGCCACAGCAGGGGCCCGCCCACCGAGCTCTCGTGCACGGTGGGCGCGCCGGGCCGCGGGTGCAGCCGGGTGGCGGTCCTGGACGTCCCTGCGAGCTCCGGGAAGACCGAAGCCACGTCGAGCGGGCGGGGCGGGGTGGTACGAGTCATGCTTCCCTCTCTCGGAACGGCAACCCGTATCCAAGCAGGGGGTACTGACACACGGACAGCCTGGTGGGACTAGTCCTCCGAGGTGTCCCCGACGCCGTCCGACGTGCCTTCCGACGTGCCGTCCGGCTTGCCCTTCGACGTGCCGTCCGGCTCGTCCCCCGCCTTGTCGTCCGGAGCTACGGGACCTTCCGGCGCGCCGGTGCCCGTCTGCTGCTGCCCGTCCTGCGGCTCCGCGGTGTCCTCCGGCTCCGCCGCGCCCTCCGGCTTCGGCTTCGCCTGGGGGCGCGTGCCGCCGGACAGGTCGCGGAAGTAGGAACCCGTGTCGGTGGCCGTCTCCGGGCTACCCGCCGGGTCACGCCGCCGCAGGTACCGCTCGAACTCCCGGGCGATCGCGTCGCCCGAGGCCTCCGGCAGATCGGCCGTGTCCCGCGCCTCCTCCAGCGTCTGGACGTACTCCGCCACCTCGCTGTCCTCGGCGGCCAGTTGGTCCACGCCCAGCTGCCACGCCCGCGCGTCCTCGGGCAGCTCGCCCAGCGGGATCCGGATGTCGATCAGATCCTCCAGCCGGTTCAGCAGGGCCAGCGTCGCCTTCGGGTTCGGCGGCTGGGAGACGTAGTGCGGCACCGCCGCCCACAGGGACACCGCCGGGACACCCGCGTGCGTACAGGCCTCCTGCAGGATGCCCACGATGCCCGTCGGGCCCTCGTACTTGGTCTCCTCCAGGTCCATCGTCCGCGCCAGGTCCGCGTCCGAGGTCACCCCGCTCACCGGCACCGGCCGCGTGTGCGGGGTGTCCCCGAGCAGCGCGCCCAGGATGACCACCATCTCCACGCCCAGCTCGTGCGCGAACCCGAGGATCTCGTTGCAGAACGACCGCCACCGCATGGACGGTTCGATGCCCCGCACCAGCACCAGGTCCCGCGGCTTGGCACCGCCGATCCGGACCACCGACAGCCGTGTCGTCGGCCACGTGATCTTCCGTACCCCGTTGTCCAGCCACACCGTCGGCCGGTTGACCTGGAAGTCGTAGTAATCCTCGGCGTCGAGTGCCGCGAAGACCTCGCCCTTCCACTCCCGGTCCAGGTGTGCGACCGCACCGGAGGCCGCGTCACCCGCGTCGTTCCAGCCCTCGAACGCGGCCACCATGACCGGGTCGATCAGCTCGGGCACGCCCTCAAGCTCGATCACCCAGGTCTCCTTCCGAAGTTCCCTTGCGTACGTGGGTCAGCCTAAGCCTTGATGAGGCACTGGCCACAGCCCACGACAGAGGGGCGGTTCCCCTCGGAACCGCCCCTCTTCCCCACCTGCGTAGGAGCTATGCCTTACGGCCCAGCATCTCCTCGACCCGGGCACGTACGGACTCGTCGTCCAGGCCGCGGATCGTCACCGTCGTACGGCGGCGCAGCACGTCGTCGACCGTCTCGGCCCACTCGTTGTCACGGGCGTAGGCGACCTGCGCCCAGATCTCCGGACCGTCCGGGTGGATCCGCTCGGCCAGCGCCGGGTCCTCGTTCGCGATGCGCGCGATGTCGAAGGCCAGCGAGCCGTAGTGGGAGGCCAGGTGGCGGGCCGTCAGCGGGTCCATCCGCGTCCCCGGCTCCCGGTCCACGAGCAGCCGGTGCGCGACCGCGTTCGGGTTGGCGACACCGGGCAGCGCGATCCGGCGCACCAGCGACTTCACCGGCTCCATGTCCTCGGTCAGCGGGCTGCCCGGGAGCTTCGCCAGCTTGTCCATGACCACACGGCCGATGTGGCGGTACGTCGTCCACTTGCCGCCGGCCACCGACAGCATGCCGCCGGCGCCCTCGGAGACGACCGTCTCGCGCTTGGCCTTCTCGACGCCGCCGGGGCCGCCGGGCAGCACCCGCAGGCCCGCGAAGGCGTACGTCATCAGCGAGCGGTCCAGGTCCGCGTCCTTCACCGAGAAGGCCGCCTCGTCCAGGATCTGCGCGATGTCGGACTCGGTGGCGCGCACGTCCGCCGGGTCGCCCTCGTACACCTCGTCGGTGGTGCCGAGGAGCAGCTGGTCCTCCCACGGGAGGGCGAAGGTGATGCGGTACTTGTCGATCGGGGTGGCCATGGCGGCCTTCCACGGCGACTTGCGCTTCATGACGATGTGCGCGCCCTTGGAGAGGCGGATCGACGGCATGGAGTGCTTGTCTTCCATGCGCCGCAGGTGGTCCACCCACGGGCCGGTGGCGTTGAGCACGACGCGCGCGTCGACCCCGAACTCGGTGCCGTCGAGACGGTCCTTGAGCTCGGCGCCGGTGACCCGGCCGCGCGTCTTGCGCAGTCCGGTGACCTCGGCGTGGTTGAGGACGACCGCGCCCGACTCGACGGCCGCGCGGACCGTCATGACGGCGACGCGGGAGTCGTTCATCTGGTGGTCGTAATAGACCGCGACGGCCTTGAGGTTGTCCGTCTTCAGACCCGGGTTGTCGGCGACGGCACGGGCCGGGGATATGACCTTGCCCATGCCGTCGCCGAAGGCCGAGAGGGCGGAGTAGGCGAAGACGCCCGCGCCCAGCTTGGCCGCACCCACCGGACCGCCCTTGTAGACCGGCAGGTAGAAGGTGAGCGGGTTGACCAGGTGCGGGGCCACGTCCTTGGCCAGCACCCGGCGCTCGTGGTGGTTCTCGGCGACCAGCTTGACCGCGCCGGTCTGCAGGTAGCGCAGACCGCCGTGGACGAGCTTGGAGGAGGCCGAGGAGGTGGCGCCGGCGAAGTCGCCGGCGTCCACCATGGCAACCCGCAGGCCCGACTGCGCGGCGTGCCACGCCACGGAGGTGCCCAGGATTCCACCGCCGATGACCAGCAGGTCGTACGTGGCCTTCGACAGCTGCTCACGGGTCTGGGCGCGGCTGACGTTGGCACCGGCGGTCGGGTGCGTGCCCAGTGCGGGAACGCTCTGCAGGCTGCTCATATCTCTCTTAGCTCCTCGTCGATTGACTCAGCTGAGTGCGGTCAGCTGGCGTCTTCGTCGTCGACCCAGCCCATGGAACGCTCCACGGCCTTGAGCCAGCTCTTGTACTCGCGGTCCCGCTGGTCGGCGGGCATCCGCGGGGTCCACTCCGCCGCGCGGCGCCAGTTGGCGCGCAGGGCGTCGGTGTCGGGCCAGAAGCCGACGGCCAGGCCGGCGGCGTAGGCGGCGCCGAGGCAGGTGGTCTCGGCGACCATCGGGCGCACCACGGGGGCGTCCAGGAAGTCCGAGAGCGTCTGCATCAGCAGGTTGTTGGAGGTCATGCCGCCGTCGACCTTGAGGGCCGCGAGCTCGACGCCCGAGTCCTTGGTCATGGCGTCGGTGATCTCGCGGGTCTGCCAGGCGGTGGCCTCCAGGACGGCACGGGCGATGTGCGCCTTGGTGACGTACCGGGTGAGGCCGGCGACCACGCCACGGGCGTCGGAGCGCCAGTACGGGGCGAAGAGGCCGGAGAAGGCCGGCACGAAGTAGACGCCGCCGTTGTCCTCGACCGAGGAGGCCAGGGTCTCGATCTCGGCCGCGGACTTGATCAGGCCCATCTGGTCGCGCATCCACTGGACGAGCGAGCCGGTGACGGCGATGGAGCCCTCCAGCGCGTAGACCGGCTTCTGGTCGCCGATCTGGTAGCCGACCGTGGTCAGCAGGCCGCTGTAGGAGTTGATGATCTTGTCGCCGGTGTTCATCAGCATGAACGTTCCGGTGCCGTACGTGGACTTGGCCTCGCCCTCGGCGAAACAGGTCTGGCCGAAGAGGGCGGCCTGCTGGTCACCGAGCGCCGAGGCGACCGGGACACCGGCGAGGACGCCTTCCTTGACGTGGCCGTAGACCTCGGCGGAGGACTTGATCTCCGGAAGGACGTTGAGCGGGACGCCCATGGACTCGGCGATCTTGTCGTCCCAGGCCAGGGTGTGCAGGTTCATCAGCATGGTGCGCGAGGCGTTGGTGACGTCCGTGACGTGCACACCGCCCTGCGGGCCACCCGTGAGGTTCCAGATGATCCACGAGTCCATGGTGCCGAAGAGGATGTCGCCGGCCTCGGCGCGCTCCCGCAGGCCCTCGACGTTGTCGAGCAGCCAGCGGACCTTCGGGCCGGCGAAGTAGCTCGCCAGCGGCAGGCCGGTCTCGCGGCGGAAGCGGTCCTGGCCGACGTTGCGGCCGAGCTCCTTGCACAGGGCGTCGGTGCGGGTGTCCTGCCAGACCAGCGCGTTGTGCACCGGCTCGCCGGTGTGGCGGTCCCACAGGACCGTGGTCTCGCGCTGGTTGGTGATGCCGACGGCCTTGACGTCCGCGGCGGTGATCTCCGCCTTGGCGATCGCGCCGGCCACGACCTCCTGGACGTTGGTCCAGATCTCGGTGGCGTCGTGCTCGACCTGGCCCGGCTTCGGGAAGATCTGCTCGTGCTCCTTCTGGTCGACGGCGACGATGCGGCCGTCGCGGTCGAAGACGATACAGCGGGAGGAGGTGGTGCCCTGGTCGATCGCGGCGATGAAGGGACCGGTGCTGGTGGTCATGTTGGCTGCTCCTGGCAGGTCGGGTGAGTAGGCGGAATCAGAAGGGCGGTGCGGATCTTACGATCTTGCCGGTACTGCTGATCAGGCGAACGCGATGTTGTAGAGACCACCGGCGAGCGCGGCACCGACGAGCGGGCCGACCACCGGGATCCAGGAGTAACCCCAGTCGGAGCCGCCCTTGTTGGGCAGCGGCAGCAGGGCGTGAACGATACGCGGACCGAGGTCGCGCACCGGGTTGATGGCGTAGCCGGTCGGGCCGCCGAGCGAGAGACCGATGCCGACGACCACGAACGAGGTGATCAGGACGCCGATGACACCGAGGCCCTTGCCGCCGTCCTGGAGGCCCTGGGTCAGGATCGCCAGGATCAGGACGGCGGTACCGATGATCTCGGTCGCCAGGTTCTGCACGACGTTACGGATCTCGGGGCCGGTGGAGAAGATGCCGAGCACCGGACCGGCCACATCGTGCGGGTGCGGGTCCTCGGGACCGAGCTTGGCGTCGCGGATGTGCTCCGGGTCGGCCAGGTGGACGCGGAACTGTCCGTAGTAGGTGATCCACATCAGGACCGCTCCGAGCATCGCGCCCAGCAGCTGGCCGGCGAAGTAGACCGGGGTGTCACCCCACTCGCCGGTCTTGACGGCGAGACCGACGGTGACCGCCGGGTTCAGGTGCGCACCGGAGAGCGGCGCGGAGACGTAGGCGGCGATCAGTACGGCGAAACCCCAGCCGAACGTGATGGCGAGCCAGCCCGCGTTGCGGGCCTTGGAGCTCTTGAGTGTCACTGCGGCGCAGACGCCACCGCCGAGCAGTGTGAGCAGGGCGGTACCGATGGTCTCGCCGATGAAGATGTCGGAGCTGGACACCCGCGACTCCTTTGTACGTCCAGGGGTGGGCGGACACCGGGTCCCTCCGGTGGTTCCGCGCACTCGGTGAGTGCTGCACCGGTCCGTGGCTTGTCGCATCCTAGCGCGTATTGCCGGTAGGTGTTCGACAATGCCGACCGATGAACGGCAGTTTTCCGCCCAAGTGAAGAACGCGTCAAGAGTCGGCCAGGCCAAAGTGTCGGATCGTTACCAGTAGGTGTGATCAGCCAAATCCAGCCATCCCATGGTCGGGTTATGGCGAAAAATGGGCATAGAGAGGCCAGGGTGTGGCCTGGACCTGTTAAAGGAAGCTCAGAACCGGCCCGCGCCGAGATCGCGTGAAACCGCGCGCGCACAGTCCCGCACCGACGCCACCAGGGCCGCACGGGGTTCTCCGGCCTCGCCGCAGACCCGTTCCACGGCGCCCGCGACCGCCACCGCGCCGACCGGCATCCGGCGCCGGTCGTGGATCGGCGCCGCCACCGAGGCGATGCCCTCCCAGGTCTCCTCGACGTCGGAGGCCCAGCCGCGCGCCCGGGTCAGGCCCAGGATCGCCTCGAAGCCGGTGCCGTCCGTGACCGTGCGGGGGGTGAAGGCCTCGCGCTCGACCTCGTGTGCCTGGGTGTGCGCCACGGGGTCGTACGCCGACAGCACCTTGCCCAGCGCGGTCGAGTGCAGCGGCTGCATGGCCCCGACCTCCAGCACCTGACGGCTGTCGTCGGGCCGGAACACGTGGTGCATGATCAGCACCCCGCTCTGGTGCAGCACGCCCACGTACACGCTCTCGCCGCTCGCCCGGGCCAGGTCGTCCGTCCACACCAGGGCGCGGGCGCGCAACTCGTGCACGTCGAGGTAGCTGTTGCCCAGGCGCAGCAGCTCCGCCCCCAGCTGGTACCGGCCGGAGGCCGGGTCCTGCTCCACGAAGCCCTCGGCCTGCAAGGTGCGCAGGATGCCGTGGGCCGTGCCCTTGGCCAGGCCCAGCGAGGACGCCACGTCCGAGAGTCCCAGCCGGCGCTCGCCGCCCGCCAGAAGTCGCAGCATCGCAGCGGCTCGTTCGAGCGACTGGATGTTCCGTGCCATCGCGCAGCCTCCTGCAGACCTTCGGTATTACTGACCATCTTGACGCGGTTCGACAATGCTGAACAGTATCGGTCGATGCCGACCTAGCGCACCGTCGGACAACTGTTCGCCGTACCCGCCGCCGGGACACACCCCGGGAAGTCCCCGCCACAGAATGCAGTCCGCCACGTGGGACACCCACACCGGGGCGGGTGCCTCGCGGTTACCCTGGCCGCGTGCACCCTTGACACAGAGGGGGTGCAAAGCCGACAGCCGTCGCATCCCAGGGAGCACAACCATGGCTTCGTTGCCCACCTTGCCCGCTGACACCCAGACCCGGGCCGATGCCCTCCGGGAGGCGCTTGCGACCCGCGTGGTCGTCGCCGACGGAGCCATGGGAACGATGCTCCAGGCGCAGGACCCCACCATGGAGGACTTCCAGCAGCTCGAAGGCTGCAACGAGGTCCTCAACATCACCCGCCCCGACATCGTGCGCTCCGTCCACGAGGCGTACTTCTCGGTGGGCGTGGACTGCGTCGAGACCAACACCTTCGGCACGAACTACGCGGCGCTCGCCGAGTACGACATCGCCGAACGCAATTTCGAGCTGTCGGAGGCCGGCGCGCGCATCGCCCGCGAGGTCGCCGACGAGTTCACCGCCTCCACCGGTCAGCAGCGCTGGGTCCTCGGCTCCATGGGCCCCGGCACCAAGCTCCCCACGCTCGGCCACATCAGCTACGCCCAGATCCGCGACGCCTACCAGATCAACGCCGAGGGCCTGCTCTCCGGCGGCGCCGACGCGCTGCTCGTCGAGACCACCCAGGACCTCCTGCAGACGAAGTCCTCGATCATCGGCGCCCGCCGCGCCATGGAAGCCCTCGGCGTCACCGTCCCGCTGATCTGCTCCGTCACCGTCGAGACCACCGGCACCATGCTCCTCGGCTCGGAGATCGGCGCCGCCCTGACCGCGCTGGAGCCGCTCGGCATCGACATGATCGGGCTGAACTGCGCCACCGGCCCCGCCGAGATGAGCGAGCACCTGCGCTACCTCGCGCGCAACGCCCGCATCCCGCTCTCCTGCATGCCCAACGCCGGCCTGCCCGTCCTGACCAAGCAGGGCGCGCACTACCCGCTCAGCGCCCCCGAGCTGGCCGACGCCCAGGAGACCTTCGTCCGCGAGTACGGGCTCTCCCTGGTCGGCGGCTGCTGCGGCACCACCCCCGAGCACCTGCGCCAGGTCGTCGAGCGCGTCCGCGGCACGGCGATCACCGAGCGCACCCCCCAGCCCGAGCCCGGCGCCGCCTCGCTCTACCAGACCGTGCCCTTCCGCCAGGACACCTCGTACATGGCGATCGGTGAGCGCACCAACGCCAACGGCTCCAAGAAGTTCCGCGAGGCCATGCTGGAGGCCCGCTGGGACGACTGCGTGGAGATGGCGCGCGACCAGATCCGCGAGGGCGCGCACATGCTCGACCTCTGCGTGGACTACGTGGGCCGCGACGGCGTCGCCGACATGGAGGAGCTCGCCGGCCGCTTCGCCACCGCCTCCACCCTGCCCATCGTCCTGGACTCCACCGAGGTCCCCGTCATCCGGGCGGGCCTGGAGAAGCTCGGCGGCCGCGCGGTCATCAACTCCGTGAACTACGAGGACGGCGACGGACCCGAGTCCCGCTTCGCCAAGGTCACCCGACTGGCCCAGGAGCACGGCGCCGCGCTGATCGCGCTGACCATCGACGAGGAGGGCCAGGCCCGCACCGTCGAGCACAAGGTCGCCATCGCCGAACGGCTCATCGACGACCTGACGGGCAACTGGGGGATCCGCGAGTCGGACATCCTCATCGACACCCTGACCTTCACGATCTGCACCGGCCAGGAGGAGTCCCGCAAGGACGGCATCGCCACGATCGAGGCGATCCGCGAGCTCAAGCGGCTCCACCCGGACGTCCAGACCACCCTCGGCCTGTCCAACATCTCCTTCGGCCTCAACCCGGCCGCCCGCGTCCTGCTGAACTCGGTCTTCCTCGACGAGTGCGTCAAGGCCGGCCTGGACTCCGCCATCGTCCACGCCTCCAAGATCCTGCCGATCGCCCGCTTCGACGAGGAGCAGGTCACCACCGCCCTCGACCTGATCTACGACCGGCGCGAGGGCGACTACGACCCGCTGCAGAAGCTGATGGCCCTCTTCGAGGGCGTCAACACCAAGTCGCTCAAGGCCGGCCGCGCCGAGGAACTCCTCGCCCTGCCCCTGGACGAGCGACTGCAGCGCCGCATCATCGACGGCGAGAAGAACGGCCTGGAGACCGACCTCGACGAGGCCCTCCAGACCCGCCCCGCCCTCGACATCGTCAACGACACCCTCCTGGAGGGCATGAAGGTCGTCGGCGAGCTCTTCGGCTCCGGCCAGATGCAGCTCCCCTTCGTCCTGCAGTCCGCCGAGGTCATGAAGACGGCCGTCGCCTACCTCGAACCGCACATGGACAAGACCGACGACGAGGGCAAGGGCACGATCGTGCTCGCCACCGTCCGCGGCGACGTCCACGACATCGGCAAGAACCTCGTCGACATCATCCTCACCAACAACGGCTACAACGTCGTCAACATCGGCATCAAGCAGCCCGTCTCCGCGATCCTCGAAGCCGCGCAGGAGCACAAGGCCGACGTCATCGGCATGTCCGGCCTGCTCGTGAAGTCGACCGTGATCATGAAGGAGAACCTGGAGGAGCTGAACCAGCGCAAGCTGGCCGCCGACTACCCGGTGATCCTCGGCGGCGCCGCCCTCACCCGCGCCTACGTCGAGCAGGACCTCCACGAGATCTACGAGGGCGAGGTCCGCTACGCCCGCGACGCCTTCGAGGGCCTGCGCCTCATGGACGCCCTCATCGCCGTCAAGCGCGGCGTCCCCGGCGCGACCCTGCCCGAGCTCAAGCAGCGCCGCGTCGCCAAGCGCGACACTCCCGCCCTGCAGGTGGAGGAGCCGGACGAGCCGGGCGGCCGCTCCGACGTCTCGGTCGACAACCCGGTCCCCACCCCGCCGTTCTGGGGCACCCGCGTGGTCAAGGGCATCCCGCTCAAGGACTACGCCTCCTGGCTCGACGAGGGCGCCCTGTTCAAGGGCCAGTGGGGCCTCAAGCAGGCCCGCGCGGGCGGAGCCACGTACGAGGAGCTCGTCGAGAGCGAGGGCCGGCCGCGGCTGCGCGGCCTCCTGGACAAGCTGCACACCGAGAACCTGCTCGAAGCCGCGGTCGTCTACGGGTACTTCCCCTGCGTCTCCAAGGGCGAGGACCTGATCATCCTCGACGAGGCCGGCAACGAGCGGACCCGCTTCACCTTCCCGCGCCAGCGCCGCGGCCGGCGCCTGTGCCTCGCCGACTTCTTCCGTCCCGAGGAGTCCGGCGAGACCGACGTCGTCGGCCTCCAGGTGGTCACGGTCGGCTCCAGGATCGGCGAGGCCACGGCCAAGCTGTTCGAGTCGGACTCCTACCGCGAGTACCTGGAGCTGCACGGCCTCTCGGTCCAGCTCGCCGAGGCCATGGCCGAGTACTGGCACGCCCGCGTCCGCGCCGAGCTCGGATTCGGCGGCGAGGACCCGGCGCAGGTCGAGGACATGTTCGACCTCAAGTACCGCGGTGCCCGCTTCTCGCTCGGCTACGGCGCCTGCCCCGACCTGGAGGACCGCGCGAAGATCGCCGACCTCCTGGAGCCGGAGCGGATCGGGGTCCACCTGTCGGAGGAGTTCCAGCTCCACCCGGAGCAGTCCACCGACGCGATCGTGATTCACCACCCCGAAGCGAAGTATTTCAACGCACGCTGAGCTCCGCCGACGTACACTTGTCGGTCCCATACAGGCCGGTCGCCTGTTCCCCGGGGTGGTATGCCCCGCGGAAGAGGTGACCGGCCTTCTCGTCCCTTCTGAGAGGCATGCGCATGACGAGCACCGTTCCCGCCCCCGTCGCCCGTACGGCCGACGGTTCTGCCCTGCAGGCGGTGCTGCTCGACATGGACGGCACCCTCGTCGACACCGAAGGCTTCTGGTGGGAGATCGAGGCGGAGATCTTCCAGGAGCTGGGCCACCGCCTCGACGAGGCCTGGCGCGACGTGGTCGTCGGCGGCCCCATGAGCCGCAGCGCGACCTTCCTGATCGAGGCGACCGGCGCCGCCATCGGCCTCGCCGAGCTGAGCGTCCTGCTCAACGAGCGCTTCGAGGCCCGCATCGCCGACCGGGTGCCGCTGATGCCCGGCGCCGAGCGGCTGCTGTCCGAGCTCGCCCGGCACAACGTGCCCACCGCGCTCGTCTCCGCCTCCCACCGCCGGGTCATCGACCAGGTCCTGCTCACCCTCGGCCGCGACCGCTTCACGATGACCGTCGCCGGCGACGAGGTGGCCCGTACCAAGCCGCACCCCGACCCGTACCTGTTCGCCGCGCGCTCCCTGGGCGCGCACCCCTCGCGCTGCGCGGTCATCGAGGACACCCGCACCGGGGTGGCGGCCGCCGAGGCCGCCGGCTGCCGGGTCGTGGCCATCCCCTCGGTCGGCGTGATCGAACCCGCGCCCGGGCGCACGGTCGTCCGCTCGCTGGAGGACGTGGACCTGGCGTTCCTGCGCTCGCTCATCGCCCCGATGAACTGAGAGTGACGACCCGCCCTCCGGCCGGGCCTGCACCCAACCCAAGCGGACACATCGGCATGCACTGGTCCACATCGGTATGCATTGCCACGCACCGGAACCCTCTGAGCACGCTCCGTGCCGAACGGAACGCCGCCTGACTGCGCCCTGGCGGAAGGATCTTCCGTCCTGGGCCCCGGAGGCTGAAATTCCATCCCCTCCGCGGTCGTTGCGCAGGGTGACCTTGGTCACGCTCCGCACCCCCGACGGGTCTGTCCCGGGGCTCCCACGGCTTCCAATGTGTCCACATTGATCAGCCCCTGACCGAATCTGCGCAGCCCTGCGCGTGAACAGGCAGTTCGCTCCGATCACGGTGCGATTACGCCCCAAGTCCGGTCAGTTCCAGCCATCCCGTCCCGGACCACTAGTGTCGACGCGGGCACTACGCCGCACCTCAGCCGTCCCGACACACACCCCTGTGCCGGGAACGCGTGGACCGATCGTCACAACACCGGCCCGATCGTTCCGCCCCGAACGGGCGACCGCCGCGAAGTGCCCTCTACGCCGCTTTGACCAAGTGCCGGTTACAGGGAGTACTTCCAGCATGAACCGCAAGACCATGGTGCTGACGGCCGCGGCCGGACTGCTCACCCCCGCGCTGGCCGCCTGCGGCAGCGCGAGCGGCGGAGGAGCAGGATCCGGAGCGATCGTCGTCGGAACCACCGATCGGTTCGAGGCCGCAGACTTCGCTCCCGCCCCCTTCGACCCGGCCTACGCCTACGACGCCGGCGCCTGGAACATCCTGCGCCAGACCGTCCAGACGCTGATGCACACCCCGCGCGGCGGCGGCCAGCCCGTCCCCGAAGCCGCCTCCGCCTGCCGCTTCACCGACGCCGGCAACGAGAGTTACCGCTGCACCCTGCGCCCCGGCCTGAAGTTCGCCGACGGTGAGCCCCTCACCGCCAAGGACGTCAAGTTCTCCATCGACCGCGTCCTCGCCATCAAGGACGAGAACGGCCCCTCCTCGCTGCTCTCCACCCTCGACAACGTCGAGGTCAAGGGCGCCGACACCGTCGTCTTCCACCTGAAGACCCCGGACGCGACCTTCCCGTTCAAGCTCTCCACCCCCGCCGCCGGCATCGTCAGTCAGAAGAACTACGACGCCAAGAAGCTCCGCGAGGGCTTCGCCGTGGACGGCTCCGGCCCGTACACGATGAAGGCCGAGGTCAAGGGCAACCGGCTGGTCCGCGCCGTCTTCACCAAGAACCCGCACTACAAGGGCGACCTCAAGCTGCAGAACGACAAGGTCGAGCTGCGCACCTTCACCGACTCCCCGGCCATGGGCAAGGCACTCACCGACGGGAAGATCCACATGGTCTCCCGCACCCTGTCGCCCGCCCAGATCACCGAGTTCAGCGCCCAGCCGCCCAAGGGCGTCAAGCTGGTCCCGATGCCCGGCCTGGAGATCCGCTACCTCGGCTTCAACACCGAGGCCCCGGTCGTCAAGGAGAAGGCCGTACGCCAGGCGCTCGCCGCCGCCGTCGACCGCGGCCAGCTCATCTCCAAGGTCTACGGCAAGTCCGCCCAGCCGCTCTACTCGCTGGTCCCCACCACCGTGACGGGCCACGTCAACTCCTTCTACAACAAGTACGGCGACGCCAACACGCCCAAGGCCGCCGCCCTGCTGAAGGAGGCCGGGATCAAGACCCCGGTCAAGCTGACCCTGCACTACACCAGCGACCACTACGGCGACGGCACTGCCGCCGAGTTCGAGGCCCTCAAGGCCCAGCTGAACTCCACCGGTCTGTTCGACATCACCGTCCAGGGCAGCGAGTGGGCGGACTTCCGCCCCGCCCAGAAGAAGGGCGACCACGCCGCCTACGGGCTCGGCTGGTTCCCCGACTACCCGGACGCCGACAACTTCCTCGCCCCGTTCCTGGAGCAGGACAACTTCCTGGGCACGCCGTACGCCAACAACGCGGTACGCAGCAGGCTCATCCCCGAATCCCGGCGGGCGGTCGACCGTACGGTCGCCGTCCCCGCGATCACGGAGATACAGGACATCGTCGCCGAGGACGTGCCCGTCCTGCCCCTGTGGCAGGGCAAGCAGTACGTCGCCGCACGCGACGGGATCACCGGAGTGGAGTGGTCGGTCAACGCCATCTCCGACCTCCAGCTGTGGGAGCTCGGCCGTGGCGTAAGCGGCTGAGCAAGGCAACGACCGGCAGCGGAAGTCGCGGGCCGGACCAACGAAACAGTTCGACTGTGAAGGACGTTCGCGTGAATCGACGTAACCAGTGGCTGGCGGCCCCGCTCGGCGCAGCCACCGCCGCCGCGCTGCTCAGCGGTTGCGGTTCGACCGATGGCTCCAATGCCGGCAGCGGCAAGGGCGTGGTCATGGGCATATCCGACAAGGTGAAGTCCGTCGACCCGGCATCGGGCTACGACCCGGGCTCCTGGCTGCTGTTCAACAACGTCTTCCAGTCGCTGCTGAGCTTCCCCAAGGGCGGCACCACCCCCGAGCCCGACGCCGCCCAGGCCTGCGGCTTCGAGGGCGCCGACAGCAAGCTCTACAAGTGCACCCTGCGGGACGGCCTGAAGTTCAGCAACGGCCACAGCCTCACCTCGAAGGACGTCAAGTTCTCCTTCGAGCGCACCCTGAAGATCAACGACGCGAACGGCCCGGCCGTGATGCTCGCGTCGATCGCGAGCATCGACGCCCCGGACGACAAGACCGTCGTCTTCAAGCTCAAGACCTCCGACGCCACCTTCCCCAGCAAGATCGCGTCGGGCGCCGGCTCCATCGTCGACCACACCGAGTACCCGGCCGACAAGCTGCGCGCCGACAACAAGGCCGTCGGCTCCGGTGTCTACAAGCTCGACTCGTTCGGCGAGAAGAGCGCCACCTTCTCCGTCAACGAGTCCTACAGCGGCAAGGCCAAGGCCAAGAACACCGGCGTCACGCTGAAGTTCTTCAACGGCGACCAGGCCGGCCTCAAGACCGTCCTGGAGAGCGGCGACGTCGACTTCGCCTTCCGCGGCCTCGCCGCCAAGGACATCGCCGCCCTCGCCTCCAGCAAGACCGGCGACAACAAGGTCGACGTCGTCCAGGGCACCGGCGCCGAGGTCGAGCACATGGTGTTCAACGTCAGCGACCCCGTCGTCGGCAAGCTCCCCGTGCGCAAGGCCATCGCCTACCTCATCGACCGCGAAGCCCTCGTCCGGGACGTGTACGCGGGCACCGCCACCGCGCTCTACTCCATCGTGCCCACCGGCATCGCCGGCCACACGACCCCCTTCTTCGACCGCTACGGCGGCACCCCGCAGCCCGAGAAGGCCAAGGCCGTCCTCAAGGCCGGCGGCATCAACGGCAAGGTCAAGCTGACCCTGTACTCCACCCCGTCCCGCTACGGCCCCTCCACGGACCAGCAGTTCGAGGTCATCGCCAAGCAGCTCAACGACAGCGGTCTCTTCGACGCCGACGTCAAGTCCGTCGAGTACGAGCAGTACGAGAAGGACATCCAGGCCGGCAAGTACGGCGTGTACGTCAAGGGCTGGGTGCCCGACTACCCGGACGCCGACAACTTCACGCAGCCCTTCTTCGGCCCGGACAACGTGCTGAACAACAACTACGAGAACAAGGAGATCACCGGGACGATCATCCCGTCGACCTCCGCGAAGTCCGACCGCACCGCGGCCAACACCGACTACAACCGCCTCCAGGACATCGTCGCCGACGAGCTCCCGCTCATCCCGCTCTGGCAGGGCAAGCAGTACGCCGTCACCCGCCAGAACGTGAGCGGCCTGCAGTGGTCCCTCGACGCCTCCACCGTCTTCCGCTTCTGGGAGATCAGCAAGGGCTGAGCCACCGGAGCCGGGCCCGCCCAGAGCGGGCCCGGCACCACGCGAAGGGGGCCGTACGCGTCAGCACGTACGGCCCCCTTCGCGCATGCGCGCCCCGCCCCGCCTACTGGGCCCCGGGACGCACCAGACCGCTCTCGTACGCGTACACCGCCGCCTGGACCCGGTCCCGCAGCCCCAGCTTCGTCAGCACGTGTCCCACATGCGTCTTGACCGTCGTCTCGCTCACGAACAGATCCGCCGCGATCTCCGCGTTCGACAGCCCCCGGGACACCAGCTTCAGCACCTCGACCTCACGCTCGGTCAGCGTCCCCAAGGTGTTCGGAAGGCTCTCCTCACCCGACGGAAGATGCCCCGCGTACTTGTCCAGCAGCCGCCGCGTGATACTCGGCGCGAGCATCGCCTCACCCGCCGCGACCACCCGGATCGCCTGCACCAGCTCGTTCGCCGGCGCGTCCTTCAGCAGGAACCCGCTCGCCCCCGCCCGCAGCGCCTCCACCACGTACTCGTCCAGATCGAACGTGGTCAGCACCAGCACCTTCGCCGGCCCGTCGCGCTCCGGACCCGTGATCTGCCGGGTCGCCTCCACCCCGTCCATCCGCGGCATCCGGATGTCCATCAGCACCACATCGGGCTGCAACGCCCGCACCTGGTCCAGCGCCTGAAGACCGTCCCCGGCCTCACCGACCACCGCCAGGTCCTCCTCCGCCTCCAGGATCATCCGGAAGCCGGTGCGCAGCAGCGGCTGGTCGTCGACCAGAAGGACGCGGATCGCCACGGGGTCTACCTCGTATTCGTCGGACGGCTACGGCGGGCCCGACCATTCTGCCCTGACACCAAGATCAGGACTCCGCCGGGCGCTCCGCCCCCGGCCGCGGGGAGATCACCAGAGGATAAGGCGGGGGAGTGCCGCCGAACTCCGGACACACCGCCTGATGATCACACCAGCCGCACAGCTTCGTCGGCCGCGGCCGCCACTCACCCGACTCCGTCGCCTCCCGGATCGCCTCCCACAACGCGAGCAGCTTGCGCTCCACCCGCTCCAGATCCGCCACCACCGGGTCGTACGTCAGCACGTCCCCACTGCCCAGATACACCAGCTGCAGCCGCCGCGGCACCACCTGCTTCAGCCGCCACACCACCAGCGCGTAGAACTTCATCTGGAACAGCGCACCCTCGGCATACTGCGGCCGCGGCGCCTTCCCCGTCTTGTAGTCGACGATCCGCACCTCACCCGTCGGCGCCACGTCCACCCGGTCGATGATCCCGCGCAGACGCAGCCCCGACTCCAGCTCCGTCTCCACGAAGAACTCCCGCTCCACCGGCTCCAGCCGCGTCGGGTCCTCCAACGTGAACCACCGCTCGACCAGCGCCTCGGCCTCCGTCAGCCACCGCGCCAGCCCCGCCCCCTCGTCACCCTCCGGGAACAGCTCCGTCAGCTCCGGCTTCGACTCCAGCAACCGGTCCCACTGCCCCGGAACCAACGCCTTCGCCCGCGGCGCCGTCCGCTCCTGCGCCGGATGATCGAAAAGCCGCTCCAGCACCGCATGCACCAGCGTCCCGCGGGTAGCAGCGGCACTGGGCTTCTCCGGCAGCCTGTCGATCACCCGGAACCGGTACAGGAGAGGGCACTGCATGAAATCGCTCGCCCGCGAAGGGGAGAGCGAAGAGGGCGCCACAGCGCTCCGCGCATCGGCATCGGCTGCGCCAGGCACAGCACCGGGGCTCGTCGTCATGCACAAAACCCTACGACCCACCACCGACAGGACGCGCATACCATCGACGACAAGCCCCCTCGCACTGCATGATCGGAGCATCACAACCCGCTACAGCACCACCCCGTACGCGAACAGAACACACTGGAAACACCAGCACCGAACGAAGGACAGCCGTGGCAGACACCGACGAAACCGGCGAGCGCTCACGCGGCCGCTCCGGACCGGGCGGCGGACTCCTCATGGGCCGCCCCTTCGGCGTACCCGTCTACGTCTCGCCCAGCTGGTTCCTCGTCGCCGCCCTCATCACCTGGGTCTTCGGCGACCAGCTCGACCGCGTCCTGCCCGACCTCGGACCCGTCCGCTACCTCGTCTCCCTCTTCTTCGCCGTCGCCTTCTACGCCTCCGTCCTGGTCCACGAACTCGCGCACACCGTCGCAGCCCTGCGCTTCAAGCTCCCCGTGCGCCGCATCCAGCTCCAGTTCTTCGGCGGAGTCTCCGAGATCGAAAAGGAATCCGAGACACCCGGCCGCGAATTCGTCCTCGCCTTCGTCGGCCCCCTGCTCTCCCTCCTCCTCACCGGAGCCTTCTACCTCGGCATGAAAGCCGTCGACCCGGCCACCGTCCCCGGCGTCCTCCTCGCCGGCCTGATGATCTCCAACCTCCTCGTCGCCGCCTTCAACCTGCTCCCCGGCCTCCCCCTCGACGGCGGCCGCATGCTCCGCGCCGTCATCTGGGGCATCACCGGCAAACCCATGGCCGGCACCGTCGCCGCCGCCTGGGTCGGCCGCGGCCTCGCCCTCGCCGTCCTCCTCGGCCTCCCCCTCCTCACCCACACCGGAGTCCTCGGCAACCGCACCGAGGAAATCGGCGGCATGAACACCGTCATGGACGCCCTGCTCGCCGCCATCCTCGCCGGCATCATCTGGACCGGCGCCGGCAACAGCCTGCGCATGGCCCGCCTGCGCGAACACCTCCCCGAACTGCGCGCCCGCACCCTCACCCGACGCGCCATCCCCGTCGAGAACGCCACCCCCCTCTCCGAAGCCCTGCGCCGCGCCAACGAAGCCGGCGCCCGCGCCCTCGTCGTCGTCGACGGACAAGGCGACCCCACCGCCATCGTCCGCGAAACCGCCATCGCCTCCGTCCCCGAACACCGCCGCCCCTGGGTCGCCGTCAGCACCCTCGCCCAGGACCTCACCGACGGCATGAAGGTTTCAGCGGACCTCACCGGCGAAGAACTCCTCGACCACCTCCGCGCCACCCCCGCCACCGAATACCTCGTCCTCGAACCCGGCGGCGCCATCTACGGCGTCCTGTCCACCCTCGACGTCGAAAAGGCCTTCGTGAAGGCCATGGCACGGCCCCAGTCCTGAAGCCAATACACTGGTCACATGTCCGAACCGACCGGTGCCGCCCGCCGACGCGGGCCCTTCGAGGTCGGGGACCAGGTACAGCTCACCGACCCCAAGGGCCGCCACTACACGTTCACGCTCGAAGCCGGGAAGAATTTCCACACCCACAAGGGTTCCTTCCCGCACGACGAGCTGATCGGTGCTCCCGAAGGCAGCGTTGTCCGCACCACGGGCAACGTCGCATACCTCGCGCTGCGACCCCTGCTCCCCGACTATGTCCTGTCCATGCCCCGCGGCGCCGCCGTGGTCTACCCCAAGGACGCAGGCCAGATCCTGGCCTTCGCCGACATCTTCCCCGGCGCACGCGTCGTGGAAGCGGGAGTGGGCTCCGGCTCCCTGAGCAGCTTCCTGCTGCGCGCCATCGGCGACCAGGGCATGCTCCACAGCTACGAGCGCCGCGCGGACTTCGCCGAGATCGCCACCGCCAACGTCGAACGCTACTTCGGCGGCCCCCACCCCGCGTGGCAGCTGACCGTCGGCGACCTCCAGGACAACCTGTCCGACACGGACGTCGACCGCGTCATCCTCGACATGCTCGCCCCCTGGGAATGCCTGGAAGCCGTCTCCAAGGCCCTGGTCCCCGGCGGCATCCTCTGCTGCTACGTGGCCACCACCACCCAGCTGTCCAAGACCGTCGAGTCCATCCGCGAGATCGGCTGCTTCGCCGAGCCGCAGCCGTGGGAATCGATGATCCGCAACTGGCACGTGGAAGGCCTCGCCGTCCGCCCGGACCACCGCATGATCGGCCACACCGGCTTCCTCGTCACCGCCCGCCGCCTCGCGGACGGCGTCGAGCCCCCCATGCGCCGCCGCCGCCCCGCCAAGGGCGCCTACGGCGAGGACTACGACGGCCCCGGCAGCGACCGCTCCGCATAACGGCCCCGCAGACCCAACACAAAGGCGCTGTGGCACAGTTCCCCCGACCCACCCGGGAACTGCGCCACAGCGCCTTTTCGTTGTCCCGTGCACCAGCCCCGGACCCAGCCGTTCCACCTCCCTGTGAGGTGTGGCACGATGCTGGCTCCTCGTCACCCTTCGCACAGGAGACACCCCGCGTGCCGCACAGCCACGCCGAGACGGCCCCGCTCCCGCACACCCTGGAGCACAGCCGCACCAGGCCCGTCCACTGGCTCGCCACGGCCACCGCCATGGCAGCCGTCATAGCCGCCGCAGGACTCGTACAGCCCGCCACCGGCACCCCGGCCACCGACACCACCGCGAGCACCGCGGAAACCCCCGCGAAGGGCCCCCAGGCCACCGCACCCGACCCGGCAGGGGTCACCTACCCCCTCGACTGCAAGGGCGCCCCGCAGACCGTCACCACCAGCGCCCAGGGCGACCTCGACGGCGACGGCCGCCCCGAGACCGTCGCCGCCGTCCGCTGCGACGCCGGCTCCGGCACCCCGCCCCACGCGATCTACGTACTCACCCGGGACCGGGCCGACGGCGCCCGCCCCCGCGTCGTCGCCACCCTGCTCGACAGCGCGCGACGACAGACCGCCACCGAGCTCACCGTGCGCGACGGACTCGTCACGGCAACCCTCGTCGGCTACTCCTCACCCGACGTACCCCGCTACAGCCCCGACACGAAACAGCTCGCCAAGTGGCGCTGGCACGACGGAAAATTCCGCCAGGAGCTGACGGACTCGGCCGCCAGGAGTGTTTGAAGCGTCACTCCGCGTCGGGACCGAAGACCTCCACCCTGTCCGAAACGCGCCTCACATGAATGCAGTCCCCCGGACATTCCTTCGCCGAGTCGACCACGTCCTGGAGCAGCGTCAGCGGAACCGGAGTGGTCGCCCCCGCGTCCTGCAGCAGCTCGTCCTCCGGGCTCTTCACGTACGCCAGACCATCGATGTCCAGCTCGAACACCTCAGGCGCGTACTGCACGCAGATGCCGTCCCCGGTGCACAGGTCCTGATCGATCCAGACCTCAAGCGGCTCGCCGGCCTCGCCGCCGCCGCCCGTCGGAGCCTCCTGCTGCACGGTCATATCTCCTGCCGTTCCCTGCGCTGAGTGATCCATCCCGGTCACAACCCGCAGCAAGTCGCGCGGGCCCTGACGGGTGTTGAACAGTTCGACCTTACAACCGGCTGCTTCCCGAGTTTGATGGGTGGGTATTTCCTTGGCGTGAGGGAGTACGCAAGGGTGAAGATCGGACACACCTCTACCGTCTTTGTGATCTAGGGGTTTCAATCACCACCAGCCCAGGTAGGGTCAGGAAGCGTCCAGCTCCCCTTGGAGGAGGTGAGGACCGTGGCAGCCCACGACGACGACATCAACCGCGGCATCCGGCCCGCGCGAGGGTCCGAGGACCCCGCCGGCCAGGTTGCCTATCTCGAGCAGGAAATCGCCGTCCTGCGACGAAAGCTCGCCGACTCTCCGCGACACACGAGGATTCTCGAAGAGCGGATCGTCGAGCTCCAGACAAATCTGGCCGGCGTATCCGCACAGAACGAACGACTCGCGAATACCCTCCGTGAGGCCCGAGACCAGATCGTGGCCCTCAAGGAAGAAGTCGACCGGCTCGCACAGCCGCCGGCCGGTTTCGGTGTCTTCCTGCAAGCGAACGAGGACGGCACCGTCGACATCTTCACCGGAGGCCGAAAGCTCCGCGTGAACGTCAGCCCCAGCGTCGACCCGGAAGACCTCCGGCGCGGCCAGGAGGTCATGCTCAACGAGGCCCTCAACGTGGTCGAGGCCATGGAATTCGAGCGGGCCGGGGACATCGTCACCCTCAAGGAGATCCTTGAGGACGGCGAGCGCGCCCTGGTCGTCGGGCACACCGACGAGGAAAGGGTGGTGAGGCTCGCCGAGCCGCTCCTGGACATCACCATCCGCCCCGGCGACGCCCTCCTGCTCGAACCCCGCTCCGGCTACGTCTACGAGGTCGTCCCCAAGAGCGAGGTCGAAGACCTCGTCCTCGAAGAGGTCCCCGACATCGACTACGACAAGATCGGCGGCCTGGGCGACCAGATCGAGCTGATCCGCGACGCGGTCGAGCTCCCGTACCTCTACCCCGACCTCTTCAAGGAACACGAACTGCGGCCCCCGAAGGGCATCCTGCTCTACGGCCCGCCCGGCTGCGGCAAGACGCTCATCGCCAAGGCCGTCGCCAACTCCCTTGCCAAGAAGGTCGCCGAGGTGACCGGACAGGCAGCAGGAAAGTCCTACTTCCTGAACATCAAGGGACCCGAACTCCTCAACAAGTACGTCGGCGAGACCGAGCGGCACATCCGCCTCGTCTTCCAGCGTGCCCGGGAGAAGGCGAGCGAGGGCACCCCCGTCATCGTCTTCTTCGACGAGATGGAATCCCTCTTCCGCACCCGCGGATCCGGAGTCAGCTCGGACGTGGAGAACACCATCGTCCCCCAGCTGCTCGCCGAGATCGACGGCGTGGAAGGCCTGGAGAACGTCATCGTCATCGGCGCCTCCAACCGCGAGGACATGATCGACCCGGCCATCCTGCGCCCCGGCCGGCTCGACGTGAAGATCAAGATCGAGCGCCCGGACGCCGAGGCCGCGAAGGACATCTTCGCCAAGTACCTCAAGGCCTCGCTGCCCCTGCACACGGACGACCTGTCCGAACACCAGGACTCCAGGGACGGCACCGTCCACAGCATGATCCAGACCGTCGTCGAGCAGATGTACGCCGAAACCGAGGAGAACCGCTTCCTTGAGGTCACGTACGCCAACGGCGACAAGGAAGTCCTCTACTTCAAGGACTTCAACTCCGGCGCGATGATCCAGAACATCGTCGACCGGGCCAAGAAGATGGCGATCAAGGCCTTCCTCGAACACAACCAGAAGGGCCTGCGGGTCTCCCACCTGCTCCAGGCCTGCGTGGACGAGTTCAAGGAGAACGAGGACCTGCCCAACACCACCAACCCGGACGACTGGGCCCGCATCTCCGGAAAGAAGGGCGAGCGGATCGTATTCATCCGCACCCTCGTCACCGGAAAGCAAGGCGCGGACACCGGACGCTCCATCGACACGGTGGCGAACACCGGTCAGTACCTCTGACAAAGCGGGGCGGCTGCGGATGCCCACCCCGGGCATCCGCAGCCGACTGCTTTACCCCACCGCATTGCCGGCCGCTTTTCAGCCGGTGACGAGGCGGATCCAATGACGGAAATGATCTCCCCACGAGCGCGCAGTGGTTCTAGGCTCTTCCGTACCGCCGGACGCGCAGTGCGGGGACGGGCACCGCACAGGCACACGCACCGGAGCACCAGCGGTACTTGAGCGCCGCTCCCGAAAGGGGAGCGCCGCCGGGCAAGGAGGGCCGCATGACCGTACGGCGAGTAATGGGGATCGAGACGGAGTACGGGATCTCCGTCCCGGGGCACCCGAACGCCAATGCCATGCTCACCTCATCCCAGATCGTCAACGCATACGCGGCGGCGATGCACCGGGCGCGACGCGCCCGCTGGGACTTCGAGGAGGAGAATCCGCTGCGGGACGCCCGCGGCTTCGACCTCGCCCGCGAGGCCGCCGACAACAGCCAGCTGACCGACGAGGACATCGGCCTCGCCAACGTCATCCTCACGAACGGCGCACGGCTCTACGTCGACCACGCACACCCCGAATACAGCTCGCCCGAGATCACCAACCCGCTCGACGCCGTCCTCTGGGACAAGGCCGGCGAGCGGATCATGGCCGAGGCGGCCGTCCGCGCCGCCCAGCTCCCCGGCGCCCAGCCGATCCACCTCTACAAGAACAACACCGACAACAAGGGCGCCTCCTACGGCACGCACGAGAACTACCTGATGAAGCGGGAAACCCCCTTCTCGGAGATCGTGCGCCACCTGACCCCCTTCTTCGTCTCGCGACAGGTCGTGACCGGCGCGGGACGCGTGGGCATCGGCCAGGACGGCCGCGAACACGGCTTCCAGATCAGCCAGCGCGCGGACTACTTCGAGGTCGAGGTCGGCCTGGAGACCACCCTCAAACGCCCCATCATCAACACCCGCGACGAGCCGCACTCGGACGCCGAGAAGTACCGCCGGCTCCACGTGATCATCGGCGACGCCAACCTCTCCGAGATCTCCACGTACCTCAAACTCGGCACGACCGCACTTGTCCTGTCCATGATCGAGGACGGGTTCATCAACGTCGACCTGGCCGTCGACCAGCCCGTACGCACCCTGCACCAGGTCTCCCACGACCCGGACCTGCAGCACCTGATCACGCTGCGCAGCGGCCGGACACTGACCGCGGTGCAACTGCAGATGGAGTACTTCGAGCTGGCCCGCAAGTACGTGGACGAACGTTTCGGGTCCGACGCGGACGAGCAGACCAAGGACGTGCTGGCCCGCTGGGAGGACGTGCTGGGCCGGCTGGAGAGCGACCCGATGAGCCTGTCGGGGGAGCTGGACTGGATCGCCAAGAAGGAGATCCTGGAGGGCTACCGGCGCCGGGACGGGCTGAACTGGGACGCGGCGCGGCTGCACCTGGTGGACCTCCAGTACTCGGACGTACGGCCCGAGAAGGGCCTGTACAACCGCCTGGTGGCCCGCGGCAAGATGCAGCGCCTGGTGGAAGAGCCGGCGGTGGAGCGGGCTCAGAGCAAGCCTCCGGAGGACACCCGGGCGTACTTCCGCGGCCGCTGCCTGGAGCAGTACGCGGACGACGTGGCCGCGGCGTCCTGGGACTCGGTGATCTTCGACCTCCCCGGCCGGGACTCGCTCCAGCGGGTCCCGACGCTGGAACCCCTGCGGGGGACCCGTAACCACGTCAAGGAGCTCCTGGACCGCTGTCGCACGGCGGAGGACCTGGTCCGGGTGCTTTCGGGGCAGTGAGCGGGCCTGAAAGGCCTCCGGTCCGGGAATCATGAAGAGAACCGGACGTTGTTCCGCGACCTTTTGAACAAGTGCGGGGACGAATGTCGGACCCTCCCTATAGGGTCCGACGTAGGGTCTGATCTTGAGAGATCCCGAATCCCGGGGTCTCTCGACATGAGCGTGCGAACCGAGCGGGGTGAGGTAGACATGGCGACCAAGGACACCGGCGGCGGACAGCAGAAGGCGACGCGCTCGACCGAGGAGGTCGAGGAGGCGGCGGTCGAGGAATCGACCGACCTCAAGGAGCGCCAGGAGAAGCTCTCCGACGACGTCGACTCCGTACTTGACGAGATTGACGATGTCTTGGAGGAGAACGCCGAGGATTTCGTGAGGTCGTTCGTGCAAAAGGGTGGCCAGTAGGGCTCGCTGGATTCATATAGCCTTCGAATTGAAGGTTGGGGGCGGGGTGGCCGAAGCGGCGCCAGAAGGCATGAAGTGCTGCTCGCGGTGCAAACGCGTTCAGTTGTGCGAGGCCTTCGCAAGTAATCGCGCGATGCGGGACGGTCTGCAGGCGTACTGCCGTGAATGCCAGGCCGAGCATTACAAGCAGAAGCAAGAGGCGAAGGGGCGGACGGTGCGGGTGAAGGTACCTGTGCCGTCCGGCCACAAACGGTGCCCCCAGTGCGGGGAGATCAAGCCTCACTCGCAGTGGGAGCGTAACAAGACGAGTTCGGACGGCTGGGCCAGCTACTGCAAGGAGTGCCGAGCTCAACGGAACCGGGCCTCGTACTTCAAGCGCCACTACGGCATCACCGAAGACGAGCGTGACGCCATGATCGAGGCCCAGGGCGGGAGCTGCCTGCTCTGCCGGAATGCTCCTGCAGAACATGTGGATCACGATCATCCGACGGGTAAGGTCCGAGGCGTACTGTGCTTCAGCTGTAACGCAGCCCTGGGGCAGTTCAAGGATCGGCCGGACGTCATGAGGCGTGCAGCCGCTTACGTGGAAGGAAACCTGTGGAACCCAACACTCGTAGCACAGGGCGTCTACCGGCAGCCTTCCTGACGCCGGGGTCGTCGTCCTTCATGGACTTCCTGGGCGCGCACTCGCCCGAGATGCTGCCCGGCAACCGCAGGCTGCCGGAAGGCGTGATCGAGGCGCCGCACGGGACGACCATCGTCGCCGCCACCTTCCCCGGCGGGGTGGTCCTCGCCGGTGACCGGCGGGCGACCATGGGGAACATGATCGCGCAGCGGGACATCGAGAAGGTGTTCCCCGCCGACGAGTACTCCGCCGTCGGTATCGCCGGTACGGCCGGCCTGGCCGTGGAGATGGTGAAGCTGTTCCAGCTGGAGCTGGAGCACTTCGAGAAGGTGGAGGGGACGACCCTGTCCCTGGAGGGCAAGGCCAACCGGCTCTCCACCATGATCCGGAGCAATCTGGGGATGGCCATGCAGGGCCTGGCCGTCGTGCCGCTGTTCGCGGGCTTCGACGAGGCCAAGGAGAAGGGCCGGATCTTCTCCTACGACGTGACCGGCGGCCGCTCCGAGGAGCACGGCTACGCCGCCACCGGTTCCGGTTCGATCTTCGCCCGGGGCTCGATGAAGAAGCTCTACCGTCCCGATCTGACGGAGGAGCAGGCCACCACCCTGGTCGTCCAGGCGCTGTACGACGCCGCCGACGACGACTCGGCGACCGGTGGGCCGGACCTGTACCGCCACATCTACCCGATCGTCACCGTGATCACGGACGAGGGGTTCCGCAGGCTGACCGACGACGAGTCGCAGGAGCTCGCCCGTACGGTCACCAACCGTCGGCTGGAGCAGCCCGACGGCCCGCGCGCCGCCCTGCTCTGACCATCCGTCGCCCCGTAGGAGCCCAGAAGAAAGGGACGGACAGCCGGTGTCGACTCCGTTCTATGTGTCACCCCAGCAGGCCATGGCCGACCGGGCGGAATACGCCCGCAAGGGCATCGCCCGCGGTCGCAGCCTGGTCGTGCTGCAGTACGCCGACGGCATCGTGTTCGTCGGCGAGAACCCGTCCCGTGCGCTGCACAAGTTCAGCGAGATCTACGACCGGATCGGCTTCGCGGCCGCCGGTAAGTACAACGAGTACGAGAACCTGCGGATCGGCGGTGTGCGGTACGCGGATCTGCGCGGGTACACCTACGACCGTGACGATGTGACGGCCCGTGGGCTGGCGAACGTCTACGCGCAGACGCTCGGCACGATCTTCTCCTCGGCGGGTGAGAAGCCGTACGAGGTGGAGCTGGTGGTCGCGGAGGTCGGTGCGACGGCCGCGGGTGACCAGATCTACCGGCTTCCGCACGACGGGTCGATCGTGGACGAGCACGGTTCGGTCGCGGTCGGCGGCAATGCCGAGCAGATCAGTACCTTCCTGGATCAGCGTCACCAGGACGGGATGACGTTGTCGGAGGCGTTGAAGCTGGCGGTGCAGGCGCTGTCCAGCCAGGCCAACGGCGCGGACAAGACGATTCCGGCGGAGCGGCTGGAGGTCGCGGTGCTGGACCGTACGCGGGCGCAGCAGCGCAAGTTCAAGCGGATCCGGGGCCGGCAGCTGGCGCGGTTGCTGGAGGCGGATGTGACGGCGGCGGTGCAGGCCGATGCCGTGTCGAACGACGAGGCGCCGGAGGACGACGCCGAGTAGTCGCCGTGTGTGCGGGGCCCCGGTTCGCCGTTCTCGGCGGGCCGGGGCTTCGTCGTGTCCGGGCACGCGTCCCGGGTGCGGTCAGGGGGCGGGGGCGGGGCCCGTGGAGGCGCGGACGACGAGGCGGACGGGGATGTCGGGGGCGGTCCAGGGGGTGCCTTCGAGGACGGCGAGGAGGGCGGTCATGCCCTGTTCGCCGACGCGTTCGGCGGGGAGGTGGACGGTGGTGAGTTCGGGTTCGACGGCGGTGGCGAGGGCGAGGTCGTCGAAGCCGGTGACGGAGAGGTCCTCGGGGATGCGCAGGCCGAGGCGGCGGGCGGCCTTGCAGGCGCCGGCGGCGAGGATGTCGTCGTCGCAGACGATGGCGGTGGGTCGGTCCTGGGGGGTGGCCAGGGCGGCCTCCATGGCCGTGCGGGCGGCGTCGACGGTGAGGGGGGCCCGTACGGTGCGCAGCTCGGTGTCGGGGCCCAGGAGGGCGGTGAGGGCTTCGGCGCGGGTGTCGAAGGTCCAGGAGTCGACGGCGGAGGCGAGGTGGAGGAAGCGGCGGTGGCCGTGGGCCAGGAGGTGTTCGGTGACCTGGCGCATGCCGTCGGCCATGGCGAGGTTGACGTGGGCGGCGGCGGTGTCGGCGGCGGGGTCGCTGTCGAGCATGACGAGGGGGAGGGCGTTGCCGCCGATGGCGTCGAGGGTGTGGGCGGCCATGGAGGAGGCGATGACTCCGTCGAGGGCGGCGCGGGCGGAGGCGAAGGGGTCGCGGGCGGGGCCGGTGCCGTCGGGGGAGGGGTAGAGGACGACGCCGAAGCCGTGTTCGGCGGCGACGCGGGCGGCTCCGGTGTAGACGCGGGCGAAGAATTCGTTGGTGAGGGCGGGGACGACGAGGAGGGCGGTGCGGGTGGTGCCGAGGCGGAGGTTGCGGGCGGCGAGGTTGGGGCGGTAGCCGAGGCGGGTGGCGGTTTCGCGGACGTGTGTGGCGGTGCGTTCGGAGACGCGGCCGGGCCATTTGTCGCCGAGGACGAGGGAGACGGTGGCCTGGGAGACCCCGGCGGCGGTGGCCACGTCGCGGCTGGTGGGTCTCGTCACAGGGTGCTCCTGAAGTGCGAGGTCGGGGGTGTGGGCGGGTCTGCGGGGTGGACCGGCGGACTGCGGCCATGGTACGTATGACAGGTCTAGTTATACGTATTACTTGGGTACTCCCCGGCGGGATCCGGGCAGAAGGGGGCCGACATGGCCGCGGGATACGCGGAGCTGCTGAGGACCAGGCACGCCGCGAGGCTGCTGGTGGGCACGCTCGTGGGCCGGCTGCCCAATGCCACGGGGCCGATCGCGATCGTGCTGTTCACGCGTGCCGAGGGCGGCAGCTACAGCCTGGCGGGGGCGCTGGCCGCCGTCTACGGGCTGGCGAACGCGGTGGGTCAGCCGCTGCTGGGGCGGGCCGTGGACCTGTTCGGGCAGCCGCGGGTGCAGCTGCCGGCCGCGGTGGTCTCGGCGCTGGGCATGGTGTGGCTGGCGCTCGCGGGTACGGGGTCGGCGGTGGCCGCGTACGCCGCGGTGGTGGTCGCGGGGCTGTTCACGCCGCCGCTGGAGGGCGGGCTGCGGGCGCTGTGGCCGGGGGTGCTGGGCGGCCGCGAGGAGAAGGTGCACGCGGCGTACGCGATGGACGCGGTGGCCCAGGAGGTCATGTTCACCGTCGGTCCGCTGCTGGTGACGCTGTTCGTGGCGATGTGGTCGCCGGCGGGGGCGCTGCTGGCGCTGAACGCGATCGGTGTGCTGGGTGCGCTGTCCGTGGTGGTCAGTGAGCCGTCCCGGAAGTGGCGTTCGGCGCCGCGGGAGGCGCACTGGCTGGGGGCGCTGCGTTCGCGTGGGCTGCTGGCGCTGCTGGGTGCGTTCTTCTTCGTGGGCATGGCGCTGGGTTCGATCACCGTGGCGGGTGTGGCGTACGCGGATGATCACGGCGGTCAGGCGGTGTACGGCTGGCTGATGGCGGCGCTGGGGCTGGGCGCGCTGATCGGTGGTGTGTTCTACGGTGCGCGGCAGTGGGCCGGTGCGCCCGAGCGGCGGCTGCGGCTGCTGGTGGCGCTGCTGGCGGTCTGCTATCTGCCGCTGATGCTGGTTCCGGGCGCGGTGGCGATGACGGGGCTGTCGGCGCTGGCGGGTGTGTTCCTGGCGCCCGCGCTGGCGTGTGCGTTCATCGTGGTGGACCGGCATGCTCCGGCGGGCACGGTGACGGAGGCGTTCTCGTGGCTGGTGACGTTCTTCGGGGTGGGTGCGGCGATCGGTACGGCGGCGGCGGGGCCGGCGGTGGAGCTGGGCGGTACGGCGGCGGGCTTCGGTGTGGCGAGCGTGGCGGGCTTTTCGGCGCTGCTGGTTCTGATGGTCACTCAGCGGGTGCTGGCGACGGGTGGGCGCAGTCGCGCGGTGGCGGGCTCGTCCGGCGGTGTGCCGGAGGGCTCTTCTGACGTGCCGTCGGAGGTGCCGTCGGCGTCCTGATCGGTGGGTGCGCCGGATGGGCCGATCGGGCCGTGATCGGGGCGTCGATGGGCCCGCTGCGGGGGGCTGATCGAAATGGCGCTCCCGAACCCGGTTTCAGAAGAGGGCAGAAGGCGTAATGTTCAGTCATGGACCGCCGCATTTTCGGGCTGGAGAACGAGTACGGCGTCACGTGCACGTTCAGGGGACAGCGCCGACTGTCTCCTGACGAAGTGGCGCGCTACCTCTTCCGCCGTGTTGTGTCATGGGGCCGCAGCAGCAATGTCTTCCTGCGGAACGGCGCCCGCCTGTACCTCGACGTGGGTTCGCATCCGGAATATGCAACTCCCGAATGCGACAACGTGACCGAGCTGGTCACTCACGACAAAGCAGGCGAGCGCATTCTCGAAGGTCTGCTCGTCGACGCCGAACGCCGCCTGCACGAGGAGGGAATCGCGGGCGACGTCTATCTCTTCAAGAACAACACCGACTCGGCGGGCAACTCGTACGGCTGCCACGAGAACTACCTGGTGGCCCGGCACGGGGAATTCTCCCGCCTGGCGGACATTCTCATTCCGTTCCTTGTCACGCGGCAGCTGATCTGCGGCGCGGGCAAGGTGCTGCAGACGCCGCGGGGTGCGGTCTACTGCGTGAGTCAGCGGGCCGAGCACATCTGGGAGGGCGTCAGCTCTGCCACGACCCGTTCGCGGCCGATCATCAACACCCGGGACGAGCCGCACGCGGACGCCGAGCGCTACCGCAGGCTGCACGTCATCGTGGGTGACTCGAACATGTCCGAGACGACCATGCTGCTCAAGGTCGGGGCCACCGACCTGGTGCTGCGCATGATCGAGGCGGGCACGGTGATGCGGGACCTGACCCTGGAGAACCCGATCCGGGCGATCCGTGAGGTCAGCCACGACATCACGGGTCAGCGCAAGGTGCGCCTCGCGAGCGGCCGGGAGGCCTCGGCGCTGGAGATCCAGCGGGAGTACTACGACAAGGCGGTGGACTTCGCCGAGCGCCGGGGGATCCGTACCGGCGTGGTGGACCAGGTGCTGGAGCTGTGGGGTCGCACGCTCGACGCGATCGACGCGGAGGACCTGGACCGGATCGGGACCGAGATCGACTGGGTCATGAAGTACCAGCTGATCGAGCGGTACCGGGCCAAGCACAACATGACCATGTCGAATCCGCGGGTGGCTCAGATAGACCTCGCGTATCACGACATCCACCGCCGGCGCGGGCTGTACTACCTGCTGGAGCGCAAGGGGCAGGCGGCGCGGATCTGCAACGACCTGAAGATCTTCGAGGGCAAGTCGGTGCCCCCGCAGACGACGCGGGCACGGTTGCGCGGGGACTTCATCCGCCGGGCGCAGGAGCAGCGGCGGGACTTCACGGTCGACTGGGTGCACCTGAAGCTCAATGACCAGGCGCAGCGGACGGTGCTGTGCAAGGACCCGTTCCGGTCGGTGGACGACCGGGTGGAGAAGCTGATCGCGGGCATGTAGGACCCGCAGAGTGACCGCAGTGTGACATCGCACTCCTCGCCAGGGCCTCGTACGTCTCTCGTACGGGGCCCTGTGCACGGCTTAGAGTGGCGAGCGACCGCTTTGCCGTCTGAGATCTGAGGAACACGTGCGCCGACTTGCCGGCCTGCTTGTCGTACCCCTGCTGCTGCTGACGACCGCAGCGTGTGGCGACGACAGCGGCTCCGACTCCGCCCAGATGAAGAACGGGGCCCCCGCGATCACCAAGGGTGCCGCCTTCGGGGAGACGCCCACCCTGTCGAAGGGGAAGGGCGCGCCGCCCAAGGAACTCAAGGTGGTGACCATCAGCGAGGGCGCCGGGCAGGTGCTCAAGAAGAACGACATCGCGCAGGTCAACTACCTCGGCCAGGTGTGGGACGGCAAGGAGCCGTTCGACCAGAGCTTCGGGCGGCCCGCGCCGTTCGACGTGACGATCGGCGCCGGCGCCGTCATCAAGGGCTGGGACCAGGGCCTGGAGGGCCAGAAGGTCGGCAGCCGTGTCGAGCTGGTGATCCCGCCGGAGCTCGGTTACGGAGCCCAGGGCTCGGGCGAGAAGATCAAGCCGAACGCCACGCTGGTCTTCGTCGTGGACATCGTCAAGGGCGCGACCGTCCCGGCCTCGGCCACGGGCAAGGAAGTCGCCCAGGACAACAAGGACCTGCCCAAGGTCGGCACGAACACGGACGGCAAGGAAGTCTCCGTGACCGTCCCGAAGGACACCGCCGAGCCCACCAAGCTGGTCTCGGACTACGTCCTGGAGGGTGATGGCGCGGTCGTGAAGGACACCGACAGCGTCGTCGTCAAGTTCAACGGCAAGACGTGGAAGGACGACAAGTCCTTCGAGAGCACCTACACCAGCGACCAGACGGTCACCTGGCCGCTGGGTGAGCTTTCGGTCAAGGGTCTGAAGGACGGCATCGTCGGCAAGAAGGCCGGCAGCCGCATCCTGCTGGTCATCCCGCCGGACCAGGCCTTCGGTGACAAGGAGCAGGGCACCATCCCGGCGAAGTCGACGCTGGTCTTCAGCCTCGACATCCTCGCGGTGATGTAAGACTGTTCCGGTTGACCGTTTCGTACGTATGAGGAGAAGTTCCGTGAGTGACCTCCAGAAGCCCGAGATCGACTTCCCCGAGGGCGAGGCCCCCAAGGACCTCGTGATCGAGGACATCTGGCTGGGCGACGGCGCCGAGGCCAAGAAGGGCGACCTGGTCTCCGTCCACTACGTGGGTGTGGCCTTCTCCACCGGCGAGGAGTTCGACGCTTCCTGGAACCGCGCTTCCGCGCTGCAGTTCCAGCTCGGCATCGGTCAGGTCATCGCCGGCTGGGACCAGGGTGTCCAGGGCATGAAGGTCGGCGGCCGCCGCAAGCTGGTCATCCCCGCCCACCTCGCCTACGGCGACCGTGGCGCGGGCGGTGCGATCGCCCCGGGCGAGACGCTGATCTTCGTCTGCGACCTGGTCAAGGTCGGCTGATCCGGACCTCCGCGATCGGTTGAGGGGCCCCCGCCGTCCGGAGGGGGCCCCTCGTTTTTTGCCCGGGCGCGCCGGGGCGGTACGGTCAACGGTCAATGGGTCCGTCCGTGTCGGGTCGCGGCCCGTGTGACGGTCCGACGGATGTGCAGGCGGAGAAGGGCGGAAGGGCGTCGATGGCGATTGCCAAGGCCGAGCGGCTGATGAATCTGGCGCTGTGTCTGCTGGGGACCCGCCGGCCGCTCAGCAAGCGGGAGTTGCGCGGTTCCATCGAGGCCTACATGGAAGCCGGCAACGACGAGTCCTTCAACCGCATGTTCGAGCGGGACAAGGACGACCTGCGTGAACTCGGCCTCGTCATCGAGACGGTGGAGAACCTGGACGGCGAGACCGGATACCTGGCCCGCCGGGACAGCAACCGGCTGCCTCCCGTCTCGCTGGACGCCGAGGAGGCCGCCGCCCTGGGGCTGGCGGCCAAGGTCTGGCAGCAGGCGCGGCTGGCGGGGGCCGCCAGCGGGGCCCTGCAGAAGCTGCGCGCGGGCGGGATGCCCGAGGCGGAGGACCCGTACGCGGGGCAGCACAGCGCGATCGAGCCGCGCATCCCGGTCCACGAGGCGGCCTTCGAGCCGCTGATGCTGGCCTGCCGGGACCGCCGGCCGGTGGTCTTCGACTACCGCAAGTCCACCGCCGCCAGCCCCGAGACCCGGCAGGTCGAGCCCTGGGCGCTGGAGTGCTGGCGCGGCCACTGGTACCTGGCCGGCTACGACCGCGACCGCGGGGCGGAGCGGGTGTTCCGGCTCTCCCGGATCACCGGCAAGGTCCGCTCCCGGGCCGCGAAGTACACCGCCGAGGTGCCGGACGTGGTGACCGTACGGGAGACCGTGGCGAGCTGGGCCGGGGAGAGCGCGGACCGCAGCGCGCTGATCCGGCTGCGGGCCGGGGCGGGCTACCCGCTGCGGGCCAAGGCCACCGCGGTGCGCGAGGGCGGGGACGGCTGGGACGAGCTGGAGATCCCGTACGGGCACGGGCTGGACGCCTGGCTGGTGGAGTTCGGGCCCGACGTCGTCGTGGTCGGTCCCGCCGACCTGCGGGCGGACGTGGTGGACCGGCTGCGGGCCGTGGCCGGGGCCTGACCGGGGCCGATCCCGGGGCCCGCGGGCCCGGCGGCCGATCCGCGGCCGCACCGTTCCACACGAGCGACATCCACAGATGTGCCCTGAGGGGGAGACGTACCAGCATGGCTGCCAACGCCATCGACCAGACCCGCCGGATGCTGTCCCTGGTGACCTATCTGCGCGAGCGCCCCGGTGCGCACGTCGCGGACGTCGCGCGCGCCTTCGGGATCACCGAGGACGAGCTGATCTCGGACCTCGACGTGCTGCCCATGTGCGGGACGAGCTTCCGGGGCGGGGACCTGCTCGACATCGACACCGACGGGGAGCGCATCTGGTGGCGCAACCCCGACGCCTCCGGAGAGTCCACCGCCGAGCCGCTGCGGCTGGCCGCCGACGAGGCGACCGCGCTGCTGGTGGCAGCCCGCGCGGTGGCCACCCTGCCCGGGCTGCGCGAGAGCGACCGGGACGCCCTGCTGCGGGCCACGGCCAAGCTGGAGGCCGCCGCGGGCGAGGTGGCCGGGGCCAGCTCCCGGCTGTCGGTGACCTTCGAGTCCGAGGGCGGGGTCTTCGCGGACGTCGACCGGGCCATCGCGGAGCGCCGGCGGCTGTGGCTGCGCTACTACTCGCCCGCGCGGGACGAGCTCACCGAGCGCACGGTCGACCCGATCCGGCTCTTCGCGGTGGGGCACACGTACATGGAGGGCTGGTGCCACCTCTCGGAGGCCCGGCGCACCTTCCGCCTCGACCGGGTCGCGGAGATCCGGCTGCTGGACGAGCGGGCCGAGCCGCCCGCCATCGAGCCGCGCGACCTGTCCGAGGGCCTGGTCCAGCCGGCCGCCGAGGACCCGGAGGTCGTGGTCGAGGTGGGGCCGGGCGGGCGCTGGGTCGCCGAGTACTACCCGCACGACAGCGCGGAGGAGCTGCCCGGGGGCGGTCTGCGGATCACCCTGCGCAGCCCGGACCCGGCCTCGCTGCGCCGGCTGGCGCTGCGGCTGGGCCGTGAGGGCCGGATCGTGGCTCCGGCCGAGCTGGCGGACAGCGCGCGCAGCGCGGCCCGGGAAGCACTGGCGGGGTACGGGGAACAGGTCTGAGGGGAGCGCGGTCGATGTCGCCAACGTCCGGGCCCGTCGCCTTCAAGGCCTCCTGTCCCGACTGCCGCGCCCGCTTCGAGCTGGACGCGGGCGCCCTGCGGCTGGCCATCGGCGGTAGCCGGCGGACCACTTTCTATTCCTTCACCTGTCCTGACTGTGGTGCCGCCGTACGCAAACCCGCCGGCGAGCGGATCGTGGAACTGCTCACCGGTGGTGGCGTGAGCACCCTGCGCAGCATCTGACCGGGCGGGTGGCCTAGGCTCGCCCCATGCTGTGGCCGATGTTCGCAATTGCCCTGGGTTTCCTCGGAGTGACGGTGCTCGCCGTGCTCGCGGTGCGGGTGTACGTGGAGGTGCGCAGACTGGCCTCCCAGGTGGCGCAGGCCAGCCGCCGGGTCACCGACGCCTCCGCGGATCTTGAGCGGGCGGCCGTCGACCTGGCCCGGGCCGGACACGGCGTACGCCCCTAGGGGGGTGTCTTGCCGCAGGACGAATGTGTGTGTCCGGGGCATTGCGAACCTGCCCGAGTGGAAGCGGGAGGACCCCCGGGGATTGCCGGGCGTTAACCCCCTGGGGTTACGATCCTCGGTAGAGCAAGTCCTAGGCGCCCGTCCGGCGTGCTGTGAACCTCGGAGAAGAAGGAAGATACCTATGGGCAACTTCAGGGGTTGGGAAATCCTCGTCATCGTCGGACTCATCATCCTGCTGTTCGGCGCCAAGAAGCTTCCCGACATGGCCCGCTCCCTCGGCAAGTCGGCCCGCATCCTCAAGAGCGAGGCCAAGGCCATGAAGAAGGACGGCGAGAGCGACGACGACGCCGCCGCCACCGCCGCGCCCGCGGACCAGTCCGCGCAGCCCGTCGCCCCGCGTACCATCCAGGCCGCTCCGGGTGACGTCAGCAGCTCGCGTCCGGTCGGCGAGCCGAACCGCACCGCCCAGGGCTGACACCCGCCGTACACGCCAGTCATCTGCAACGAGACAAGGGACGTGGGTTGCTCAAGTCTGCCCGCAAGCAGGAGAAGAAAGAACGACAGGCGAAGGACGCCGAAGGGCGCATGCCTCTCGTCGAGCACCTGCGTGAGCTTCGAAACCGCCTGCTGAAGTCGGTCCTGGCGATCGTGCTGATCACGATCGTTGCCGCGTTCTTCTACCGGGAGATCATCAACTTCCTGTTGAAGCCGATGTTGGACTCCGTCGGCTGTACGGACGGCGTGGTGACCCAGCGCAACGGCCGCCCCTGCGCCGACATGACCGTGAACGGCCTGATCTCGGCGTTCTCGATCGCCCTGAAGGTCGCGCTGATGGCCGGTGTGGTGCTGTCCGCCCCGGTGTGGCTGTACCAGCTGTGGGCATTCGCCGCGCCCGGGCTCCACAGTCACGAGAAGAAGTACGCGCGCAGTTTCGTCGCGGTCGGTGTGCCCCTCTTCCTGACCGGCGCGGTGATCGCGTACAAGATCCTCCCGCAGACCGCGACGATCATGCTGGAGTTCACTCCCGACCACGCGCGCAACCTGCTGCCGGTCGACGACTACCTCGACCTGGTCACCCGCATGGTGATCGTGTTCGGCCTGGCCTTCGAGCTGCCACTGCTGCTGATCCTGCTGAACTTCACCGGTGTGCTCACCGGCAAGCGGCTGGCGAGCTGGTGGCGGGGCATGGTCCTCGGCATCACGATCTTCGCCGCCTTCGCGACCCCCACCGGTGACCCGCCGACGATGCTCGCGCTGGCCGTGCCCATCGTGGCCCTCTACTTCGCCGCGCTCGGCATCTGTCTCCTCAACGACCGCAGGCGCAGGCGCAACGACCCCGACGCGGATCTGAGCGACGACGAGGCCTCCCAGCTGGATCTCACCCCGGCGCCGATCGGCGAGCTGGAGTCCTTGCCGGCTCCCGCGGGCCTGCCCGAGCAGGCCGACGGCGGCCGCCAGCGGATCAACGGTTACGACGACGCCACCTGACGGGTACGCCACCGGCTGCCGCCGGGAGGTGTCCCCGGGGGCGACCGAGGCCCGGGAACGGGCTCCGGTACATTCCCGTGGATGAGTTACGAGGTCACCCTCTTCGTCAATCCCACAGCCGGACGCGGCCGGGGCGCGCACGCCGCGCAGCCGGCCGCTTCGGCCGTCCGGGCGGCCGGTTTCTCCGTACGGACCGTGGTGGGCGCCGACGCGCCGGACGCGCTGGCCCGGCTGACGGCCGCCGTCCGGGAGGGCACCGGTGCGGTGATCGCGGTGGGCGGTGACGGGATGGTCTCCCTGGCGCTCCAGGCCCTGGCGGGGACGCCGGTGCCGCTCGGGGTGGTCGCGGTGGGCACCGGCAACGACTTCGCGCGCGCGATGGGGCTGCCCGTACGGGAGCCGGCGCGGGCCGGGCAGATGGCCGCCGAAGCCCTCAAGGAGAGCCGGATCCGGGAGATCGACCTGGGCCGGGTGGGCGGCGCCGACTACGAGAAGTGGTTCGGGACGGTGCTGTGCTCCGGCTTCGACTCGCGGGTCAACGACCGGGGCAACCGGATGCGGCTGCCGGTCGGCCGGTTCAAGTACGACCTGGCGATGATCGCGGAGCTGGCCGCCTTCCGGCCGTTCCCGTACCGGATCACCCTGGACGACGGGCCGGTGATCGAGACCGAGGCCACGCTGGTGGCCGTCGGCAACGGGTCCTCCTACGGCGGGGGCATGCGCATCTGCGCGGACGCCGTCCCCGACGACGGGCTCTTCGACGTCACGGTGGTCGGCGACTGCAGCCGGGCCACCCTGCTCAAGGTGTTCCCGCAGGTCTACAAGGGCCGCCACCTCGGCCATCCGAAGGTGACCGTCCACCGGGCCAGGAAGATCACCCTGGAGGCTGCGGGCCTGGGCGCGTACGCGGACGGCGAGCCGCTGGGGGTGCTGCCGGTGACCGCGGAGTGCGTTCCCCGGGCGGTCGGGCTGCTCACTTAAATGATCGCGACTGTTGTCGGAGGTGGCGGGTAGGCTCGACAGCAAGATGACCGAAGAACTCTCACCCGCCGAGCGGTACGCCGCTGCCCGGATCCGCGCCGCCGAAGAGGCCTCTGCCCTGGCCCCCTTCCGCGAGATGTACGACTTCGACCTGGACCCGTATCAGGTCGAGGCCTGCAAGGCGCTGGAGGCCGGCAAAGGCGTCCTCGTCGCCGCCCCGACCGGCTCGGGCAAGACCATCGTCGGCGAGTTCGCCGTGCACCTGGCCCTCCAGCAGGGCCGCAAGTGCTTCTACACGACGCCGATCAAGGCGCTGTCGAACCAGAAGTACGCCGACCTCGTCAAGCGCTACGGTGCCGACAAGGTGGGCCTGCTGACGGGTGACAACAGCGTCAACTCCGAGGCGCCGGTGGTCGTGATGACCACCGAGGTGCTCCGCAACATGCTGTATGCGGGCTCGCAGTCGCTGCTGGGCCTCGGCTACGTCGTGATGGACGAGGTCCACTACCTCTCCGACCGGTTCCGCGGGGCCGTCTGGGAGGAAGTGATCATCCACCTCCCCGAGTCGGTGACCCTGGTCTCCCTGTCGGCCACCGTGTCCAACGCCGAGGAGTTCGGCGACTGGCTGGACACCGTGCGCGGGGACACCGAGGTGATCGTCTCCGAGGAGCGGCCCGTACCGCTGTGGCAGCACGTCATGGCCGGCCGCCGGATCTACGACCTCTTCGAGGAGGAGTCCGACCACGGCGGCCGCGGCTCCGCGCGCCGGGAGGTCAATCCCGATCTGCTGCGCATGGCGCGCGAGGAGAACAGCCGCACCTACAGTCCGAAGGACCGGCGGCGCGGCAAGATGGTCCGCGAGGCCGACCGCGAGCGCGAGCGGCGCTCCCGCGGCCGGATCTGGACCCCGTCCCGCCCCGAGGTCATCGCCCGGCTCGACGGCGACGGGCTGCTGCCCGCCATCAACTTCATCTTCAGCCGGGCCGGCTGCGAGGCCGCCGTCCAGCAGTGCCTGTACGCGGGCCTGCGGCTCAACGACGAGTCCGCGCGGCTCAAGGTGCGCGAGCTCGTCGAGGCGCGGACCGCCTCCATCCCCACCGAGGACCTGCACGTCCTGGGGTACTACGAGTGGCTCGAAGGGCTGGAGCGGGGCATCGCCGCGCACCACGCGGGCATGCTGCCCACCTTCAAGGAGGTCGTGGAGGAACTGTTCGTACGCGGCCTGGTGAAGGCCGTCTTCGCCACGGAGACCCTGGCGCTGGGCATCAACATGCCCGCGCGCACGGTGATCCTGGAGAAGCTGGTCAAGTGGAACGGCGAGCAGCACGCCGACATCACCCCCGGCGAGTACACGCAGCTGACCGGCCGGGCCGGGCGGCGCGGCATCGACGTCGAGGGCCACGCGGTGGTGCTCTGGCAGCGCGGCATGGACCCGGCGGGGCTCGCCGGGCTCGCGGGTACCCGTACGTATCCGCTGCGTTCCAGCTTCAGGCCGTCCTACAACATGGCCGTGAACCTGGTCAGCCAGTTCGGGCGGCACCGCTCGCGCGAGCTCCTGGAGACCTCCTTCGCGCAGTTCCAGGCCGACCGCTCGGTCGTCGGGATCTCCCGGCAGGTCCAGCGCAACGAGGAGGGCCTGGAGGGCTACCAGGAGGGCATGACCTGCCACCTGGGGAACTTCGAGGAGTACGCGCAGCTGCGCCGTGACCTCAAGGACCGCGAGACGGACCTGGCCAAGCAGGGCGCGGCGCAGCGCCGGGTGCAGGCGGCCGGTTCGCTGGAGAAGCTCAAGCCGGGCGACATCATCCACGTGCCGACGGGCAAGTTCGCCGGGCTGGCGCTGGTCCTGGACCCGGGCGTGCCGGCCGGGCGGGTCAACGGGCACCGCGGGCACGAGTACGCCGAGGGCCCGCGCCCGCTGGTGCTCACCGCCGAGCGGCAGGTCAAGCGGCTCGCCGCGATCGACTTCCCGGTCCCGGTCGAGGCGCTCGACCGGATGCGGATCCCCAAGACCTTCAACGCGCGCTCGCCGCAGTCCCGTCGGGACCTGGCGTCCCAGCTGCGGACCAAGGCCGGCCACATCACGCCCGAGCGGCGCTCCCGCGGCCGGGCCGCGGCCGCCGACGACCGTGAGATCGCCCGGCTGCGCAGTGAGCTGCGGGCGCACCCCTGCCACGGCTGCGACGAGCGGGAGGACCACGCCCGCTGGGCGGAGCGCTACTACCGGCTCAAGCGGGACACCCAGCAGCTGGAGCGGCGGATCGAGGGCCGGACGAACACCATCGCCCGCACCTTCGACCGGATCCACGCACTGCTGACCGAGCTGGACTACCTGCGCGAGGACGAGGTCACCGTGCACGGCAAGCGGCTCGCCCGGCTGTACGGGGAGCTGGACCTGCTGGCCTCCGAATGCCTGCGGGCCAAGGTGTGGGAGGGGCTCAGCCCGGCCGAACTGGCCGCCTGCGTCTCGGCGTTGGTCTTCGAGGCGCGCCAGTCCGACGACGCGGTCGCACCGAAGGTGCCCGGCGGCGCGGCGAAGGAGGCGCTGGGCGAGATGGTCCGGATCTGGGGCCGCCTCGACGCGCTGGAGGAGGAGCACCGCATCAACCAGGCGGAGGGCGTGGGCCAGCGCGAGCCGGACCTCGGCTTCGCGTGGGCGGCGTACCAGTGGGCTTCCGACAAGAGCCTGGACGAGGTGCTGCGCGAGGCGGAGATGCCGGCCGGTGACTTCGTGCGCTGGTGCAAGCAGGTCATCGACGTGCTCGGGCAGGTCGCGGCGGCGGCTCCGGCGGCCTCCGGTGACAGCGGGAGCACGGTGGCGCGCAATGCCCGCAAGGCCGTGGACGCGCTGCTTCGGGGTGTAGTGGCCTACAGCTCGGTCGGCTAGGCGGTTTTGGGGCTTCCTCCGAGAGTGGGGATGGCCTGATCTGATCTCTTGCCATGATCGAATCGGCGTGCCCTGTGCGACGATCGATTCCATGAGTGGGGGAGCGGACGATGGTCCGAGACGGGTCGGCCGGCCACGTGCCGACCGACTGAGACCGGACAGCGGCCGGCCGCCGCGCGAGGAACTCCTCTGCGCGGCGGCCGAGTTGTTCACCGCCCAGGGATACGCGGCGACCACCACGCGGGCCGTCGCCGAACGGGCCGGGATGCGCCAGGCCACGATGTACCACTACTTCGCCGGCAAGGAGGAACTCCTCGCCGAACTGCTGGAGTCCACCGTCGCACCCTCGCTGGTGCTGGCCCGGCAACTGCTCGCGGACGACGGGCGGTGCGCCGCGCGGCGGCTGTGGGAGCTGTGCCGCTCCGACGTACTGCTGCTGTGCGGCGGGCCGTACAACCTGGGGGCGCTCTATCTGCTGCCCGAGCTGGGCGGCTCGCGCTTCACGCGGTTCCGCCGCATGCGCGGGGAACTCAAGGACGCCTACCGGGTGTTGCTCGCCGGGACCCGCGTCGGCGCCGAACTGGCCGGGGACAAGGCGGGGCTGACGCTCCGGGGCGACCTCGTCTTCGGGCTCATCGAGGGCGTCATGCTGATCCACCGCACGGATCCGGCGCGGCCGGTGACGGCCTTCGCGGAGGCCACCGCGGACGCGGCGCTGCGGATCGCGGGCGTCGGCCCGCCGGCCTGACGGGCCGCCGCTCCCTGATCCGCCCTGACCGACAAGGCACCCCCTAGCCGCCGGATCCGGCCTCCCAGCCCGCGCGGTCGTCCCAGGCCTGGAGGGTGCGGCCGGTCTCGAAGCGGTGCACGTGCGCGGTCACCGGGTCGGTGAACGCCAGCACCCGGGCCAGGAGTTGCAGGGGCCTGCGGTAGTCGTCCGGGGCCGGGTCGGTGACCTGCGGATACACCGGGTCGCCGAGGATGGGCAGACCCAGGCTGTTCATGTGGACCCGCAGCTGGTGGGTGCGGCCGGTACGCGGGGTCAGCCGGTAGCGGGCCAGCCCGCCCCGGGCCTCGACGCATTCGACCAGGCTCTCGGCGTTGGGCTCGCCGCCGGGCACCTCGACCGCCGCGATGACCCCGCGGGCCTTCTCGATCCGGCTCCGGACCGTGCGCGGGAGGGTGCGGGCGAGTTCCGGGTCGTATGGTGCGAGGGCCTCGTACTCCTTGTGCACCTCGCGCCGCTGGAAGAGCAGCTGGTAGGCGCCGCGGTCCTCCGGCCGGACGCTGAACATCACCAGTCCCGCCGTCAGCCGGTCCAGCCGGTGCGCGGGGCTGAGGCCGGGCAGGTCCAGCTCCTCGCGGAGCCGGGCCAGGGCGGTCTCGGTGATGTGGGAGCCGCGGGGGGTGGTGGCCAGGAAGTGCGGCTTGTCCACGACCAGCAGGTGCGCGTCCCGGTGGACGACGGAGATCGGGAAGGGCACCCGCGGCTCCGGCTCCATGTCCCGGTGGAACCACAGGTAGGCGCCCGGCTCGTACGGGTCCTGCGCGCGCAGGACCCGCCCGCCGGAGCCCAGCACCCGGCCCGCGGCCAGCAGGCGGGCGACCGAGTCGGCGCCGCGGGTGCCGGCGTAGCGCGCCGCGAGGTAGTCGCCGAGATCCGGCCATGTCCCGTCCGGGTCGGGCGGGAGCCGCAGCCGGACCGGGTCGATGCCGGCGCGCTGGGGGAGGGGCGAGGGGGGTGGCTGGGCTCTGCGTCTCATCGGGGACCAGGCTATGCGGCTACCGCTGGGTGAAAGTGCCCAGGTGGTCGGCGTCGAGGTATTCGATGCGCAGGGTGCCGTCGGCGAAGATCACACCGGTGCGGCCGACGGCGTTCTCACCCGCGGTCATGAAGCTGAAGGTGTCGCCGTCGTAGTGGGTCAGCGGGAAGCGCAGGGGCTCGGGGCCGAGGGCGAGGGTGAGCGCGCCGTTGTCGTCGGCGGTCACGGTGGCCTTGCCGTAGTAGGGGTTGTCGTAGGTTCCGGTGTACGCGGCGCTGTCCCGGGCCGGCTGCGCTGTGGTGGGCGGGTGGGCGTAGTCGGTGGTCGACCCGTCCGGGGGTTCGAGAGCGGCCGCGTAGGCGGAGGCGGCCAGGGCGAGCCAGTCGGTGGAGACCTTGCCGTGCTCGGCGTAGTCGAAGAAGTCCAGGGCCACGGCGTCGGGCAGGCCGACCGGGGCGCCGTTGGTCAGGACGACGATGCCGAGCCGCTCCAGCGGGAGCATGGTGACGTTGGTGTTGGCGCCGAGTTCGAAGGCGCCGGAGTGGCTCAGGCGCAGGCGGCCGGCGCTGTCGTAGCCGACGTTCCAGCCGAGGCCGTAGAAGCTGGTGGTGCCGACGGCGTTGGCCGGCTGCGACACGATCGCGGGCACGTGGGTGCGGGCGAGGGTGTCGGCGGGGATGATCCGCTTCCCGTCGAGGGTGCCGCCGGCCAGCTGCAGCCGCAGCCAGCGGGCCATGTCGGTGGCGGTGGAGCTGACCCCGCCGGCCGGGGACTGGGCGTCCGGGTCGCGGACGAAGCGCGGGCTCCAGGTGCCGTCCGCGTTCTTGACGTGGGTGGCGGCGTGGTCGGGGGAGTTGACGAAGGCGGAGAACTCGGTGCTCGTGCGGGTCATGCCGGCGGGCTTGAAGAGGGTGTCGGCGCTGAGCTTCTGCCAGCTGCTGCCCTTGGCCCGGGCGACGGCCTCGGCGGCCGCGGTGAACCCGAAGTTGGTGTAGGCGTAGCTCGCCCGGAACGCGCCGAGGGGCTCCAGGCGCAAGTGGTCCAGGATGTACGCCTGGTCGTAGCCGAGGTCTTCGAGGAGGTCGCCGGCGTGGTCGGGGAGGCCGCTGCGGTGGGAGAACAGGTCGGCGGTGGTGACGTGGTCGGTGACCCAGGGGTCCTTCAGGGAGAACCCGGGCAGGACGGTGCGGTCGTCCCACTCCCGGGGGCCGGTGAGGGTGCCGGCCACGACCGTGGAGGAGACGGGCTTGGACAGCGAGGCGATCTGGAAGACGGTGTCGGGGCCGACCGTTGCGCTCTCGCCGGTCCTGCGGAGCCCGTAGCCCTTGATGTGGACGACCTTGTCGTCGTGGACCACGGCCACGGACACGCCGGGGACCCCGGTGCGGCGCATCATGTCCTCGACGGTGCGGTCGAGGCGGGCGACGGCCCTGTCGACGGCGGCGTCCGTGATCTGGGGCTTCGGGGCGGGGGGCGGGCTGGGCGCGGCCGTGCCCATGGCTGCGGCGCCGGCCGTCGCGGTCAGGAGGACCGCGGCCCCTGCTGCCCCGAGCGCGGAGAGCGTACGCATGGGGTCATTGTCCTGCCGGGGGCCGTGGGGCGCGCGCCGCCGTTGCCGGGGACTCCGCCCCCGGCCCCCCGCGCCTCAATCGCCGGCGAGGCTGAAAGCACCGGCGGGGGAAACCTTTACGCGGCCGCGCGGTGTTCCTGTTCGGCCTCGACCGAGGCGTTCCAGTCGCGCTTGATCGCGCGCCAGCCCTCGTCCGTCTCGCCCAGGCGCCAGTAGCCCGAGATCGACAGGCGCTCGCGCGGGACGCCGCGCTCCATGCGGAGGTGGCGGCGCAGGTCCTTGACGAAGCCGGCCTCGCCGTGGACGAAGGCGTGGACGTCCGTGGAGGGGAACTCCATGGCCGTGACGGCCTCCACCAGGGCCTCGCCCACCGGGCGGTCGCCGCGGTGCAGCCAGATCGGGACGATGCCGTCCGGGGTGGCGATCTTCAGCTCGTCGGCCGGACCGTCGATCTCGACGATGGCGTGGACCTGCGCGCCCGCCGGCATCCGCTCCATCGCGGCGGCGATCGCCGGAAGGGCGCTCTCGTCACCCACCAGGAGGTGCCAGCCGGCCACCGGGTCCGGGGCGTAGGCGCCGCCCGGGCCGAGGAAGCGTACGAGCTCGCCCGGCTGCACCCGCGCCGCCCAGGGACCGGCCAGGCCCTCGTCGCCGTGGACCACGAAGTCGAGGGTCAGCTCCAGGTGCGCGGGATCCCAGCTCCGTACCGTGTACGCGCGCTGGCGCGGCCACTGCGCGCGGGGGAAGTCTGCGCGGATCCGGTCCAGGTCCCACGGCGCGGGGTAACTGACGCCCGCCGGGGCGAACAGGAGCTTGACGTACTGGTCGGTGTACTCGCCCGCGCCGAACTCCCGGAGGCCCTCACCGCCCAGCACGAGCCGCACCATGTGCGGCGACAGCCGCTCGGTGCGTACGACGACGGCGGTGCCGACGGTGCGGGCGCGTCCTTCTGCCACGGTGACTCCCCTGACTCCATGAAACTTAGCCTTACCTAAGTTATCACCTCATGGGCGCAGCGCACTGCTCAGGCGAGAGACTGCGCCACCCAGACCCCACCGATGGGCTAGCGCATCCACCAGTTCGGGCTGCGCCGGGGCCGTCGGACGGGTCGGGTCGAACTCCGGCAGCGGCACGTCCGAGGCCACCTGGACCACCTTCGGCGCCACCGCCAGGTAGGGCCGGGACTCGTCCAGCCGCTTGCGCTGGGTCGGCGTCAGCTTCGACCTCGGGTCGTCGATCGCCGCGATGATCCCCGCCAGGGTGCCGTAGGCGTCCAGGAGTTTGGCGGCCGTCTTCTCGCCGATGCCGGGGACGCCCGGCAGGCCGTCGCTCGGGTCGCCGCGCAGCAGTGCCAGATCGGCGTAGCCGCGGCCGTCCACCCCGTACTTCTCGCGGAGCCACGCCTCGTCGGTCACCTGCAGGGTGCCCACGCCCTTGAGCGGATACAGCACCCGCCGCTGCCGGGCGTCGTCCACCAGCTGGTAGAGGTCCCGGTCGCCGGTGACGATGTCCACCGGGCCGCTCGCGCGGGCGGTGAGCGTGCCGATCACGTCGTCCGCCTCGTACCCGGCGACCCCGACGCGGGCGATGCCGAAGGCGTCCAGCGCCGCCTCGATGATCGGGACCTGCGGGGCGAGCGTGTCCGGGGTCTCCTCCACGTCGGGGCCGGTCTCGGTCTCCTCGGCCACCCGGTGCGCCTTGTAGGAGGGGATCAGCTCCACCCGCCAGTGCGGCCGCCAGTCGGCGTCCATGCACGCCACCAGATCGTCCGGCCGGTGGTCCTGGACGAGCCGGCCGATGAAGTCGAGCAGTCCGCGCACGGCGTTGACCGGGGTGCCGTCGGGGGCCTTCACCGAGTCCGGCACACCGAAGTAGGCGCGGTAGTAGAGGGAGGCGGTGTCCAGGAGCATCAGGCGTCGTGTCGTCACGGAGTCGATGATGCCGCAACGCACCCCGGCGGGTGTCCGGGCCGCCCGGACGGCCCGCGCCGCGACGGACAGTGAGCGCATGTGTACGGGAAGAGCCGTGCACGCGAAACCGGAGGCGGTTGCTGCGTAAGGTGCTTACAGCACACCGATGTGCGACAGACATGGGGAGGGCAGCCCCGACATGAACGACAGGGACGGCACCGACGGCAGCGATGGCATGGACGGCAAGCTGAACGACAGGGACGACAAGAGCAAGGACAAGGACGGCAAGGAGCCGCTCCGGGTGGGCGTGGCCGTGCGCAAGCGGCGCCGCGCGCTCCATCTCACGCTGGCCGCCGTGTCGGCGCGCAGCGGCCTGTCGGTGCCCTTCCTGAGTCAGATAGAGAACGAGCGGGCCCGGCCCAGCATGCGCTCCCTGGAGCGGGTCGCGGACGCGCTGGAGACCACGGCCGTAGAGCTGCTGGCCGCCTCCGACACCGCGCGCACGGTGGACCTCGTACGGGCCGGTGACGCCTCCGGGCTCACCCCGTTCCCGGGTGTACGGCCCCTGGTGCGCGGTCACCACCAGCTGCACGCGATGGAGTTCACCGGGGACCAGGACGCCGGACGCGAGTACCAGCATCGCAACGACGAACTGATGTACGTGGTCGAGGGTGCCTGCCAGGTCGAAGCGGAGGGGCGGGCGTACCGGCTGGAGAGCGGGGACGCGCTGTTCCTGTCCGGCGGCGTGCGGCACCGCTGGCGGGCCGTCACCGAGGACACCCGGATCCTGGTCGTCGCGGTGGGCGAGCACATCCACGCGACCTCCGAGCCCCCGTCGCCGGGACACTGAGCGGCGTGCGGCGGGTCGTCTCGCTGGTGCCCTCGCTGACCGAGGCGGTGGCCGTCAGCGCGCCGGGGCTGCTGGTCGGGGTCACCGACTGGTGCACGCACCCCGGGGACCTCGGCGACGCGGTGCGGATCGGGGGGACGAAGAACCCCGACGTACGGCGGATCGCGGAGCTCCGGCCGGACCTGGTGATCGCCAACGAGGAGGAGAACCGGGCCCCCGACCTGGCGGCGCTGCGCGCGGCCGGTGTGGAGGTGCTGGTCACCGAGGTCCGGGACCTGCCGCAGGCGCTGCGGGAGCTGGACCGGGTGCTGGTGGGGGCGCTGGGGCTGAGGAGGCCGGGGTGGCTGGCGGACGCGGAGCGCGCGTGGGCCGGGGTGGAGCCGGCCGGCGCGGAGCGCGCGTGGGCCGGGGTGGAGCCGGCCGGCGCGCTCACCGCGTTCGTGCCGATCTGGCGGCGGCCGTGGATGGTGCTGGGCCGGGACACCTTCGCCGGGGACCTGCTGGCGCGGCTCGGGGTCCGCAACGTCTACGCCGGACACCCGGAGCGGTATCCCCGGGTGCCGGTGGAGGAACTCGCGGCGGCCGGCTGCGATCTGGTGGTGCTCCCGGACGAGCCGTACCGCTTCACGGCCGAGGACGGCCCGGAGGCCTTCCCGGGCCTGCCCGCCGCGCTGGTCAGCGGCCGGCACCTGACCTGGTACGGGCCCTCGCTGGCCGAGGCCCCGGGGGTGCTGTCGCAGGCCCTGCGCGCGGCGCTGTAGCCCCTCGGCCCTTCGGCTCCCGCCGGGGTTGCCGGCTCCGGCGGGTCGGTGGTGCCGGGGTTCTGGCCCGGGCCGTGCGCCTCAAGCGCCGGCGGGGCTGGGTGGTGTGGGGCGGTGCCCCGCCGGAGTGTCTCCTCGGCTCGCGCGGTGCGGCATGTCGCGGTTGTGCTCGGTGGTGCGCGCTCGTCCTGCGGGGACACTCCGGCGTGTCCCCGCCCCACGGCGGGGCTCCGGCAGTGCCCCGAAGCCGC